>JAKLLE010000112.1 GCA_023150295.1 Giesbergeria sp. | reverse complement strand
GAGGGAGCACTGCGGGTCACCCACGGGGGAATCGATGCGATAGCGCTGCGCATTCTTCCTGACAACCGCAAAGTGCTCAAATATTGAGCACCGAAGTGTTTCCGCCATGTTGCGGTTTTGAATTTTGCAAGTCCCTCAGGGGGTCAGTCGTACGCCTCTGCGTCCGGGTTGGTGGCTTCCAGCTCGTAGCTGGCGGCGAGCATGGCCAGGCGCGCGACCACGCCGTACATGTAAAAGCGGTTGGGCGCGCTGGCCCCAGGGCGCGCGCCCCGTTGGGGCAATTGGGCGCCATGGGCGAAGGCCAGCGGCACAAAACCGGCGCCGGGCGCGTTGAGGTTTTCGTCCACGCCCCGGTCGGCATGAACGCGATAGAAGCCCCCCACCACATAGCGGTCCATCATGTACACCACAGGCTCGGCCACGGCGTCGTTCATGCGCTCCTGCGTGAGCACGCCTTCCTGGATGAGGAGGTCGTGCACGGGCTGGCCGTCCTTGACCACCGCCATCTTGTTGCGCGTGCGGCGGTTGAGTTCCTGCAGTTCCTTGGCGTCGTGCACGGTCATGATGCCCATGCCGTAGGTGCCGTTGTCGGCCTTGACCACGGCAAAGGGCTTTTCGTGGATGCCGTATTCCTTGTACTTGCGGCGCACCTTGGTCAGCAGCGCATCGACCTGGGTCTGCAACTCCTCCAGGCCCGTCTCGGCGGCAAAGTCCACCCCGGCGCACTTGCCATACATTGGGTTGATGAGCCAGTGGTCAATGCCCAGCAGCTTGCCAAAGCGTTTGGCCACTTCTTCATAGTTGCGGAAATGCTGGCTCTTGCGCCGCACCGTCCAGCCCGCGTGCAGCGGCGGCAGCAGGTACTGCTCGTGGATGTCTTCGAGGATGCCGGGCGCGCCCGCCGACAAATCGTTGTTCAGCAGGATGGTGCAGGGGTCGAAGTCCTTGAGCCCCAGGCGCCTGCGCGTGCGTACCACGGGTTCGAGCGTGATGGTCTCGCCCGTGGGCAGCTCCACCACGGTGTCCTTCTTGATCTCGGGGCTGACCGAGCCTATGCGCACGTTCAGGCCCGCCATGTTGAAGATACGCTGCAACTGCACCAGGTTGCTCAGGTAAAAGCTGTTGCGCGTGTGGTTCTCGGGAATGATCAGCAGGTTGCGCGCCTCGGGGCAGATCTTCTCGATGGCCGCCATGGCCGCCTGCACCGCCAGGGGCAGCATCTCGGGCGTGAGGTTGTTCCAGCCGCCGGGGAACAGGTTGGTATCCACCGGCGCCAGCTTGAACCCGGCATTGCGGATGTCCACCGAGGTGTAGAACGGCGGGGTGTGCTCCATCCATTCCAGCCGGAACCAGCGCTCCGTGGCGGGCATGGAGTCGATGATGCGCTGTTCAAGCTCGTTGATGGGCCCCGTGAGGGCCGTTGTGAGGTGCGGAACCATGGCTGTGCGTGTAGGTCGGGTGCGGCCCATTGTAGGGGCGCGCCATGGCAATCCCACGGGCCGGAGGGCTCAGCGCCGCCAAAACGAGGGTGCCAGCAAGGCCATCACGCTGAGAAACTCCAGCCGCCCCAGCAGCATGGCCAGCGTGCACACCCAAAGCTGAAAATCCGTCAACACCGAAAAGTTGGACGATGGCCCCACGGCCCCCAACCCCGGCCCCATGCAGTTGACGCTGGCCAGCACCGCAGAAAACGCCGTCACCGGGTCCAGATCGGTCAGCAGCAGCAGCATGCTCAGCCCTATGACGGTTCCGCCATACACCAGCATGAACGCCAGCACGGAGAAGATCACCCCAGAATCCACCACCGCATCGCCCAGCCGCACCGGCTGCACAGCGCGGGGATGCGCCAGGCGCTTCATCTCACGCCGGGCCTGTTTGAGCAGGATCAGCATGCGCACCATCTTGATTCCGCCGCCCGTCGACCCGGCACTGGTGGCCACCCCCGACAGCAGCAGCATGAACACAGGCGCAAAAACCGGCCACTGCAGGTAGTCCACCGTGGAAAAACCGGTGGTCGTGGCGATGGACACCACGTTGAACATGCCGTGGCGCAGCGCCTCCAGGGGCGCATAGGCTCCCTTCAGCCACAGCAGCACAGACACCAGCAGACCGCCGCCGACCAGAACCAGGAGGGTGGCACGCAGCTCGGGGTCGCGCCAAAGTCCGCGCAAGGAGCGGCGGCGCAGGGCCATAAAGTACAGCGCAAAGTTGCACCCGGCCAGCAGCATGAAGAACACCGCAATCGCTTCCAGCAGCGGCGACTGGAAATGGCCAAAGCTCGCATCGTAGGGCGAGAGCCCTCCCAGGCTCAGGGTGGTGAACATGTGCATGAGGGCGTCCAGCAGGCCCATGCCCCCCCACCAATAGGCCAGGGTGCATGCGATCGAGAAGAACGCATACACCCCCCACAGCCCCTTGGCGGTCTCGGTCATGCGCGGGGTGAGCTTGGCGTCTTTCACCGGCCCCGCCGCCTCGGCCTTGAAGAGCTGGCTACCTCCCACACCCAACAAGGGCAGCACCGCCACCGCCAGGATCAGGATGCCCATGCCGCCCAGCCACTGCAAAAAAGTGCGCCACACGTTGACCGAGGCGGGCAAGGTATCGAGCCCGCTGAGAACGGTGGAGCCCGCCGTGCTCAAGCCCGAAACGACCTCGAAATACGCATGGGTGAACGACATGGGCCGCCCCAACTGGTGCATCGCCAGCATCAGCGGCAGCGAGGCGCACAGGGGCAGCAGCACCCACACCAGCGTGACCAGCATCACCCCGTGGCGCGGCAGCAGCTCCCGGTCATGGCGGCGCAGCCCCCACCACAGCCCCAGCCCGGCCAGCATGGTCAGGGCCATGGAGAGCGGGTAGACGCGCCACACCGCCTCGGCCTGCGCCCACGAAATGCCCCAGGGCAGCCCCATGGTGAGAGAAAAAACAGCCATCAGCATGCCGAGCACACGCAGAACGGGGAGCAAATCCAACATGGGCTTGTGCGCGCGGGGTTAGAAAAACGTGGCCCCGACGCGAAAGAGCTTTTCCACCTCGCGCACCAGCCGCTTGTGCGGCAGGAAGAACACCACGTGGTCGTTGCTTTCAATCACCGTGGTGCTGTGCGGGATGATGACCTGCGGCTCCGCAAGCCCAGGAGCCTGCTCGTCGGCAACAGGCAGGCCGCGCACGATCAGGCCCATGTGCACCTCGGGCGGCAGCGACAGCTCGTTGACCCGACGCCCCACCACGCGCGAGCTCTTGCGGTCGCCGCGTGCCACGATCTCCAGCGCCTCGGCCACGCCCCGGCGCAGGCTGTGCACGGCCTGCACGTCGCCCTGGCGCACGTGGGCCAGCAGCTCACCCAGCATGGCCTGCGCGGGCGAGAGGGCAATGTCGATCTGTGTGCCGTGCATCAAATCTGCATAGCTGCGCCGGTTGATGAGCGCCAGCACACGGCGCGCGCCCATGCGCTTGGCCAGCAGGCAGGACATGATGTTGTCCTCGTCGTCCTCGGTCAGCGCGAGAAAGAGGTCTGTCTCTTCCACGCTCTCATCGGCCAGCAGGTCTTCGTCGGTGGTATCGCCCTGCAGCACCAGCACGTCCGAGGGCAAATCGGACGCCAGTGCGACGCAGCGCTCGGGCAGTTCCTCGATCACCTTGAGGTGAAAGCGTGAAGGCTCCTGCGCCAGCTGGCGCGCCAGCCGCAGGCCCACCTCACCGCCGCCAGCGATCATGATGCGCCGCACGGGCCGCTCAGGTTGGCCATCGCGCAGGTGCAGCGCAGCCAGCACCTGCGCGATGTGCTCGCTGGCGGCCAGCACAAACACCTCGTCGCCCGGCTCCACACGGGTGGCGCCGTCGCAGGCGATAAAGCGGTCGGGCTCGTCGGAGTAGCGCCGGTAGATGGCCACCAGGCGCATGTCCACGCCAGGCAAAATCTGGCGCAACTCGCCGATGCTGTGGCTCACCAGCGGCGCCCCTGCACGGGCACGCACCGACACCAGGCACGCCCGCCCGCCGGCAAAGTCGCGCACCTGCATGGCCTCGGGGTATTCAACCAGGCGCACGATGTAGCGCGTGAGCGATTCTTCAGGGCAGATGATGCGGTCCACCGCAAAGCCCTCGGGGCCCAGCAGCAGCTCTTGGTCGGCAAAGCCCGAGGTGCGCACGCGCGCAATGCGGGTGGGAATGCCGTACAACCGCTGCGCCAGCTTGCAGCACACCAGGTTGGTTTCGTCCTCGGCCGCGCAGGCAATCAGCAGGTCGGTATCGCGCGCACCCGCTTCGGCCAGCACGGCGGGGTCGATGCCGCTGCCCACCACGCCCCGCAGGTCAAAGCGCGACTCCAGGTCGCGCAAGCGCGTTGCGCTGGTGTCGATGACGGTGATGTCGTTGTGTTCGGACACCAGGCTGTCCGCCACGCTTTCGCCCACGCGCCCTGCGCCGATGATGATGATTTTCACGCTGCAATGATCTGTGGCTGCACCAGGCGCGTCAACCGGCAAAAGCCCGTCTGTCGCGCCCGGCCATCAGGTGCGCACTTCGCCCTCGCCCAGCACCACGTACTTGAGCGAGGTGAGCCCCTCGATGCCCACCGGGCCGCGCGCGTGGAACTTGTCGGTGCTGATGCCGATCTCGGCGCCCAGGCCGTACTCGAAGCCGTCGGCAAAGCGCGTGCTGGCGTTCACCATCACGCTGCTCGAATCCACCTCGCGCAGGAAGCGCTGGGCGTGCACATGGTTGGTGGTGAGGATGGCCTCGGTGTGGTGGCTGGAATAGCGGTTGATGTGGGCGATGGCTTCATGAAGCCCCGCCACCACCTTGACGCTGATGATGGGCGCCAGGTACTCCTCGAACCAGTCGGCTTCCGTGGCGTCCACCAGTTTTGCTCCTGAAACGGTAGCTAACAGCGCCCTGCTTTCGGCGCAAACTCGCATTTCCACGCCTTTGTCGGCGAACACTGCCCCGATGCGCGGCAGGAAAGCGCCCGCCACGCCCCGCGCCACCAGCAGGCTCTCGGTCGCGTTGCAGGGGCTGTACTTCTGCGTCTTGGCGTTGTCGGTGACCTTGAGCGCCAACTCCAGGTCGCAGGGGTCGTCCACATAGGTATGGCAGTTGCCGTCCAGGTGCTTGATGACGGGCACCTTGGCCTCGCGGCTGATGCGCTCGATCAGGCCCTTGCCGCCGCGCGGGATGATCACGTCCACAAACTCGGGCATGGCGATCAGGTGGCCCACGGCGGCGCGGTCTGTGGTTTGCACCAGTTGCACGGCATCTTGCGGCAAACCAGCTTCAGCCAAGGCCTGCTGCACAAGCTTTGCCAGCGCCTTGTTGGAGTCGATGGCCTCGGAGCCGCCGCGCAGAATGCAGGCGTTGCCGCTCTTGATCGACAGGCTGGCGGCCTCGATGGTCACGTTCGGGCGGCTCTCGAAGATCATGCCGAACACGCCGATGGGCACACGCATCTGGCCCACGCGGATGCCGCTGGGCTGCTGTTTCATGCCGATGATCTCGCCAATGATGTCGGGCATGGCGGCGAGCTGCTCGCAGCCGATGGCGCAGGTCTCCAGCACCTTGGGACTGAGCTTGAGCCGGTCCACCAGGGGCTCGGCCAAGCCGGCGGCGCGGGCACGCTCCAGGTCGCGCGCGTTGTCCACCTGCAGCGCCGCGGTCTGCTCGCGCAGCAGGCGCACCAGCGCCCGCAGCGCTTTGTTTTTGATAGCTGCTGGCGCTTTGGCCATCAGAGCGGAAGCCGTTTTTGCCTGTAAACCGAGGGTGTGCGTGTATTCAGCTACGTTGAGCGTGTTCATGGGGGTCAAACTTTCGTGCATTCTCGGATTTATCACATTGCGCAAGCGCGATGCCCCGACGGCAAGTTCATAGCCACACTACCCGATCAGGCGCGACGCGGTAAAACAGGCGCGGCGCCACCCCAAACCAGCGCACGCTGGCGTCATACAGGGACTTTTGTTCGACCGGAGTAAGGCGCATTGGGTCATTTTCGCAGAATGCACTGCGCGTGGCACCCGGCTAATCGGGCGGGCTCGGCGCCTGAGGATGCGCGGCCGCCTGCTCCAGCAAGTAGCGCTGCTGCACCCGCCCCATGAAATCCGCCAGCGAAAACTGCAACCCGTCGGCAAGGCGCAGCAAAACACTCAACGTGGGCTGCTTGCGTCCCACTTCCATCAAGGAGATGTAGGGGCGATCCAGCTCACAGCACCCCGCCAGATCTTCCTGCGAAAAGCCCAACTCCCGGCGACGGAGCTTGATCTCGGTCGCCAGTGCATTGATGAGGAGCTGGTTCTTGCTGGGGCGCATTTGCCCCAAATGTTTCAACTTGGTACACTTTAGACACGTGTCTATAGATAGCTATTTTGCGAATCAGCACGTTGCCCGATGTTTGAACAGGAAAGTCAATGCAGCGAAATACATCCAAACTCTTAGCACCAGGCCTTGCACTGAAGCCATCTAGAAATTCGGCAGAATGATGAAATAGCGATGCTTTTGCGAGAAATTGCAGAAAACAAATAACCAGAGAACGACCATGAAAATAATTTGCAAATTTATATTGACGATCGCTACTGGTTCTTCGTCGTTTCGTGTGGAACTTGACAACGAGAATCCATCGTAGTGGAGCCCGGTGGGGCTTGTGGGCAACTCGGCAATCCGAGTTGTCCACAAATCCACGGGGCGGTGTTCTTTGCCAAGGAGGATTGCAAGATG
>JAKLLE010000111.1 GCA_023150295.1 Giesbergeria sp. | reverse complement strand
AGGGTAGTATTCATGGGCGGGCACCAAGTTCAGACTTCGATACCCTGATCTTCCAGCCTTTTGGGCGGTGCCCGCAACTTTTTTTGCGCCTCACGCAGAGGCAAATTCGGCTGGGTTGAGGAATTCTGCAAGTCCCTCCTCTACCTTGACGCCGGCGATCTCCACCGCGGCAGTGGCGGCCATGCCCCAGCACAGACCCAGTGCAAGAAAAAGGCCCTGCAATGCTTTGCGCATAAGAATCCTCACAAAAAAGAACGATCGTTCGCTTGATGCAACAAATTGTGCCAAGCCCTGGGGATGGCCGCATCAGGGTTTCCCAGGGGGTGCTGGTTGGGGTCGAACCGCCGCTTGATGTCACCGCAGGTGGCGGATGCATTTGCTACACTGCGCGCATGTTCATTCACCGCGTGTTCATCACAGGTCGCAGCGACCGGGGAGCCTGGCCCTGGCGCAAGCCTGTCTGCCTGAACACCTGACCGGCACCCGGGAGCCTCCCGGCGTGCACCCTGGGCCCCGCAGCGGGCCTGACCCATGAACTGCGGTGCGCTCCCATCCAACGGGAAGCCGCCCCGCCCGAGCAGGGAGCCTCCCCCGTGATCACCGAACTTGAATTCCAAAGCCTTGCGCGCGAAGGCTACAACCGCATTCCGCTGATCGCGGAAGCCTTCGCCGACCTGGAAACCCCCTTGTCCCTGTACCTCAAGCTGGCGCACACGCGCGACGGCGGCAAGTACAGCTTTTTGCTCGAATCCGTGGTGGGCGGCGAGCGTTTCGGCCGCTACAGCTTCATCGGCCTGCCAGCGCGCACGCTGCTGCGTTCCCAGGGCTTTGGCGCCGAGGCCGTCACCGAGGTGGTGACCGACGGCCAGGTGGTGGAAAGCGCGCCTGGCAACCCGCTGGACTTTGTTCAGGCCTACCAAAAGCGTTTCAAGGTGGCGCTGCGCCCCGGCCTGCCGCGTTTTTGCGGCGGCCTGGCGGGCTACTTCGGCTACGACGCCGTGCGCCACATCGAAAAGAAGCTGGAGCACAGCTGCCCGCCTGACCCCCTGGGCATGCCCGACATCCTGCTGCTCCAATGCGAGGAGTTGGCCGTCATCGACAACCTCTCGGGCAAGCTCTATCTCATCGTCTATGCCGACCCAGGCCAGACCGAGGCCTATGCCCGCGGCAAAAAGCGCCTGCGCGAACTCAAGGACCAGCTCAAATACTCGGTGAGCGCCCCGGTGGTCAAACCCACGGAAAGCCACCCCGCCCAGCGCAGCTTTGCCAAGCAGGACTACCTGGCTGCCGTGGAGCGCGCCAAGGAACTGATCGCGGCAGGCGACTTCATGCAGGTGCAGGTGGGCCAGCGCATCCACAAGCGCTTTGAGGCCTCGCCGCTGTCGCTCTACCGCGCACTGCGCTCGCTCAACCCCTCACCCTACATGTACTACTACCACCTGGGCGACAGCCATGTGGTGGGCGCCAGCCCCGAGATTTTGGTGCGCCAGGAAAGCACGCCCGAGGGCCAGAAGGTCACCATCCGGCCCCTGGCAGGCACGCGCCCGCGCGGTGCCACGCCCGAGCTGGACAAGGCCGCCGAGATCGAACTGGTGAACGACCCCAAGGAACGCGCCGAGCATGTGATGCTGATCGACCTGGCGCGCAACGACATCGGGCGCATCGCCAAGACCGGCAGCGTGAAGGTGACGGAGGCTTTCGTGGTGGAGCGCTACAGCCATGTGATGCACATCGTGAGCAACGTCGAAGGCTTGCTGCACGATGGCATGACCAGCATGGACGTGCTCAAGGCCACCTTCCCCGCAGGCACGCTCACTGGTGCTCCCAAGGTGCATGCCATGGAGCTGATCGACCAGCTTGAACCCGTCAAGCGCGGCGTGTATGGCGGCGCCTGCGGCTACCTGAGCTACGCGGGCGACATGGACCTGGCCATCGCCATCCGCACCGCCATCGTCAAGGACGGGCAGCTCTATGTGCAGGCCGCCGCAGGCGTGGTGGCCGATTCCGTGCCCGAGATGGAGTGGCGCGAAACAGAACACAAGGCCCGCGCCCTGCTGCGCGCCGCAGAACTGGTAGAGGAAGGACTGGAATGAACCGCGCGATCGACAACACCCAGCACTGCACCACCATGGAAGACGTGCGCCGCCACATCGACGCGCTCGACGACGTGCTGGTGCCCCTGCTGGTGACCCGTGGCGGCTACATGACGCAGGCCGCGCGCATCAAGAACGACGCCAACCAGGTGCGCGACGAGGAGCGCATCGAGGCCATCGTGGCGCGCGTGCGCGCCCGTGCGGCCCAGGAAGGCGGCCAGCCCGACGTCATCGAGGCCATCTACCGCAGCATGATGGAGGCCTACATCGCCTTCGAACACCGCGAATTCGCGCGCCTGCGTGCGCCTTCGCAAGGGAGCCAGCCATGAAGCTCTTGATGATCGACAACTACGACAGCTTCACTTACAACATCGTCCAGTACTTCGGTGAGCTGGGCGCGGACGTGGAGGTGTTCCGCAATGACGAGATCACCATCGAGGGCGTCGCCGCGCGCGCACCTGATCGCCTGGTGATCTCTCCCGGCCCGTGCTCTCCTTTGGAAGCCGGTATTTCGGTGGCAGCCATCCAGCACTTTGCCGGCAAGCTGCCCATCCTGGGCGTGTGCCTGGGGCACCAGAGCATTGGCGCGGCCTTTGGCGGCAAGATCATTCGCGCGCAGCAACTCATGCACGGCAAGACCAGCGTCATCACCACCACGCAAAAGGGCGTGTTCGCTGGGCTGCCCGCGCAGTTCACGGTGAACCGCTACCACTCGCTGGCCATCGAGCGCGCGAGCTGCCCCGAGGTGCTGGAGATCACCGCCTGGACGGAGGACGGCGAGATCATGGGCGTGCGCCACAAAGAGCTGGCCATTGAGGGCGTGCAGTTCCACCCCGAGAGCATCCTCACCGAGCACGGCCACGCCATGCTGCGCAACTTCCTGGAGCAGCGGTCGTGAGCATCGAGACGCACCAGCTGCTCGTGTTCATCGCCGCGGGCTGGCTGCTCAACCTCACGCCAGGGCCGGATGTGCTCTACATCGTCTCGAACGCGCTGCGCTCGGGCACGCGCGCGGGCATCGTGGCGGGGCTGGGCATCACGGCGGGGTGCTTCGTGCACATCTTCGCCGCCGCCGTGGGCGTGGGCGCGTTGCTGGCCACCTCGGCCACGGCGTTCACCGTGCTCAAGTGGCTGGGCGCCGCCTACCTGCTTTGGATGGGGGTGCGCATGCTGTTCTCGCGTGCGGGGGGCGGCAATGGTGCCGCCATCGCCGCCGCGCAGGCCGCGCCACGGCAACAGGCGTCGCTGCGCGCCGTGTTCCTGGGCGGGTTCTGGACCAATGTGCTCAACCCCAAGGTCGCCATCTTTTTCCTCGCCTTCGTGCCGCAGTTCATCGCGCCTGCTACCCAGAACAAGGCCCTGGCCTTCGTGCTGCTCGGGGTGCTGTTCAACGTCAACGCAATTCCCGTGAATGCGCTGTGGGCGCTCGCGGCCTCGTGGATGGCGCGGCGCGTGGGCGCGGTACAAAAAGGCATGCACTGGCTCGATCGCGTGGCGGGTGCCATGTTCATCGGCTTCGGACTCAAGCTGGCCTTCACCGAGCAGCCCAGCGCTTAATCGACAGAGGAGACTTACCGCCATGTCCATCACCCCCCAGGAAGCGCTGCAGCGCACCATCGAGCACCGCGAAATCTTCCATGACGAGATGCTGCACCTCATGCGCCTGATCATGGGCGGAGAGATGTCGCCCGTGATGATGGCGGCCATCATCACCGGCCTGCGCGTGAAGAAGGAGACCATCGGCGAGATCACCGCTGCAGCGCAGGTGATGCGTGATTTTTCCACCAAGGTGCATGTGCAGGACACCACGCACATGGTGGACATCGTGGGCACGGGCGGTGATGGTGCCCACACCTTCAACATCTCTACCTGTGCCATGTTCGTGGCCTCCGCAGCCGGGGCCAAGGTCAGCAAGCACGGTGGGCGCAGCGTCTCCAGCAAGAGCGGCAGCGCCGACGCCCTGGAAGCGCTGGGCGTGCACATCAACCTGAAACCCGAGCAGATCGCGCAGTGCATTGCCGAGATCGGCATCGGCTTCATGTTCGCGCCCAACCACCACCCGGCCATGAAGAACGTGGCGCCCGTGCGCAAGGAGCTGGGCGTGCGCACCATCTTCAACATCCTGGGGCCGCTGACCAACCCGGCGGGCGCGCCCAATATCCTCATGGGCGTGTTCCATCCCGACCTGGTGGGCATCCAGGTGCGCGCGCTGCAACGCCTGGGCGCCGAGCATGCCTTGGTCGTCTATGGCCGCGACGGCATGGACGAAGTGAGCCTGGGCGCCGCCACGCTGGTGGGTGAGCTCAAGAACGGCGAGATCACAGAGTACGAGATCCACCCCGAAGACTTCGGCCTGCAGATGGCCAGCAACCGCGCACTCAAGGTCGAAACGCCCGAGCAGTCGCGCGACATGCTGCTGGGCGTGCTGGCGGGCGATGCGGGTCCCGCGCGCGAAATCGTGTGCCTCAACGCCGGTGTCGCGCTGTACGCCGCCAACGTGGTGCCCACCATGGCCGAGGGCATTGCCCAGGCGCGCGCCGCCATCGACGCGGGCGCGGCAAAAGCCAAGCTCGATCAGCTCGTCACGCGCACGCACGCGCTGGCGGTGGCCTGAGATGGAGAACAACCCCCTGAGCCGCTGCGCGGCTTCCCCCTTCTCTCACGCTGCGCGTGGGAAGGGGGACGCAGCCAGCGCGGAGGGGCGGCCCTTGCGCGGCGTCTGCTGGTCTCAGCCGCGCCGGTTTCATGGGCCACGAATGGCGCACAACGCCATGGAGCACTGAGGTGTGGCAAGACCCTGGCCTGTGGATTGCGCTGGGTGTCTCGGCGCTGTTCATCGTCGTGGGCGTCGCCATGCACCGCGTGTTCGTCAAGATTCTGAAACAGCCCCCCGCCGGGGCCGACAAGGCAGATCCCCATGAGTGACAACCTGAACAAAATCGTCGCCGTCAAGCACGAAGAAGTGGCCGCCGCGCAAAAGCGCCTGTCCCTGGCCACCATCCGCCAGGACGCCGAGAGCCGCGTGCTCACGCGCGACTTCGAGGGCGCGCTGCGCGCGAAGATCGCCCAGGGCCAGGCGGCCGTGATCGCCGAGATCAAGAAGGCCAGCCCGAGCAAGGGCGTGATCCGCGCCGACTTCATTCCCGCCGACATCGCCCAGAGCTACGCCGAGGGCGACGGCCAGGTCAGCGCGGCCTGCCTGTCGGTGCTGACCGACAAGCAGTTCTTCCAGGGCAGTGTGGACTACCTCAAACAGGCGCGCGCGAGCTGCCAGCTTCCCGTGCTGCGCAAGGACTTCCTCGTGGACGCCTACCAGGTGTACGAGGCCCGCGCCATGGGCGCCGACGCCATCCTGCTGATCGCCGCGTGCCTGGATGACGCGCAGATGGCGGACTTCGAGGCCATCGCGCGCGGCCTGGACATGGCCGTGCTGGTGGAGGTGCACGACCGCGCCGAGCTGGAGCGTGCGCTCAAGCTCAAGACCCCGCTGGTCGGCATCAATAACCGCAACCTGCGCAGCTTCGAGGTCACGCTGGACACCACGCTGGGTATGCTCAAGGATGTGCCCTCCGACCGCCTGCTGGTCACCGAGTCGGGCATCCTCACACCGGCCGACGTGAAGACCATGCGCGACGCGGGTGTGCACGCCTTCCTGGTGGGCGAAGCCTTCATGCGCGCGCCCGAGCCCGGCCTCGAACTGGCCAAGCTCTTTGCTTGATATTCAAAATTGATAGCTGCTCGCGCTTTATGGATAAGCGCTGGAGGCCATTTTGACCATGAATGATCCGCAGAGCGCCCCCGCGCAGCTGCTCAGCGCCGACCCGGCAGACTGGCCCGTGGCGCCGGGCTGGCAGCCGCTGGTGCAAGATTTCTTCGCCAGCACGGCTGGCCATAGGCTGCTGGGCTTTCTGCAGGCGCGACTCGATGCTGGGGCCACCATTTTTCCGCCGCGCCCTTTGCGCGCGCTGGAGCTGACTCCGCCCGAAGACGTGCGTGTGGTCATCCTGGGGCAAGACCCCTACCATGGTCGGGGCCAGGCCGAGGGGCTGGCGTTCTCGGTGGCGCCCGGCGTGGCGCTGCCGCCCTCGCTGCGCAACATCTTCAAGGAGCTGCAGCGCGACCTGGGCACGCCGCCATCCGCGTTTCCGCTGCCCGGGGGCAGCCTGGTGAAATGGGCCACGAACGGCGTGCTGCTGCTCAACATCACGCTCACCGTGGAAGAGGGCCAGCCCGCCAGCCATGCCGGACAGGGCTGGGAGCTGCTCACCGACGCCGTCATCCGCCATGTCGCCCAGGGCCAGCGGCCCGTGGTCTTCATGCTCTGGGGCGCGCACGCGCAAGCGAAGCGCGCCGTCATTCCGCAGGACCGGGGGCATCTGGTGCTCACGGCCAACCACCCCTCGCCGCTGTCGGCGCTGCGCCCGCCCGTGCCCTTCATCGGCTGCGGGCATTTTGGCCAGGCGCGTGAGTTTCGGGAGAGGCACGGGTATTGAGTGAGCCTGTGCGAGAGCGCCTTTTGCATACTGCCGGCACGCACTACTGTCCGGTTAAAAATCAAACAAAATCAATTGGTTAGCGTCGCCATCAGACTTGATTGGTAGCTCACCGAGCTGCAAGGCGCATGAAATCTCGGTTTTCTCGAAAACCGAGACCGACAAAATCTGTAGACATGTG
>JAKLLE010000110.1 GCA_023150295.1 Giesbergeria sp. | reverse complement strand
GAACAAAGCGCGGGCGTCTCACAAGTGGGCGAAGCCGTGACGCAAATGGACCAGGCCACACAGCAGAACGCGGCGCTGGTGGAACAAATGGCCGCAGCCGCCGGGAGCCTGAGCGGCCAGGCGCGCGAGCTGGTGGAGGCTGTGGCCGTGTTCAAGCTCGCGCAGGGGGCTTCGGGCCAATGGTCTGCGGCGCCAGCGCACAAACCCGTCGCGGCGCCAGCACCGCGCCCAGCGGCGCCCCGGCCCAGCCTGGGGGCCAAGAAGCCTGCCTCTGCGCCTGCCAGCAAGCCTGCCGCCAGTCTGTCGGCCCCCAAGCCTGTGGCAGCGGCTGACGGGCAGGGGGATTGGGAGAGTTTCTGAAGTTCATAGTTCGGAAAGGCATTTGCAAACAAAGATTTATTCTTTGCGGTTTTAAGCGGCACTTCCCACAATCGGGGCTTCCTTGCCCTTTTGTGACTACAGTGCAGCCATGACCACTTTCCGAATCAAGCACCTTCTTCTCGCCCTGTCCCTGGCCGCCAGCGGTGCGGCCCTTGCGCAAAACCAGTTGCTCAACGTTTCCTACGACGTGGCGCGTGAGTTCTACAAGGACTACAACGCAGCGTTCGTCGCGCACTACAAGAAGACCACGGGCCAGGACATCAAGATCGACCAGTCGCACGCAGGCTCCAGCGCCCAGGCACGCGCCGTGAACGACGGCCTGGCCGCCGACGTGGTGACCATGAACACCACGACCGACGTGCAGTTCCTCGCCGACAGCGGCGTGGTGGCCAAGGACTGGGCCCAGAAGTTCCCGCACGACGCCTCGCCCACTACCTCGACCATGCTGTTCCTGGTGCGCAACGGCAACCCCAAGGGCATCAAGGACTGGGACGATCTCATCAAACCCGGCGTGCAGGTGATCGTGGTCAACCCCAAGACCGGCGGCAACGGCCGTTACGCCTACCTGGCCGCCTGGGGCGCCGTGCGCGAGAAGGGCGGCACCGAGCAGCAGGCGGCCGAGTTCGTCGCCAAGCTCTACAAGAACGTGCCGGTGCTCGCCAAGGGCGGGCGTGATGCCACGGCCACCTTCCTGCAGCGCAACCAGGGCGATGTGCTGATCACGTTCGAATCCGAGGTGGTGTCCATCGACCGTGAATTCGGCGCCGGCAAGGTCGATGCTGTGTACCCCTCGGTCAGCATCGTGGCCGAGAACCCCGTGGCCGTGGTGGAGCGCACCGTGGCCAAGAAGGGCACGGCGCAACTGGCCAAGGCCTACCTCGACTACCTGTACTCCGACGAGGCCCAGGAGATCGCCGCCAAGCATGCCATCCGCCCGCGCTCCGAGAAGGTGCTGAAGAAGTACGAGGCCACCTTCAAGCCGCTCAAGCAGTTCACCGTGGCCAAGTACTTTGGCAGCCTGACGGAAGCGCAGAAAGTGCACTTCAACGACGGTGGCCAGTTCGACAAAATCTATAGCGCGAAGTAAGCCATGACCGCCGCCACCTCCGTGGCTGCGCTGGGGGCAGCCCCGGCGCAGGCCGGGCGGCGTGCGCCCAAACGCGTGTTGCCCGGCTTCGGGCTGTCGCTGGGGTACACGCTGTTCTACCTGAGCATCATCGTGCTGATCCCGCTGTCGGCGCTGGTCTTCAAGACCTTCACGCTGACCTGGGAGCAGTTCTGGTCGGCCATCAGCGCGCCGCGTGTGCTGGCCTCGTACCGGCTCACCTTCGGCGCGTCGTTCCTGGCGGCGCTGGTCAACCTGTTCTTTGGCCTGCTGATCGCCTGGGTGCTGGTGCGCTACAAGTTTCCTGGCAAGAAGATCGTGGACGCGCTGGTGGACCTGCCGTTCGCGCTGCCCACGGCCGTGGCCGGCATTTCGCTCACAGCGCTGCTGGCAGGCAACGGCTGGGTGGGCAGCATCCTGGAGCCGCTGGGCATCCAGCTCGCGTTCAAGCCCGCGGGCATCGTCATCGCACTGATCTTCATCGGCCTGCCCTTCGTGGTGCGCACCGTGCAGCCCGTGCTGGAAGACGCCGAGAAGGAGCTCGAAGAAGCCGCCACCAGCCTGGGCGCCACGCGCTGGCAGACCTTCCGGCTCGTCATTCTGCCGTCCATCACGCCGGCGCTGATGACCGGCTTTGCCATGGCCTTCGCGCGCGCCGTGGGTGAATACGGCTCGGTGATCTTCATCGCGGGCAACATGCCCATGGTGTCCGAGATCACGCCGCTCATCATCATCGGCAAGCTGGAGCAGTACGACTACGCCGGTGCCACCGCCGTGGCGGTGGTGATGCTGGTCATTTCGTTCATCCTGCTGCTCGTCATCAACGCGCTGCAGGCCTGGCAGCGTCGCCACGCGGGAGCACCAGCATGAGCGGCGCCAACTCTCGAACCATTCGTCGCGCACAAGCAGGCACGACCGAGGCGCCGTGGGTGCGCTACACATTGATCACGCTGGCGCTGGCCTTCATGCTGCTGTTTTTGGTGCTGCCGCTGGCCGCCGTGTTTGCCGAGGCGCTGCGCAAAGGCTTTGGCGCGTATCTGGAAGGTCTGCGCGAGCCCGATGCGTGGTCTGCCATCAAGCTCACGCTCATCACGGCTTTGATTGCTGTGCCGCTGAACCTGGTGTTCGGCGTGGCGGCGGCCTGGTGCATTGCCAAGTACGAGTTCAAGGGAAAGGCCTTCCTGACCACGCTGGTGGACCTGCCGTTTTCCGTGTCTCCCGTGGTGGCGGGTCTGGTTTACGTGCTCATGTTTGGTGCGCAGGGCTGGTTTGGGCCCTGGCTTGCGGCGCACGACATCAAGATCATCTTTGCCGTGCCGGGCATCGTGTTGGCCACGGTGTTCGTGACCTTCCCGTTCATCGCGCGCGAGCTGATCCCGCTGATGCAGGCGCAAGGCAACGACGAGGAGCAGGCGGCCATCGTGCTCGGCGCCACCGGCTGGCAGACTTTCTGGTACGTCACGCTGCCCAACATCAAGTGGGGCCTGCTGTACGGCGTGATTCTGTGCAATGCGCGCGCCATGGGTGAGTTTGGTGCGGTGTCGGTGGTGTCGGGCCATATCCGGGGGCAGACCAACACCATCCCGCTGCACGTCGAGATCCTCTACAACGAGTACCAGTCGGTCGCGGCCTTCGCGGCGGCCTCGTTGCTGGCGCTGCTGGCGCTGGTCACGCTGGTCATCAAGACGGTTGCCGAGCACCGCAACGAGCAGGCGCTCAAGGCGGCTGCAGAACTCCCGCCGGAGCGACCCGCGCCCGCCGTGGCCCCGCGCTGAAGGAAAAAGAACATGAGCATTGAAATCCGCAACGTCAGCAAGCAGTTTGGCGACTTCCAGGCGCTACGCGACGTGAGCCTGGACATCGCGTCCGGCGAACTCATCGCGCTGCTCGGCCCCTCGGGCTGTGGCAAGACCACGCTCTTGCGCATCATCGCCGGGCTGGAGACGGCCGACGTGGGCAGCATCCACTTCAGCGGCGAGGACACGACCGACGTGCACGTGCGCGAGCGCAACGTGGGCTTTGTGTTCCAGCACTACGCGCTGTTTCGCCACATGACGGTGTTCGAAAACGTGGCCTTTGGCCTGCGCGTCAAGCCGCGCAGCGAGCGCCCGAGCGAGGCGCAGATCAAGCAGAAGGTCATGGACCTGCTCAAGCTCGTGCAGCTGGACTGGCTGGCCGAGCGCTATCCCTCGCAGCTCTCGGGCGGGCAGCGCCAGCGCATCGCCCTGGCGCGCGCGCTGGCCGTGGAGCCCAAGGTGCTGCTGCTCGACGAGCCCTTCGGTGCGCTCGACGCCAAGGTGCGCAAGGAGCTTCGCCGCTGGCTGCGCCGCCTGCACGACGAGCTGCATGTCACCTCGATCTTCGTGACGCACGACCAGGAAGAGGCGTTGGAGGTGGCCGACCGCGTGGTCGTCATCAACCAGGGCAAGATCGAGCAAAGCGGCACGCCGCAGCAGGTCTGGGACCATCCGGCCAGCCCGTTCGTGTATGGCTTCCTGGGTGATGTGAACCTGTTCCATGGCCGTGCGCACGAAGGCCTGGTGCACCTGGAGGGCATGGAGCTTGATTCGCCCGAGCACCACCAGGCGCAGAACGCCAAGGCCTTTGCCTATGTGCGCCCGCACGATCTGGACGTGGAGCGCTACACCAGCGGCGCGGGCGTGGACGAGGACGGGCGCCCGCGGGGCATCGTGGCGCAACTGGAGCGGGCCATTGTGGTGGGGCCGATCGCGCGGCTGGAACTTATTCCGACCGGCGACCACCAACCAGCGCACAATGCAGCCCCGCAGGCCCTGATCGAAGCGCAGATTCCTGCACAGCAGTACCGCGACATGGGCTTTGCGCAAGGGGATATGCTGTTGGTGACACCGCGGCGTGCCCGGGTATTTTTGGACCAGGCCTCTGGCATCTGAGCGGCGCCCCTGTCGGGCGTGCCAGTCGGGGGTTCGATAAGGTGAAGAATGATTGCACATTGGTTTGACCACGCGCCGCGCCGCGTGCTCGCGTTCATCAGCGCTGCGTGCATTGCCATGCTGGCGTTCGGCCTGTACCTGCAGCATGTGGTGGGGCTGGAGCCTTGCCCGATGTGCATCGTCCAGCGCTATGCTCTTATTTTTGTAGCTATCCTTGCAGGACTGTCAAGCGCCAGCGGCAGAAAAGGCTGGTGGATGAGTCTCACCGCACTGGCGGTGCTGAGCAGCGGTTTTGGCGCATTCACGGCGGCGCGCCAGAGCTGGCTGCAGTGGTTTCCGCCCGAGGTGTCCATGTGCGGGCGTGACTTCTACGGGATGATCGAGAACTACCCGATCCGCCGCGCCATTCCCATGATCTTCAAGGGCTCGGGCGACTGCACGGCCATCGACTGGACCTTCCTGGGCGGCTCCATCGCCAACTGGTCCTTCGTGTGGTTTGTGGTGTTTGGCTTGGCCATGCTGTGGCTGTTGGTGCGCGGCCTGCGGACCCGCTGATCCTGTCACCGTTGGCGCTGTAAGCGGCGCTAACATGGCGGGGCGCTGGCCGCAGGGGGTCGGCATGAAGGCACCACCATGGGCAAGTCATCCGCCATCGAGCTGTTCCGTCGCCTGGAGCAGCTCAACCAGATCGGCGCCGCGCTCTCGCGCGAGCGCGACATCGAACGCCTGCTCGAAAACATCCTCGAAGCCGCCAAGGCCCTGACCGGCGCCGATGCGGGCACGCTCTACAACATGACGCCCGATGGCGGGGCGCTGCGCTTCGAGATCATGCGCACCGACTCGCTGGGCATCCGCCAGGGCGGCACCACGGGCCAGCGCGTGGGTTTGCCCGACCTGCCACTGCGCCGTGCCGACGGCTCGCCCAACGATGCGCTGGTGGCCGCACACGCCGCCATCCACGAGCGCACGGTCAACATTGCCGATGTGTATGCCGAGGCAGGCTTCGACTTTTCGGGCACGCGCGCGTTCGACCAGCGCACCGGCTACCGCTCGCAATCCTTTCTCACCGTGCCCATGAAGAACCACGAGGGCGCGGTCATCGGCGTGCTGCAACTCATCAACGCCATCGACCCGGCCACGGGGCAGGTGGGGCCGTTCTCGCTGGAGGACCAAAGCCTGACCGAGTCGCTCGCCTCGCAGGCGGCCATCGCGCTGAGCAACCGGCTGCTCATCACGCAACTGGAGGCGCTGTTCGAATCCTTCGTCAAGCTCATCAACGTGGCCATCGACGAAAAATCGCCCTACACCGGCGGCCACTGCGAGCGCGTGCCCCAGCTCACCATGATGCTGGCCGAGGCCGCCGACGCCACCACCACCGGGCCGCTGGCCGACTTCCGCATGAGCGAGCGCGACCGCTACGAGCTGCAGATGGCCGGCCTGTTGCACGACTGCGGCAAGATCACCACGCCCGTGCATGTGGTGGACAAGGCGACCAAGCTGCAAACCATTTATGACCGCATCGGGCTGATCGACACCCGCTTTGAGGTGCTCAAGCGCGACGCCGAACTCGATGCCCTGCGCGCCCAGCTGGCCCTGCGCCCGGTGCAGGACGCGGGCGCCGAGGCCATGGCCCAGGCCGCGCTGCAAAGTGAACTGCAGGCCCTGGAGGCCGACCGCGAATTCCTGCGCCGCTGCAACCACGGCAGCGAGGCCATGCAGCAGGCCGACCAGTTGCGCGTGCGCGTCATCGGCACGCAGCGCCAGTGGCGCAACCCCGAGGGTGTGCAGACCAGCTTTTTGAGCGCCGAGGAGATGGAGAACCTCACCATCCGCTCCGGCACGCTCACCCAGGCCGAGCGCGACACCATCAACTACCACATCGTCGCCACCATCAAGATGCTGGAGACACTGCCCTGGCCGCGCCACCTCAAGAACGTGCCCGAGTACGCCGGGGGCCACCACGAACGCATGGACGGCAAGGGCTACCCGCGGGGCCTCACGCGCGCCCAGATGTCCTGGCAGGCGCGCATGATCGGCGTGGCCGACGTGTTCGAGGCCCTGACCGCCGCCGACCGGCCCTACAAGAGCGGCATGAAGCTGTCGCAGGCCCTGGGCATCATGGAGCGCATGGTGCACAACGGCCACATCGACCCCGACCTGTTCGAAGTGTTCGTGCAGGGCAAGGTGTACCAGCGCTACGCGGAGCAGTTTCTCGATCCGGAGCAGATCGACGTGGTAGAGCATGCCATGCAGCGGTCGGGCTGATATCGCGAAGTTCCATGGTTGGCTGTCGATCGGATTGGCACGATGCTTTGCTGCGGCCTAAACCCAATACTGTTCAGATACGAAGCACCGGTGTTGGGTGGTGCTTTCGATGAAGGTTTTCCCCACGATGGCGTACGTTGAAGTTACTCATTTTGCGCTTGACGCCACGAGGGTTGCTGTGGCCGCGACTGCTGACGCATAG
>JAKLLE010000014.1 GCA_023150295.1 Giesbergeria sp. | reverse complement strand
CTATGCGTCAGCAGTCGCGGCCACAGCAACCCTCGTGGCGTCAAGCGCAAAATGAGTAACTTCAACGTACGCCATCGTGGGGAAAACCTTCATCGAAAGCACCACCCAACACCGGTGCTTCGTATCTGAACAGTATTGAGTCTAGGCGCCGTCTCGCGGCGTGCTGCCTGGTGCCGCTGCCCCAGCGCACACTTGCCCCACCACCCATTGCGGGTCGTCCAGCGGCAGGTCGTGGCCTGCGTGGGGGTGTTCCACCAGCGCGCAGCGCCAGGAGCGTGCCAGGGCGCGTGAGCATTCGGAGCGCACCAGCCGGTCGTGCGTGCTGGCCAGCAGCAGCGTGGGCACGGGCGGCGGTGTGGGTGGGGCGCGGAAGCGGGCGGCGGCGGCCAGTTGGCGTAGCACATTGGCGGCGCGCACCGGGCGCTGCTGGCGCGCCAGCACCCATTGGGGCAGCACGTTGGCATGGGCGGCGGGGTGGTTGCTCGTCATGTGCAGCACGGTGGTTTCGATCTGCAGTGGCGTGTGCGGCCACAGCAGCAGGCGGGCCAGCGTGGGCCAGTGGTGCGGCTGCATGCGGTGGTGCACCGGGCTGAACGGGCGCATGCTGGTGTTGATGAGCACGCAGCCCGCCACCTCGTTCGGCGCGCTGTGTGCCCATGCCGTGGCCACCATGGCGCCCAGCGACATGGCCAGCAGGTGCACCGGCCCGCGCACACCCTGCGCCGCCAGCGCTTGGCGACAGGCCTGCGCCATGGCAGGCACCGACCAGGGTGATGCCTGCGCGTGCAGGCTACCGTTGCCGGGCAGGTCCAGCGTGAGGATGCGGTCTTGCGGCAGGGCCTGCGCCAGCAGCGGTACCAAGGCGCCCCAGTGTGCGGCCTCGCGCGTCAGGCCGCGCAGCAGCACCCAGGTGCGGGGCCCGGGGTCAGTACCAGGCGTCCAGGGCATGGCGGTAGTGGTGTTGGCGCGCCTCGCCCTGGGGCAGCCACTGGCTGTGGCTGGCGGCGGCGCGGGTCAGAAAGTCCAGCAGGCCCAGGTGGCGGCGCAGCACACGCTGGTGGCGGTGGGTGATGAGCGGGTTGAAGATGCCGTTGCGCGAAAACAGTTGCTGCGGGTTCTTTTTGATCCACAGCCACGAGCCCATCTCCAGCGTCAGTGGCAGAAACACCGTGCCGCTTTGCTGGCAGGCCTGCAGGTACAGGTGGTCCCACAGGTCGCCATGCGCCAGGTACTGTGCGCTTTGTGGCTCGATCACGTAGGGGTGCTGGCTGTGTGCCTGCAAAAAAATGTGCTGCAGCGCGTGCACTTCGGCCAGGTGCGCCATGGGTTCGCGCGTGTGGGCGTAGGGAAACCACAGCCGGTCCGTCACGCCAAAGCCCGAATGGCAGTCCAGCGCGAGGCTGAAGGGGCGCCCCAGCAACTCGGTCTGCACCACGCTGCACAGTGCCTGGCTCTCGGCCTCCATGGGGTCGCCCAGGCGGCCCCGGTACCAGGGCAGGCCGCTGCTCAGGCGCTGGCCGCCCACCAAAAAAGGCACGCGGTCCCTGGCGTCCACCGGGGCATTGCGCATCAGGTCGATACCGCGCGGGTTGGCCCGCGTGGCGGCCCACATGCCGCCGGGGTTGACGATGGGCATGAACACCAGGCGCACCCGTTCCAGCAGGTGCTGCAAGGTGCTGTCCCACGGCAGGCGGTGCAGCACGCTTTGCAGGAAGGCAATCACCACCTGCGCACCAATGCGCTCCAGCCCGTGCACGCCGCCAAAAAAGCCTGCCGCCGGGGCGCTGGGGTCGGTGCTGCCCAGGCCGATGGCGTACACCGGAAACGCGGGCGCCTGGGGCAGCGCCACACGGCAGACCTGCTGCACATGCAGGTGCTGCGCGTGCTGGGCCAGCAGGCGTTCGAGTTCATCCAGTTCCGGCAGGTCGCGGGGCAGCACGGTGGCAGTGGGGCAGGTGGTCAGACGGGTGGCAGTGCAACGGCCCAGCATAGCGCCGCAGCCTGTGCCGACAAGGCCTGTGTTGTTGGCGTGTGCAGGGCTGGGGGTATGTCGTGCTGCTGTCATACAGGCGCGCTACGGTGGCGGTTCCCATCGCCTTGATTGGAGAGCACCATGCAAGCCCACCACCGCCGCACCCGATCGCGTGGCCTTTGGCCCCTGTTGCTTCTGGCCGCCGCGCTGGCTGGCGGCTTGATGGAGTTGCTGGCGCTGCAGCGCTCGCGCCTGCTGCATGGCCGGTTGCGGTGATTCGCACAGTCACCCATGCGACATTCCTTGCGCAACCGCATGTAACACCGCTGGCTGCGGTATGCTAAGGTGCGGGCATGCCCCAACGCCCCGCACGCCCCCAGCACCTGCAGCCCACCCCCAGCATCGACAGCGACCACCCCGCCGTGCAGGCCTTTGCCTGGCAGCACGCCCAGGGGCAGGACGAGCGCGAACGCGCCGTGGCCCTGTACCTGGCGGTGCGCGACGGCTTTCGGTACGACCCCTACCGCATCGACCTCTCGCCCAGCGGCATGCGCGCCAGCACCGTGCTGGCGCAGGGCCACGGCTGGTGCGTGCCCAAGGCCGTGCTGCTCACCGCCGCCTGCCGCGCGGCGGGCATACCGGCGCGGCTGGGCTTTGCCGACGTGCGCAACCACCTGAGCACCGAGCGCATGCGCCAGACCATGCAGACAGACCTGTTCATCTGGCACGGCTACACCGACCTGTGGCTGGGCGGGCGCTGGGTCAAGGCCACACCGGCTTTCAACATCGAGCTGTGCGAGCGCTTTGGCCTGCTGCCGCTGGAGTTTGATGGCCGCACCGACTCCCTCTACCACCCCTACGACCGCGCGGGCCAGCGCCACATGGAATACGTGCACCAGCGCGGCACCTTCGACGACCTGCCGCTGGACGCCATGGTGCAGGACTTTGCCCGCGTCTATGGCCCCGGCCTGAGCGACAGCGCCGCGCTGCAGGGCGCCAATTTTCAAGACGACGTACGACAGGAGACCGGCGCATGACCGCCCCCACCACGCTCACCGCCGCGCATTCCATGGCCCAGTCCCTCGCGCACCCTGCGGCAGACGTTCCGCCCGGCTTTGTGCCCTTTCCCGCGGGCGGCAACTTCATGCACATCAACGGCCCGCTGTACCTGCTGCACCAAGGGGAGGTGGTCAAGTTCGGCATGCGCGTGCAGGAGCGCCACATCAACCCCATGGGCAACCTGCACGGCGGCATGATGGCCAGCTTCTGCGACATGCTGCTGCCCCTGTCCGTGCACTACCAGGACGCCGCCCTGGCCCAGCGCTTCTTGCCCACCATCAGTCTTCAGATCGACTACCTCGCCCCGTCTCCCCTGGGCTGCTGGCTGGAGGGCATGGCCCAGCTCCTGCGCGCCACACGCTCCATGGTCTTTGCGCAAGGCCTGGTCACCGCCGACGGCGTGCCCTGCGCCCGCGCCAGCGGCGTGTTCAAGCTGGGGCCGCAGCGCCCGCAGGAAAGTACCTCGCCCTGAAGCGGTGCTGGCTGGGCTCAGCGCCAGGCCGTACCCTGGGGCGTAAGTACGGGCTGCGCGTGGCCCAGGGCTTCCAGGGTTTGCAGCAGCGTGGGCAGGCCTTTCTTCCAGGGGCCCCGGCCCTTGAAGCGCGCCTCGATGGCGGGCAGGGTCAGCGGCGCGGCGCTGGCGGCCAGCACAGCGGCCACGGCGCGCACCTGTTCGGGCAAGGTGGCGGGCCAGGGCTGGGCTGCGGGTTGCTCTGCTTTTGATAGCGGTTTTTCAATATCAAAATCAGGCTCTTGCGCTTGCTGGTCGTGCGCTAGATGCTCTTGAATTTGTAGCGAATTTTGCGGATTTTGAAAGGCCGGGCGCAGCCAGCGCACGCGGCCCTGGGCTTCTTCCTGGGCGCGCTGGGCGTTGAGCTGCACCAGGTGGGCCAGGATGTCGTCGGTGCTGGCCGTGGCGGGCAGGCCGTAGGCTTGCAGAACGGCGGCGTCCAGTTCGTCGTGCAGCTCGCGCAGCACGCCCACCAGGCCCTGGGTGTGGATGGCTTTTTCCTTCGGTGTCAGCGGGCGGCCTTCGCGCAGGGCTTGCAGGACGTTGTAGAGGCCTGTGAGGGTCAGAGGTGTGGTTGTTGCGGGTGCTGTGGTGGGTGGTGCTGTGGCGGGTAGTGCCGGGGCAGGCGGGGTCTGCGGGGCGCTCATACGCGCTTCGCTTGCGAAATCGCGCCCCGCAGACCCCACCTGCCCCAGCACGCGCTTGCGGTGTGCGTCGATGTGCTCGGCGAGGTGGGCGATGCGCTCGCGCAGTTGCGGGGTCAGGCCGGTGTCTTCGTCGGGGAAGGGGAAGGTGTCAAAACAGCGGGATTTGCTGTAGACCGGGCGATCTTCCAGAGTGCCGCCTGTGGCCAGTGCCCAATCAATGTGCAACTGGCTGGAGAGGATACCCAGGGAAAAGGAGTCGTCCAGGGCGATGGCAATGAGTTTGTCGTCGGGCAAGATGGATGTGTCCAGAAACTGGAACACGCGGTGTTTGGCGACTTGGCCAGTGACTATGTATCGCCTGAGGTCTCGTAGGGAAGCACGCATGACGACTCTGGCTTCTGCAAATAGCCACCACAAATCGCGAACTCTCGGCCTGTTGTTTTGTTCTCGTTCTGGCTTTACCCGTTCTAGCAGCCATTGGTACAGCGCTGGGAAACGGTCGCGTACTTCCTCTGAATTCAAGCCATGGCAGTCGATGACAAGCAGTCCGCGCGGCTTGTCGGTAAGGTCTTTGCCATTGCAGTAGGGGCGCAAGTGCTTTTCCATTCCCGGCACCGTGCCCAAGCCAAGTGCTTGGGCTTGTTCTGGCGTAACAGTCATTCCGGCGCCATGTGGAATCACGCCACGGTTGGCCAGCCCATCCATTGCGTGCAAAGGTTTTGCGGCTGCCACATTCGCCCCCACTTTCAGGTCGGCATGCACCAGGCCGACTCTGCTGTGCAGGGTTACCGCAGCTTCGCCATGGTCGCCGGGCTGTTCGTCGGTCACGGCGAACAAGGTGCCTTCACCCTGGCCAGCGGCCAGCACCGTCATGGCAATGCGTACGGCGGCACCGTTGGCGCTGTCCACCCAGGGGTGGTCGGGGATGGCCATGTTCAGGTGGGTGCCTTTGTCCAGCGCTGCCTGAACCACGCGGCGGTTGAAAACCATGGTCAGGCTGTTGGTGGTAATCAGGCCCATGCGCTGCGACTGCCCGCTGGCCACCTGTTGGGCGGCATGGTGCCACCAATACATCACAAAGTCGGCGCTCTCGGGCACGTCTTGCCAGGTGCTGCGCAGGGCTTGCACATAGCCGTCGCCCAGCGCCTCGCGCATGCGCTTGTTTCCAATGAACGGCGGGTTCCCCACAATGAAGTCCGCTTGCGGCCAGTCGGCTTTGCGGGCGCCGATGTAGCGCCACTGGGGCACCTGGGCGGCCTCGTCGGGGACGGGTTCGCCGGTGACGGGGTGGGGTTGGTAGCTGCGGCCGTCCCAGCGGCTGAGCAGGCGGCCCGCGTCGTCATACGCCAGTTCCTGCGCGTCCCAGGCGAGCAAGGCGTCGCGGCATTCGATGTTGCCGTAGTTGTGCACCACGGGCGTGGCCACGCTGGCGTGGCCGCGGGTGCGGATGTGCCATTGCAGGTAGCCAATCCAGAGCACGAGTTCGGCCAGGGCGGCGGCGCGTTCGTTCAGTTCGATGCCGCGCAGTTGCTGCAGCGTCACGGTTTCGCCTTCAAAGCCCAGGCGGCCCTGCAGGTGTTCGTGGGTGGTGCCCAGTTCCTGCAGTTGGTTGATGACTTCGCCCTCCAGGCGCTTGAGGTGTTCCAGCGTGACGTACAGGAAGTTGGCGCTGCCGCAGGCGGGGTCCAGCACGCGCACGGTGCACAGCCGGTGGTGAAAGCGCAGCACTTCGGCGCGGGCGGCTTCGAGCTTGGCTTGCTGGGCCTTGCCGTCCAGCTCGGCGGCTTCGCGGGCCAGCACCAGGGCGGCGGCGCGGGCGTATTCCCATTCCTGGCGCAGCGGGGCGATCACGGTGGGTTGCACCAGGCGCTCCACATAGGCGCGGGGCGTGTAGTGCGCGCCCAGGGCGTGGCGTTCGGTGGGGTCCAGGGCGCGTTCGAGCAGGGTGCCGAAGATGGCGGGTTCCACTTCGCGCCAGTTGGCGCGGGCGGCTTGGATGAGCAGGTCGATTTGCTCTGCGCTGAGCAGTAGGCTGTAGTGCGCGTGCTCTGCGCCTTTGAAGAGTTTGCCGTTGAAGTGCAGCACGTTCTTGGCCAGCGCGGCGCAAAAGCCGCCCCGGTCCATGTCGGCCCACAAAATGCGCAGCATGTGTTGCAGCGCCACGGGGTCGCCCCGGTGGGTTTGCAGCAGGCCCTGGAAGGCGCCTTTGGGCAGCAGTTCCACGTCTTCGGCAAACATGGAGAACAGGCAGCGGGTGAGGTAGGCTGCTACGATTTCAGGAGCTGCTTGCGCTTGTGTACCGGGCGCTGGAGCCATATTTGGCATCAAACCCAGGCTGGCTTCGAGCGATTGCGACAGGCGGGCCAGCAGCGCGGCCACGTCGCGCGTGACCTGGGCGCTGATGCGTGCGGGGTTCAGGCTGTCGGGGTCGCACCAGATGCGGCGCAGGCGCTCGCGCACTTCGGGCCGGGCCAGGTCGGCCAGCAGCAGGCGGTGGCTGCGCGGGTCGGGGTAGGGGGTGTAGGTGGCGCCGCTTTGGCTGAATTCGGCATACACCTCGATGACGTTGCCCACGTCCACCACCAGCACAAAGGGCGGGCGGCCTTCGGTGGCGGGCAGGGCGCGGGCGTAGCCCTCGGCCTGGCTGCGGGCGCGCAGCAGGCCGTCGTCAAAGCCTTTGGTGTGCGTGGGGGCCTTGAACTTTTTGGCCTCCAGCACAAAGTGGCCGCGCCGGTAGCAGTCAATGCGCCCAGGGCTGGTGCTGCCGTCGCCATGCGCAAAGGTGATGGGCCGCTCGAACATGTAGCTTTGCTCGGGCGTGGGGTGGGGCTTGTCCACACCCAGCAGCTCGCACAGGTCGATCACAAAGCTCTGCGCGCTGGCCAGTTCACTGGCGGTGCTGCCGCTCCAGCGGGCGATGAAGGCGTGCGCTGCGGCGGTGGCAGCGTCGGTGTTGGTGGTGCTCTCTCCCATGCGCTGGATGATAGCGGGGCAGGGGTCGTGCTCAGGCGCGTGTCAGGTCCGGCGCTGGGTGTGGGGGCGCAGCATTGGTAGGGCTCGCGGCGTGTGTTGGCAGCAATCGTGAGTTATTTCGACCCGTCAGGATGCTTGGCCAATGAGCGCGGAGCTTCGCTGCCTTCGGGTGCGAAGTCGTCGTCTGCAGGGCTGGTTGTGTCTGAAGTCGGTGCAAAGGGCGAAAGCAGCAAACCATCGGCAGATGTGGTCAGGAACATCGTGTCGCCTACTTTCAGATTCATGCGCGCCAGCGCCTCATCAGGCAGGATGATGCCTACGGAGTCACCGAGGGGAATGGGGGCGGTTTTGAAGGTGTTCATGGCAAATGCAGAGCGTGGTGCTGCGTTTGTAAAGCCAGGCGGCTTTTTTGCCAACGGAAATTCTGCGTCAGGCGCAGTGCCCCCAGCGGTGGGGCTTTTCAGGCAAAGGTATTGAGCTGCGTCCCCAACGAGCCGGAGGTGGCAAGCTGGGGCTGGGGCATGGACTGCACCAGGGTGTCGAGCATCGTGGCGGCGGCGGTTTCCTGCATGTCCAGTGCTTTTTTCAGCATGGCGATGTTGACGGCGTCCGACTGCTTGGCGCTGGCCAGGTGGGTGGCGGTTTGGATGATGGTGTTGGAGAGGGCGACGTCCATGGCTGGGCTCCAGGGGTGCAACACCTGGGTATCGGCAGATGGCGCGCTTTTCTGAAGCGAAATCGCTCAGGCGGCAATGCCGGGGGCGTCTTGCCACCCCACGCGGCCCTGGCCCTGGTCGTTGATGCGTTGCACAAAGGCGGCGGCCTGGGCCTCGGGCAGGCGCAGGTGCAGGGTGACCAGGCTAGCGTGCTGTACCTCCAGCAGCTCGGCATGGGCGGCCTCGATCTCGCGGCGCAGCAGGCCTTCCAGGGCGTAGGGCACCAGGCATTGCAGGGTTTTCATGCGCTGCAGCGGCACTTTGGGCGCGGTGAGCAGGGCCTGGGCCACGCAGTCGGTGTAGGCACGCACCAGGCCGCCTGCGCCCAGCTTGACGCCGCCAAAGTAGCGCACCACGGTGGCCAGCACGCCTTCGAGGTCCTGGTGGCGCAGCACGTCCAGCATGGGGCGGCCGGCCGTGCCGCCGGGTTCGCCGTCGTCCACGGCGGCAGACTGGCCGCCCGCGAGCAGCGCCCAGCAGATGTGGGCGGCGCCGGGGTGTTGTTTCCACAGTGCATCGACGTGCGCCTGGGCGCTGGCCCGGTCGGGCATGGGTTGCACGCAGCCTATGAAGCGGCTTTTCTTGATGACGAGTTCGCTGTGCGTGGGGGCGGCCAGGGTGTGGGGCATGGGGGCGATAGCTTACCGCCACTGCCGTGCAGCGCTCAGCGTGCGGCTGCGTTGTCCAGGATGCCGCGCACCATGTTGCGGCTGTGTGCGCCAAAGTTGCGCATCAGCGTGGCGATGGTGGATTCCAGCACCTGGCGCTGCGCTTCGCCCTGGCTGGCGACTTCGGCCACCAGGTCGATGTCCTTGGCGTGCACGCCGAAGTCGAAGCTGGGGTCGTTGACGTAGCCGGGCTGCACGCTGGCCAGCATTTGCTCGGTCACGGCGGGGCCCAGGGCGTGGGCCTGCTGGGCGACGGTGTCGCGGGCGTAGGTTTCGCTCCAGGTGGGGTGGCTGGCGTCGGTGCTGGTGTCGCGCAGGGCCTGGTCCACACTGCCGCTCTGGCGGGCCTGGGCGCTGGTCTGGATCATCTGGCTTTCATAGCGTTCCAGCACGAAGTGGCGGTTGGACAGCAGGATGACCATGTCGTTCTTGGCGCCGGGCATGCCCAGCATGGCCATCAGGTTGATGCCGATGAGCCGTGCGGCCGAGAAGCCCGGCGCCAGGCTGGCATGGTAGGGCTGGGTCAGGTCCTGCAGGTAGTGCAGCGCCAGCCCGGCAAAGCGCCAGCCCCAGTAGGGGTGCCCGGTGCGAAAGGCCAGTTCCGACAGCCCTGCGTACTGGTGGATGCGCAGCATCGGGTAGGTGCGCTTGAGAAAGCCCGCCGCCATGTAGATGACCGGTGCTTCGTGGTAGTAGCCCATGTGGAAGGGCGCCTGGGTGGAGAAGTCCAGGTTGGGGTTGCCGAAGGGAATCTTGCCAAAGCCGTAGCGCGGGCCCCAGTCGGAGGGGCTGTCTTCCCACAGGTTCAAGTCCATGCCGTAGTCAGGCTCGTCGCTGGCCGAGGCGAGCACGGCAATGGGTGCCACCATGTCGCCCGCGCGCAGCGCCACGAAGTGGTGGCCGCCGCCGTCCTTGTCGCGCGCGGGCAGGGCGCTGACGAGGTCGTGCGCCATGCGCTCGGCCTGCGGCGGCGCGGCCCAGGGGTCGGGCTGGACGTACAGCGCAAACCGGCTTTGGGGCGAGATGCGCAGTGCCGTCAGAAAGGCTTTGCGCAGGGCCTGCGGCCCCTGGGCGGCCACGGCGGGGTCGAAACGCAGCGCCGCGGGCAGCGGCGGGTAGGTGGCAATGTGCTGCTGGGCCCAGGCGTCCTGTTCGGTCAATAGCTGTGCGATGGGCTGGGCCTGTGCCGCCAGGAACGCTTCGAGCGGCTCGGCCGCCACGGGCGCGGCCTGGGCCACCGGGGGCATGGATTCAAAGGCGCGGTAGCTGGCCAGGGCGTGGTTGCTCCAGGCCCAGGCGGGGCTGCTGGCGCTGAGGGCGAGCAGGGCGGTGATGAGGATACGTTTCATGGCGGCGGGGTGCGTTGGAGCAAGGGTCAATCGTGTGAAGGGTACCCGGTGATGGCGCGGATGTCCCGGTACAGGGGCTGCAACCTTTCATACATGCGGCAATAGACGCGCCGGTAGAGCTGCTCGTAGGTGCGGGCGTGCTCGGCCTCGGGCAAAAAGACCTGGCCGATGCGCGTCATCGCACGCACGGCGGTGGCGAAGTCGGGGTGCAGCCCCAGGCCCACGCTGGCGATGATGGCGGCGCCCAGGCCGCTGGTTTCGTACAGGTGCGGGCGCTCGCAGGGCAGGTTGAAAATGTTGGCGGTGATCTGCATGGCCGCGTCGCTCTGCGAGCCGCCGCCCGAGACGCGCACGCGCTCGATGCGCGCGCCGCCGCGCTTTTCGATGCGCTCCTTGGCCTCGCGCAGCGCGTAGGCCAGGCCTTCGAGGATGGCGCGGTACAGGTGGGCGCGGGTGTGCACGTCGCCAAAGCCGATGACGGCGCCCTTGGCCTCGGGGCCGGGCACCTTGATGCCGGGGTTCCAGAAGGGCTGCAGCATCAGGCCCTGCGCGCCTGGAGGCACGGCGTTCACCAGGGCATCGAACAGGCTCTCGGGCGGCACGCCGCGCTCTTGCGCCAAGCGCTGCTCGTGCTGGCCGAACTGTTCCTTGAACCAGCTCACCATCCAAAAACCCCGCGTGATCTGCACCTCAGTGTTGTAATGCCCCGGCACGGCGGCCTGGTAGGGCGGGATGAAGGGCGTGGCCTCCAGGTAGCGCGGCGTGGTGGTGTTGATGGTGGCGGCCGTGCCGTAAGACAGGCAGGCGATTTCGGGCGTGAGGCAGCCCGCGCCGATGACCTCGCAGGCCTTGTCCGCCGCGCCCGCCACGATGGGCAGGCCGGCGGGGATGCCGGTGTCCTGCGCAGCCTGGGGCGTGACAGTGCCAATCACCGTGCCCGGTCGCACCAGCTCGGGCAGCATGGAGGGTCGAACGCCCAGGGCGTGCCACTTCCAGTCGTGCGGCGCCGCCCAGCGGCCTTTTTTGTAGTCGAACGGTATGTAACCCACTTGCGAGGCCACCGAATCAACACACCGCCCCGTGAGCCGGTGGTTCAGGTAGCCCGAGAGCAGCAAAAACTTGTCGGTGCGCGCCCAGAGGTCGGGCTGGTGCTGGGCGATCCAGTTGGCCTCGGCCTCGTGCTGGAAGTGGCGCACGGTGCCCTGCATGCCGATGGCGGCAAAGGCCGCCTCCCACCACCAGGGCAGGCGCGGGGCCAGCTCGGCGCGGCGCTGGTCCAGCCAGATCATGGAGGGGCGCAGCGGCTGCCCGTCGGCCCCCAGCGACACCGTGGTGCCGCGCTGGGTGGTGACGACAACGCCGGCAATCGACTCTTTGGGCACCGCCGTGCTGGCCCACAGGCGCTGGCAGGCCTGGCAGAGCGTGTGCCAGAAGGCCTCGGGGTCGTTCTCCATCCAGCCGGGCTGGGGGGACTGGTAGGTGGTGATCTGCACCTGCGCCTTGTTTACCAGGTTGCCGTGCAGGTCGAACAGCAGGGCGCGCACGCTCTGGGTGCCGTTGTCGATGGCGAGCAGGTAGGGCTGGGTCATGGCTTCTCCTGGGGTTTGCTATATATTTGATAGCTGCTTGCGCTTTATGGATAAGCGCCAGAGGCTTTTTTAATGGTCATTCTTTGATGCGGCTTCCTGCCCCCTCTCCCCTTGCGGGAGAGGGTTGGGGAGAGGGGGAGCAAGCGCTGCGTTCCAAGCACCCCTCTCCCCCCGCCCTCTCCCGCAAGGGGAGAGGGAGCAAAACCGATGCACCGTCGCGTGCTTTCATGTGGCATCGCCGCCCATGGAAGAAAGTGCCAAGCCTTCATGCTTGTCCGGCAGCTGGTAATGCGTGTGGATCAGCTCGCGGTAGCGGGTAATTTCCGCCTCCCAGCGCGCATCACTCCAGCCCAGGTGCGGCGCGCAGAGCTGGCGTATGCGCTCCAGCAGCGCCAGTGCGCCCTGCGGCAGCAGAATGCCCAGCCGCGTGCGGCGCAGCAGCAGGTCGTCCAGGTGCTCCACGGCCTCGTGGCGGGCGGCCAGGGGCAGTTCGATCCACAGTGTTTGCGTGCCGGGGATGCATTGCAGGTCTTCATCGCGCGCACCGTCGCACAGATCAGCGGCCAGGCTGCCGTAGCGCGCCTGCAGGCGCTGGCGCACGGCGGGGCTCCAGCGCGGGTTCAGGGTGCTGGGCGGGGTGAACAAGGGCGCATCGCTGCGTGCAAATGGCTGGCCCACATGCGGCGCGGCCAGCGCCAGCGCGTCCTGTGCCATGGGGCGGAAGGTGGTGAGCTTGCCGCCGGTCAGCGTGATGAGGCCCGCTTCGTCGCGCACCACATGGTCGCGCGTGGCCTTGGAGGCGTCCTGCTGGCTGTCGTCGAGCACCGGGCGCACGCCCGCGTAGCAGGCGATTACGTCCGCCGGGCGCAGGTGCGTGGCGGGGAACTGGTCGTTCACGGCGTCCAGCAGATAGCCCACCTCGGCCGGGGTGATGCGCGCCTCGGTGTCGAGCGGCTCGCGGTGGTCCAGGTCGGTGGTGCCGATGAGGGTGGCGCCTTCCCAGGGGTAGAGGAACACCGGCCGCCCGTCCTGCGGATGCATGAAGCTGATGCTCTGCGCCACCGGCAGGCGCCAGAAAGGCACGACCAGGTGGCTGCCGCGCAGTGGGCGCAGCAGGGGCGGGGCGCCCGTGCCGCTGCGCAGCCGGTCGGCCCAGGCGCCGGTGGCGTTGACCACGCAGCGCGCGCGCACGGTGTAGCGCTGCCCCTCCAGGGCGTCTTGCAGCTCCAGGCCTGCCACGCGGCCTTGCTCGGTTTGCAGGCTTTGGGCGGCAAGGTAGTTGAGCGTGGTGGCGCCCAGCAAGCGTGCTTCCTGCAGCACGCGCAGCACCAGGCGGGCGTCGTCGGTCTTGGCGTCCTGAAAGACCAGCGCGCCGCGCAGGCCAGGCGGCGCCAGGCCGGGTGCAAGCATGTGCGTGGTGGCCAGGTCGGCGTAGAAGTGGCCGCCCCGCGAGCGGCGGTTTTCGGCCATCAGGTCGTACACCACCAGGCCGGTCTGCATCAGCCAACGACTGGGTTTGCGGCCCGCACAGTCGGCAAACAGAAAGCTCTGCGGCTCCACCAGGTCGGGCGCCTCGCGCAGCAGGCGATTGCGCTCACGCACCGAATGCAGGGTGGTTTTGAGGTCGCCTTGCTTCAGGTAGCGCAGCCCGCCGTGCACTAATTTTGACGAGCGGCTAGATGTGCCCCAGGCAAAGTCCCGTTGCTCCACCAGCAGCACGCGCCAGCCCTGGGCAGCGGCCTGCTGCGCCACGCCCGCCCCGGTGATGCCGCCGCCAATGACGGCCAGATCCCATTCCTGCGCGGTGAGCCGTGCCAGTGCCTGGGCGCGCGGCGGGAATGCGCCGGGGGGGAGTGCGCCGTTCAGTCCCTCCATGGCCCGCCGTCCTGCAAGAGCTTGCCGGGGTTCATGATGCCGTGCGGGTCGAACTGGCGGCACAGTCCGGCCAGCGTGGCCATGCCCAGCGGGCCTTTTTCGCGCGCTAGGTGCGCGGCATGGTCGCGCCCCACGCCGTGCTGGTGGCTCACGGTGCCGCCGTGCGCGGCAATCTGTGCGGCCACGGCTTGCTTGAGCGCCTGCCAGCGCGCAAAGTTGGGCGCAAAGCCGCCCGGTGCCGTGGGCCACACGTATTGCGCATAGATGCTGCTGCCCTGCGGGTACAGGTGCGAGAGGTGGGTGAAGGCGTGCACGGGCGTGCCGAAGGGCGCGAAGGCATCGCGCGCGGCCTTTTCCATGGCCAGCATCAGCGGCTTGACCTGGGGCCAGTCCACGGCGGTCTCGATGGTGTCCACGCTGTAGCCCAGGTCCCACAGCGTGTTGCGCAGGTAAGGGCCTTTGAAGCGGTTGGTAGCCCACTTGCTGCCCATGGCCGGGCCGATGTAGGCCGCGCCATGTTGGCCCAGTGTGCGCCGTGCTTCGCGCAGCGCGTGGCGCGCGGTGGCCGGGTCGGCGGTCACGCCCAGCATCAGCAGGCACTTGCCGGTGCTACAGCCGCGCCAGGCAAGGTAGCGCTCCATCAGGCCGATGAGGCGCTCGTGTCCGGCCAGCGAGAGGTTGGTTTCGGTCTCGATGCCGTTGGACAGGCGCAGCATCGACAGCGGCAACCGGCGCTGCACCAGCGCGCGCACAGCGGCCTCGGCGCTGTCCCAGTCGGGCAGAAATAGGGCATGAAAGCTTTCGTGCCCCGGCAGCGGCGTGACGCGCACCGTGGCCTCCGTCAGGATGCCCAGGCGCCCCTCCGAGCCCAGCACCAGTTCGCGCAGGTCCGGCCCGGCGCTGGAGGCGGGCAGGGTGGGCAGCACCAGCGGGCCCACGGGTGTTTCCATGCGCCCGCCCGCAAAGAGCTGCTCAATGCGCCCATACCGCAGCGACTGCTGGCCGCTCGACCGCGTCACCACCCAGCCGCCCACGGTGGAGTATTCGAAAGACTGCGGAAAGTGCCCCAGCGTGTAGCCCCGGGCGCGCAGTTGCGCTTCGACCTGCGGCCCCGGCGTGCCCGCGCCGAAGGTGGCGAGCTGGCTGGTGGGGTCCAGGTGCAGCAGGCGGTTCATGCGCGTGAGGTTGACCGAGAGAATGGGCCGCTCGCCCAGCGGGCAGTCCAGGTGCCCCGCCACGCTGGTGCCGCCCGCGAACGGGATGACCACCCAGCGGTTCATGTGCGCCAGATCCAGCAGCTCGCGCACTTGTTCGCTCGATTCGGGGAAGGCCACGCCATCGGGCACCGGTGGGAGCTGGCCGAACCGCTTCTTGATCCAGTCGGCATAGCTCTCGCCCAGCGCCATGGTCAGGCGCGTCGAGGCATCGCGCTGGATCAGCGGGTGCTCGGGCAGGCGCGAGGCCGCAATGCCTGCCAGCAGGTCTTCACGCCGGGCGTCCTGCCCGGGTCGGCCCGGCCCCAGGCGCTGCGCCAACATGGCGCTGGCGCCGTCGCCCAGGTTCATCGAGGTGGCGTCGTCGCCCCATCCGTTCCATCGCCGCATGAATGCATACTCCCTAGTTGTCGCGCCACTGTAGGCGCGGGCCGCCCGTTTGCCATTCCGCAATGCCGCCAACCGATTGTTCGATCACGCCAAAAGCGCCGCCGCCCCGTGTCGTGGCGCCGTACGCGCGCACGCTCTGGGACGCCGCGCGCGCCGAGGGCGTGGCGCACACGCTGGGTTGCGAGGCCCCGGGCGAGGAAGACATGCCCGTGGCCGCCTACCTGGCGCTGCTGCAGGAGGCGCTGGTGCACGCGGGGCCGGGCTTTGGCTGGCGCCTGGGGCAGAGTGTCAAGCCTACCACCTATGGCGTCAACGGCATCCTGCTGTTGGCCTGCCCCACGCTCGGCGAGGCTTTGCAGCAGGTGCTGCGTTTCGAGTCGCTGGTGCACGATCTGGGGCGTTCGTCCTTCACGCAGCAGGGCGACACCGTGGAATACGCCTGGCGCAACGACTGCGCGGGCCACCCGGCGGCCGATGCGCTGGCCGAGTCGGTGTTCGCGGGCATCCAGACCTGCGCGCAGTGGCTTGTGGGCCAGCCGATTGCGGGGTTTGAGTTGGAGTTTGCCCACCACCGCGACGAAGCCACTGCACAGGCGATTGCCCAGGCCAGCGGGGCGCGCGTGCGCTGGGGCTGCGCCGCGCACCGTGCCGTGTTCCCGGCAGCGCTGCTGGGTTGGCCGATTCCCCAGGCCAACAAGGCGCTGCTGCCGCTGTTGCAGCGCCATGCCGACGAGCTGTTGCAGGCGCGCCATCCGCGCGAGGGCGGCATCGTGGCCCAGGTGCGTCAGAGCATTTCCAACCGGCTGGGGCAGGGCGCCGTGAAGCTGGCCGATGTGGCCGATGACCTGCACCTGTCCACGCGCACCCTGCAGCGCCGCCTGTTGGACGCTGGCGTGGCCTACCAGGCGCTGCTCGACGCCACGCGGCACGAGCTGGCCTGCCATTACCTGGCCACGTCAGCCATGCCGATTGCCGAGGTGGGCTACCTGCTGGGTTATCAGGAGCCCACGGCCTTCCACCATGCCTTCAAGCAGTGGCAGGGCCAGGGGCCGGGGCAGTACCGGGCGCAGACGCGGGCGTCGGGCTGATAAATCGGCCCTTGAGGGCGGGTGCGGCGTGCAAGCTGTGATTTCCGTCACGCATGTGCGCGCATCGTGCGCCCGCAGTGCGCCGGGATGCGGGGGAATGTGCGTTCTGTCACACGCCTGTATGCGTTGCTTTCCTACACTGCCCTTGAAGCGCCGCCCCTACGCTGGCACGCACCCCCCAAGGAAGACGACACCATGTTCGCAACCCACCTCGCCACCCCCTTGCAGCAGTCCCTGGCCAGCCATGTCTTTGGCCGGTTCATTGCGCGCACCCCGCCGGGCAACCCGGCCGTGGCTGCGCCGGGCGTGATGGACGCCATGGCGGCCCCAACGCTGGAGTCCGAGATGGACGAGCCCGACCTGGCACAGCGGGTGCGCGAACTGGGCGAGTGGTGAGCGCCTGGCGGGTTCGCTCGCACCTTCTCAGGGCTTGGGTGTCTTGCCCGAAGCCATGAAGGCAATCAAGGCCATGCGCATGGCTTCTTCCACGGACATGTCCACCGGCACGGTCCAGCTGCGCGGCACAAACACGGTGTAGCCGCCGATCATGTAACCCATGGGCAGGTAGACAGCTACCTGGTCTTGCAGTTCGCCAATGCCTCGGGGCAGTCCTTGCATGCTCTGGCGGGTGACCAGGCCGATGATGCCCAGTTCGTGGCCCGGCATCTTGAGCAGCACCACCTGCAGCGCATCCTGCTCGTGCGGCGCGAAATAGTCGGCAAAGTTCTTCAGCGACGAGTAAATGCTTTTCACCACCGGCAGATTGGTGAAAGGCAGTTCCACCCACGACAGCAGTCGTGAGGCAATCGGCAGCGAGATCAGCACACCCAGCGCCACGATCAGCAGCGCGCCAAGCGCAATGCCCAGGCCGGGCAGGTAGAAATCACCGGTGATGGGGCGGATCAGCGCCATGGCGGAGCGCTCGGTCCAGGTGACGAAGAGGATCAGCACATAGACCGTGAGGGCCACGGGCAGAAAGGCGATGAGACCACGGAAGAAATACTGGGAGATGCGTTTCATGGCGGTTCGGGCGGGCAAGAATGGAGCGATTCCAGCATAGCAGCCGACCCAGATGGGTACAGGTAGGGCACCGGTATCTTTGAAGGATGCCGGTGCGGCCAACACCTGCTCGGCGTGGGGGCAAGCGGTGACATGTGCGCATTTCGGAGGGGCGCCGTAAAATCAAGGGTTACCCCACATGGCCGCCGTCATTTCCGCAAGGCCGCCCACCCCCATGACCGCCTACGTTGACGTCTCCCTGTTCCCGCGCGCCGCCAAGCCTTTGAGCAGCTACCGCCCCTTCTGGGCCAAGCGCTTCGGCACGGCCCCGTTCCTGCCGATGAGTCGCGCAGAGATGGAGCAGCTGGGCTGGGACAGCTGCGACATCGTGCTGGTGACAGGCGACGCCTATGTGGACCACCCGAGTTTCGGCATGGCGGTGATCGGCCGCCTGCTCGAAGCCCAGGGCTTTCGCGTCGGCATCATCGCCCAGCCCGACTGGCAAAGCGCCGAGCCCTTCAAGGCGCTGGGCAAGCCCAACCTGTTCTGGGCCGTGACGGCGGGGAACATGGACTCCATGATCAACCGCTACACGGCCGATCGCAAGATCCGCAGCGACGACGCCTACACCCCCGGCGCCGAGGGCAACCGCCGCCCCGACCGGGCCGCCGTGGTCTACAGCCAGCGCTGCCGCGAGGCCTACAAGGACGTGCCCATCGTGCTCGGCGGTATCGAAGGTTCGCTGCGCCGCATCGCCCACTACGACTACTGGAGCGACAAGGTGCGCCGCTCCATCGTGGTCGACGCCAAGTGCGACCTGCTGCTGTACGGCAACGCCGACCGCGCCATCGTCGAGATCGCCCACCGCCTGGCCGCGCGCGAGCCGGTGCTGAGTATCACCGATGTGCGCGGCACCGCCTTCGTGCGCCGTAGCAAGCCCGAGGGCTGGTTCGAGATCGACTCCACCAGCGTGGACCAGCCCGGCCGTGTGGAAGACCACATCAACCCCTACCAGACGACGAGCGAGCAGGCCGCCGCCCAGGGTGCCAGTTGCAGCGCCCCGAATACTACGGTTTCGATAGCTGATGGCGCAGATCCAGTAAGCGCTGGAGGCCAAAATGACTCTAAAAAAGTAGACGGCAACACGCACAAGCTCAACTTCGTGCCCAACCCCAGCTTGGCGGCCAAGCGCAAGCTGCCGCCGCAGGACCGCACCGTAATCCGCCTGCCCAGCTACGAGCAGGTGCGCAGCGACGCGGTGCTCTATGCCCACGCCAACCGCGTGATGCACCTGGAAACCAACCCCGGCAACGCCCGTGCCTTGGTGCAGGCGCACGGCGAGGGCACCACCGCGCGCGACGTGTGGCTCAACCCGCCCCCGATCCCGCTGACCACCGCGGAAATGGACTACGTCTTCGACCTGCCCTACGCGCGCAGCCCGCACCCGCGCTATGCCGACGAGCGCGGGCGCCACGACGGCGCGACCAAAATTCCGGCGTGGGAGATGATCCGTTTCTCGATCAACATCATGCGTGGCTGCTTCGGCGGCTGCACCTTCTGCTCGATCACCGAGCATGAGGGGCGCATCATCCAGAGCCGCTCGGAAGAGTCCATCATCCGTGAGATCGAGGACGTGCGCGACAAGGTGCAGGGCTTCACCGGCACCATTTCCGACCTGGGCGGCCCCACGGCCAACATGTACCGGCTGGGCTGCCGCACGCCCGAGATCGAGGCTGCCTGCCGCAAGCCCAGTTGCGTCTACCCCGGCATCTGCCAGAACCTCACCACCAACCACGACCCGCTGATCAAGATCTACCGGCGCGGTCGCGAGATCAAGGGCGTGAAGAAGATCCTCATCGGCTCGGGTCTGCGCTACGACCTGGCCATCCAGTCGCCCGAATACGTGAAGGAGCTGGTGCAGCACCATGTGGGCGGCTACCTGAAGATTGCCCCCGAGCACACCGAGGCCGGGCCGCTGACCAAGATGATGAAGCCGGGCATCGGCAACTACGACAAGTTCAAGCAGCTGTTCGACAAGTTCACCGCCGAGGCGGGCAAGAAGCAGTTCCTTATTCCGTACTTCATCGCCGCCCATCCGGGAACCAGCGACGAGGACATGATGAATCTCGCCATCTGGCTGAAGAAGAACGGCTTTCGTGCCGACCAGGTGCAGACCTTCTACCCCAGCACCATGGCCACCGCCACGGCCATGTACCACACGGGCATCAACACCCTCAAGGGCGTGCACCGCGACGAACGCGGCGAGAAGGTTGACGTGGTGCGCGGCGAGAAGCGCCGACGCCTGCACAAGGCCTTTCTGCGCTACCACGACCCGGCCAACTGGCCGCTGCTGCGTGAGGCGCTCAAGAGCATGGGCCGTGCCGACCTCATCGGCAACGGCAAGCACCACCTGATCCCCACCTACCAGCCCACAGTGGGCAAGTGTGGCGGCAAGCAGGACAAGGACAAATACATGGTGATTCCGACCATGCGGCCCGACCCGCTCAACCGGCAGGTGGTGCAGCCCGAGCCGGGCCAGATCCTGACGCAGCACACGGGCCTGCCGCCGCGTGCGGGCATCCAGGGCAAGGCGCCTGGAAAGAAGCGCAACATGGGCAGGTGAAGCGGAGCAAGCCCTTTACCGATGCCCTTCATCGGTGGGGCTCTTGGCTTCCGTCAAAAGGCGTTTGCAGACTCAAACAGAGCAGACTGCGACTCCGCCGCTTCTGGCGAACTTTGGGAGTGATTGCTGTACGTGGGCCAGTCCGGGAAATACTCGTCGGCCTGATTGCCCCAAGTGCTCCATCCCTTGCGACTGCCCCGCGCGAACATTTCCAAGAATGGGCCAGGGCTGCACGACTCGACCAGCGGATACAACTCGTCGGGCTTGCGCGAGTGCTCGCGCTTTTGTGTGGCCAGCAGGTTCACCTGCGAGCGTCCGGGGGCAAGAGTGCGGGCATTCTTCCCGCGGACTCCAAACAGAATCAGCTCCGTGACGTTTCGAAAATAAAAGCCTACGCCACGTCCGTCAGAGCCGCCATCCTTGCGTATCTTGTGCCATACGAGGTTGGATTTGTATTGGAAGCCCCAGGCGCGCAGAACTTCAAGCCCATCGGGCAGCAACGCATTCGGCACCCACAGGTACAGGTGCGCGGTGTCTGCGGCCACTTCGGCGACAGGCAAGGCCTTGATTGCGTCCAGATCCATGGTTCCGTAGCGGTTCAGCCGCTTGTGTTCTGGCGCCATCTTGCCGGTTCGGTTTTGAAACTGCCAGGGCGGGTCGGCCAGAATGGTCGAAAACTTCTGTCCCTGGGTGCGTTCCAGAAAGTCAAGTGCGGCATCGGAATGGTTCACGTCAGTCTTCCTGGTAAAGGGCACGGCTGATGCCAAACACCAACAGCGGGCATCCACCCCCGCTGCCACCGTGGATGCGGGGCAGCAATTTGCTCATGTGGGTGGTAGATGCACCAAAGCTGGAGCCGCGACCGAGTTCGTCAAAGATGTCTTGCAGGTGGTCGCAACGGGTGATGATGACACCCACAGACACGGCGCGCAGGTCGAACAGCAGGCGAAAGTTGTTCAGATCCCGGTCATAGAAGGGGTCTTTGTTGTTCCATTCGATTTCAAGCGCGACCCTGTTTTTGAAGCAGTCGATCTGGTGGGTGGGGCTGTCTTGGCGATGGCCGTCCAGCAAAATTTCTGTTTGAAACTGCTTTTCTACCCAGCCTCGCGCATACAGCTCGCTGTCGATGGCTTCCGATACCTTCGATTTGCGACCCCCACCGACCGTGAGCCAGCTTTTGCGCAAGCGGAAGTCTGTCAGCACTTCGACGATTTCATTCCATTCCTGCGGGAAATCCTGCTTCAGAATCGCGCAGGCGTGCTTGCTTTCATGAACTTCGTAGTGGGAGCGGATAAACGGGGGAAGCAAGTCAACGGTCATGCGCGCATTGTAGTGAGGTGATCCCTTGGCGGGTGCCTCGATCCACAAGGGCAACACAACCGCTGCCCTGGGGATGAAACGCGCAGTATGCCGTGTTCCCGGCCAGTGGGTGAAGGCGCGAAAAATAGCGTTGCCAACACCCACTTTTACCCTGTTCAAAGCCACAGCATGGTGCTACAACGGCCTCAAGCCGATAGCCCGATGCTTTGCAACTTTGCGGCGTGCTCTGAGTCCATCAGAGCGTGCTGTTACAGGAGGCCACTATGGATGCCATCAGCAGTTTCACTGCGCGCTACGCCCGTTCGCGTGAAGAGGAAATGTCCATCGACGAGTACCTCGCCGAGTGCAAGCGTGACCCCATGGCCTATGCCACGGCGGCCCAGCGCATGCTGGCCGCCATTGGCGAACCCGAGATGGTGGACACGCGCAACGACCCGCGCCTGTCGCGCATCTTTGCCAACAAGGTCATCAAGCGCTACCCGGCCTTTGCCGAGTTCTACGGCATGGAAGACTCCATCGAGCAGGTGGTGAGCTTTTTCCGCCATGCGGCGCAGGGGCTGGAGGAGCGCAAGCAGATCCTCTACCTGTTGGGGCCTGTGGGCGGCGGCAAGAGCTCGATTGCCGAGCGGCTCAAGTACCTGATGCAGAAGGTGCCGTTCTATGCGCTCAAGGGCTCGCCGGTGAACGAATCTCCGCTCGGGCTGTTCGATGCGGTAGAGGACGGCCCGGTGCTCGAAGAGCAGTTCGGTATTCCGCGCCGCTACCTGCAGCGCGTGCTCTCGCCCTGGGCGGTCAAGCGGCTTGAAGAGTATGGCGGCGATATCCGCCAGTTCCGCGTGGTCAAACGCTACCCCAGCATCTTGAAGCAGGTGGGCATTGCCAAGACCGAGCCCGGTGACGAGAACAACCAGGATATTTCGAGCCTGGTGGGCAAGGTGGACATCCGCAAGCTCGAGAGCTTTGCCCAGGACGACACCGACGCCTACAGCTACAGCGGCGGCCTGTGCCTGGCCAACCAGGGCCTGCTGGAGTTTGTGGAGATGTTCAAGGCGCCCATCAAGGTGCTGCACCCGCTGCTCACCGCCACGCAGGAGGGCAACTACAAGGGCACCGAGGGCTTTGGCGCCATCCCGTTCGACGGCGTGGTGCTGGCGCACAGCAACGAAAGCGAGTGGAAGGCCTTCCGCAACAACAAGAACAACGAGGCATTCCTGGACCGCATCTACATCGTCAAGGTGCCGTACTGTCTGCGCGTGAGCGAGGAAACGCGCATCTACGAAAAGCTGATCCGCGAATCCTCGCTGGGCAACGCGGTGTGTGCGCCGGGCACGCTCAAGATGATGGCCCAGTTCGCCATCCTCACGCGGCTGAAGGAGCCCGAGAACTCCAGCATCTTCAGCAAGATGCAGGTGTACGACGGCGAGAGCCTCAAAGACACCGACCCGCGCGCCAAGAGCTACCAGGAATACCGCGACTACGCGGGCGTGGACGAGGGCATGACGGGCATTTCCACCCGCTTCGCGTTCAAGATCCTGTCCAAGGTGTTCAACTTCGACAGTGCCGAGGTGGCGGCCAATCCGGTGCACCTGATGTACGTGCTGGAGCAGCAGATCGAGCGCGAGCAGTTCCCAGGCGAGCTGGAGACCAAGTACACCGGCTACATCAAGGAATACCTCTCGCCGCGCTATGCCGAGTTCATTGGCAAGGAAATCCAGACGGCCTACCTGGAGAGCTACAGCGAGTACGGTCAGAACATCTTCGACCGCTACGTCACCTACGCGGACTATTGGATCCAGGACAACGAGTACCGCGACACCGATACCGGCGAGGTGTTCGACCGGGGCGCGCTCAACGCGGAGCTGGAGAAGATCGAGAAGCCCGCGGGCATCGCCAACCCCAAGGACTTCCGCAACGAGATCGTCAACTTCGTTTTGCGCGCCCGGGCCAACAACCAGGGCAAGAACCCGAGCTGGACCAGCTACGAAAAGCTGCGCCTGGTGATCGAGAAGAAGATGTTCTCCAACACCGAGGAACTGCTCCCGGTCATCAGCTTCAACGCCAAGGCCAGTGCCGAGGAGGCCAAGAAGCACGAGGACTTTGTCACCCGCATGGTGGCCAAGGGCTATACGCCCAAGCAGGTGCGGCTGTTGTGTGAGTGGTACCTGCGTGTGCGCAAAAGTAGCTGATATGAAACAACCCCCTGAGTCGCTTCGCGCCTTCCCCCTTCTCTCACGCTGCGCGTGGGAAGGGGGACGCAGCCAGCGCACGCCAGCGAAGTGCCGCCTTTGCTGCGGCTTGGCGGCCCTTGCGCGGCTGCCCGCGCTGGGGTCGCGCCCGTGCCGTGGCTGGGGGGCTAGTTCGTTCGGGGGCTGACGCATGGCACTCCAAATCATCGACCGCAGACTCGCAGGCAAGAACAAATCGGTGGGCAACCGCGAGCGCTTTGTTCGTCGCTACAAGGAGCAGATTGCCGACGCTGTGCGACGCGCCGTCTCGCAGCGCGACATCCGCAACATCGAGGGTGCGGAGAGCATCACCATCCCCCGCAAGGACATCAGTGAACCGGTGTTCCACCATGGCCAGGGCGGTATCCGCGACACGGTGCACCCCGGCAACACCGACCATGTGCGCGGCGACCGCATCCAGCGCCCGCAGGGCGGACAGGGCAGCGGCTCGCAGGCCAGCGACAGCGGCGAGGGAGAGGACGACTTCACCTTCACGCTGACCAAGGAAGAGTTCATGCAGCTCTTCTTTGAAGACCTGGCCCTGCCGCACCTGCTGCGCACCCACATTGGCGACAACCCGCAGTGGAAGAGCCGCCGTGCGGGCTACAGCCAGGACGGTACGCCCAACAACCTGGCTGTGGTGCGCACCATGCGCGGCGCGCTGGGCAGGCGCATTGCGCTGACCAACGCACCGCAGCGCGAACTGCAGGCGCTGCAGGACGAGCTTGATGCCCTGCTGGCGCAGGACGACGGCACCAGCGAGGCCGTAGCCCAGTTGCAATGCAAGATCCTCCAGCTGCGCGAGCGCATCGGCAAGGTGCCGTACCTGGACCCCATCGACCTGCGCTTTCGGGCACGCGCCAGGGTGCCCGTGCCCAACAGCCAGGCCGTGATGTTTTGCGTGATGGACGTGTCCGGCTCCATGGACCAGGCGCGCAAGGACCTGGCCAAACGGTTTTTCATCCTGCTGTACCTGTTCCTCACCCGGCACTACGACAAGATCGACATCGTCTTCATCCGCCACCACACCCAGGCTGCCGAGGTGAATGAAGATCAGTTCTTCCACTCGACGGAGAGCGGCGGCACGGTGGTGAGCAGCGCGCTGGTGCTGCTGGAGCAGATCATCCGTGCGCGCTATCCCTTAGAGGACTGGAACATCTACGTCGCCCAGGCCAGCGACGGCGACAACTTCAGCAACGAAAGCGGCAACTGCCGCAACCTGCTGGCTGAAAAGATCCTGCCGCTGGTGCGCTACTTTGCCTACGTGCAGGTGGCCGAGGAAGAGCAGAACCTCTGGGATGAATACAGCCAGTTGCTCCCCTGGTTTGCCCACTTTGCCATGCGCAAGGTGTCCGACCCGAGCGAGATCTACCCGGTCTTCCGTGACCTCTTCAAGAAAGAAGGGGTGCAGGTATGAACATGACCCAATACCCCGTGCTGGAGCGCCGCCTGGGCGACAACCCCTGGAAGGCTGCCACCGTGGGCGAGCGCCGCCACCGCGCGGTGCCCGAGGCGCCGTTGCCCCCAGGGCAACGCCCCATGCAGCCGCTGCCCGACCCCAGTGACTGGACGTTTGAGCTGATCGAGCGCTACCACAGCGCCATTGCCGCCACGGCCGAGCGCTTCGGGCTGGACACCTACCCCAACCAACTGGAGATCATCACCGCCGAGCAGATGATGGACGCCTATTCCAGCGTGGGCATGCCCGTGAACTACCGGCACTGGAGCTACGGCAAGGAGTTTCTGGCCACCGAGCGGCGCTACCGGCGCGGGCACATGGGGCTGGCCTACGAAATCGTCATCAACTCAACCCCTGCATCAGTTACCTCATGGAAGAAAACACCACTGCCATGCAGGCGCTGGTGATCGCCCATGCGGCCTATGGGCACAACAGCTTCTTCAAGGGCAATTACCTGTTCCGCATGTGGACAGACGCGTCCAGCATCATCGACTACCTGGTCTATGCCAAGGACTTCATCGCCCAGTGCGAGGAGCGCCATGGGCTGGAGACGGTGGAGCAGTTCCTGGACTCTTGCCACGCGCTGTCCAACTTCGGGGTGGACCGCTACCGCCGTCCCTCCAAGAAGAGCCTGGCACGGGAGCGCCAGGAGCGCGCACAGCGCGAAGCCTACGCGCAGCAGCAGGTCAACGAGCTGTGGCGCACCCTGCCTGTGCGCCCCGGCAAGGAGCCACTGGCCCTGCAGGCCGAGCGCTTCCCGGCCGAGCCGCAGGAAAACATCCTGTACTTCATCGAAAAGAACGCCCCCCTGCTGGAGCCCTGGCAGCGCGAGGTGGTGCGCATCGTGCGCAAGATCGCGCAGTACTTCTACCCGCAGCGCCAGACGCAGGTCATGAACGAGGGCTGGGCCACCTTCTGGCATTACACCCTGCTCAACACCTTGTACGACGAGGGCTATCTGACCGATGGCGTCATGCTCGAATGGCTGGGCTCACATACCAACGTGGTGTTCCAGCCCCCGGCCGGGCACCGCGCGTACAGCGGCATCAACCCCTATGCGCTGGGCTTTTCGATGTACCGCGACCTGCAGCGCATCTGCCAGCACCCCACCGAGGAAGACCAGCGCTGGTTCCCCGACCTGGCGGGCACGCCCTGGCTGCCTGCGCTCGACCACGCCATGCGCAACTTCAAGGACGAGAGCTTTGTGGGCCAGTTCCTCAGCCCCCACCTCATGCGCGAGATGCGCCTGTTTGCCATCCACGACGACGCCGCCCGGCCCGAGCTGGAGGTCAGCGCCATCCACGACGAAGACGGCTACCGGGCCTTGCGCCAGACCCTGTCACAGCAGTACGACCTGGGTACGCGCGAGCCCAACATCCAGGTCTGGAACGTGAACCTGCGCGGTGACCGCAGCCTGACCCTGCGCCACACCCAATACCAGGGCCGCCCCCTGGCCGATGACACGCTGGAAGTGCTCAAGCATGTGGCACGCCTGTGGGGCTTTGGCGTGCAGATCGAGAGTGTGGATGCCTATGGCAACCACCCCGTGATGCTGCACAGGGTGTAGCTGTTGCCGCGGGGCGTGATGCCTGAATGGCGGTACGTGTGTCTGCTGCTCAGTGGAGGCCTGAAAAAGGGAGCCATCCGGGTTGCCACACGATAGCGCCCAGTGCTGCGCTGTGCAGCAGCACGGTGCACCAATACACCATGCGGAACGACGCCTTGCTGGATTTGTGGCGCATCCATTGTTGTGCCCACCATGCTGCGGGCCAACCACCCAGCAGGGCCAGCAGGTGCAGGGTCTGCTCTGAGGTGCGCCAGGCCCCCCGCTGTGCTGCGCTTTTGTCAACGGCGTAGGCGACAAAGGTCACCCCATTCAGCACGGCGAGGATGCCCAGCAAGCCCAGCGGCAGACGCCGAGTCCAGCCACCCCAAACCAGCAAAGCGACCCATGCCAGCATCAACGCCATGGCCCAGCTGGTGCCTGCAGGTGCACTGTGCTGTGGGCGACGCACAGGCGTGCTCTTTGAGCTGGGTGGTGGGTGGGGGCGGCGGGACGCCGCCACGCCTGGGGCGGACCGGGGGCGTACCTGCATGGCACGCGGCCCCTTGCCGCCGACCTGGATTTCCTCGTACTCCACTTCCATGCCCACCACGGGTGGGGTGTTGCCACGGTAGTCGCGGACGTGGAAGAACACGTTGCTGCTGTGTGCCGCCTGGATGAACCCGAAGCCTTTGCCGGCTTCCCAGCGCCGAACGGTGCCTTGCATGGAGGGGGCGCTCAGTCCAGCACATGCAGCGGGATGTCCTGGGCGCGGGCCAGGGCATCGAGCTGGGCGCGGGTCTGGCCTTGCAGGAAGCGGGCGATGGCTTCGTGGGTCGCTGGATGGCGCAAATGCTCAGCGTCCCCCTGCGCCGCCAGGCCCGCAGCGGCGCACAGGCGGGCGGCGAAGTGCGGCTCCAGCGCGGCCACAGCCACGCGGCCATCCTGGCAGGGGTAGATGCGGTAGCCCGCATGGGCGCCGCCCACGTCGCCCTGCGGGGTGGTCAGGCCCCAGTGCAGCGGCAGGGCCAGCCACTGTGCGGCCTCGGCCAGGCCCACTTCGATGCACACCCCAGCACCTTGCTGGCTGCGCGCCAGCAGGGCCTGCAGCACAGCCTCGCTGGCCACCAGTGCGCCCGCCATGTCGGCGAACAGGGTGGGCGGCGGCGCCTGCAGGCCTGCTAGCAACCCGGCTTCGGCCTGGTAGGTGAGGTCGTGGCCGGGTTCCTCGGCACGCTCGCCCAGCGCACCGACGATGCGTACCAGCGACAGCCGCGGGTAGCGCACCTGCAGCACTTCCCAGCCCAGCCCCAGCTTGGCCAGGGCCGAGGGGCGGAAGGACGTGATCAGCACATCGGTGCGCGCCAGTTCCGCGTGCAGTGCAGCCTGGCCCTCTTCGGTCTTGAGGTGGGCGTGCAGCACGCGCACGCCTTGGTGCAGGTCTGCATAGGCGGTGGGGCTGTAGATGCCCATGGGGTCGGCGCTGGCATGGCCCGGCGCAGGGGGCGGCTCCAGCTTGGTGCACTCGGCGCCCATGCGCGCGCAGCGCAGCAGGGCGGCAGGGCCAGGCAGGTTGAGCGCCAGGCTCAGGACGCGGGAGCCTTGCAGGGGCGTGGGGTGGGCAGCAGTGTGGGGCATGATTGCTATAAATATAATAGCTACTGGCGCTTGATGAACGGGCGCTGGAGCCGAATTTTGCTCAAAAAAAAGCCGCCCGCAGGCGGCTCGGGGTTGGCGCCATGGTAGCGCTGGGTGGCCGTGTTACACCACCTTGGCAATGGCCTGGCAGACGTAGTCGATGTTCTTGCTGTTCAGGGCGGCCACGCACATGCGGCCGGTGTCGGTGCCGTACACGCCGAACTCGCTGCGCAGGCGCACCATCTGGTCCTTGGACAGGCCCGAGTAGCTGAACATGCCGATCTGGGTGGTGATGAAGGACATGTCCTGCTGCACGCCGGCGGCCTTGAGGCCGTCCACCAGCTTCTGACGCATGGCCTTGATGCGCACGCGCATCTCGCCCAGTTCCTTTTCCCACAGGGCGCGCAGTTCGGGGTTGCCCAACACTGCGGCCACCACGGCGCCGCCGTGAGTGGGAGGGTTGGAGTAGTTGGTGCGGATCACGACCTTGAGCTGGCTCAGCACGCGGTCAGCTTCTTCCTTGTTCGATGCCACCACCGACAGGGCGCCCACGCGCTCGCCGTACAGGCTGAAGCTCTTGGAGAACGAGGTCGAAACAAAGAGGTTGAGCCCGGCGGCCACGAACTTGCCGACCACGGCGCCGTCTTCCTGGATGCCATGGCCAAAGCCCTGGTAGGCCATGTCCAGGAACGCGGTCAGGCCCTTGGCCTTGACGGCGGCGATCACCTGGTCCCACTGCGCAGCCGTCAGGTCGTAGCCCGTGGGGTTGTGGCAGCAGGCGTGCAGCACGACGATGGTGCCGGGCGCTGCGGCGTTCAGGTCGGCCAGCATGCCGTCGAAGTTGACCGAGCGCGTGGCGGCGTCGTAGTAGCGGTAGCTGCCCACCTCAAAGCCTGCGTTCTGGAAGATGGCGCGGTGGTTTTCCCAGCTCGGGTCGGAGATCAGCACCTTGGCCTGGGGGCTGATTTTCTTGAGGAAGTCGGCGCCGATCTTGAGGCCGCCGGTACCGCCAATGGCCTGTACCGTGGACACGCGGCCCGACTTCACCACGTCGGAGTCGGCGCCGAACACCAGGGCCTTGACGGCGTTGTCGTAGGCCGCAATGCCGTCGATGGGCAGGTAGCCGCGTGGCGCGGCCTTGTCCATCAGGGCTTTTTCGGCGGCTTGCACGCAGGCCAGCAGCGGCAGCTTGCCGTTGTCGTCGAAGTACACGCCCACGCCCAGGTTGACCTTGTTGGGGTTGGTGTCGGCGTTGTATTGCTCGTTGAGACCCAGGATGGGGTCGCGGGGGGCCATTTCGACGGCGGAGAACAGAGACATGGAAAGTGTCCTTGGAGGGTAGAGGTGGCGGGCAAACCCCGGCTGCGGTAGGCTTTGGGGTTAACCCGAGATTTTAGCGGCCCGCGCAGGTCGTATCGCACCATGTCCACGCAAGAGACTCCCGCCGAGCCCGCCAAGGGGCAGTTTGTCCAGTTTCCCGGCTCGCCTTTCGAGCTGTACCAGCCGTACCCGCCTGCGGGCGACCAGCCCGGCGCCATCGATCAATTGGTGGAGGGCGTGATCGAGGGCGAGGTGTTCCAGACACTGCTGGGCGTGACCGGCTCGGGCAAGACCTTCACCATGGCCAACGTGATTGCCCGCCTGGGGCGGCCGGCCATCGTGTTCGCGCCCAACAAGACGCTGGCGGCCCAGCTCTACAGCGAGTTCCGCGAGTTCTTTCCGAAGAACGCGGTGGAATACTTCGTGAGCTACTACGACTACTACCAGCCCGAGGCCTATGTGCCGCAGCGCGATCTGTTCATCGAGAAGGACAGCGCCGTCAACGAGCACATCGAGCAGATGCGCCTGTCGTGCACCAAAAGCCTGCTGGAGCGCCGCGACGTGGTGATCGTGGCCACGGTATCGGCCATCTACGGCATCGGCAACCCCGAGAGCTACCACCGCATGATCATGACGCTGCGCGCTGGCGACAAGCTGGGCCAGCGCGACGCCATCGCGCAGCTGGTGCGCATGCAGTACCAGCGCAACGACATGGATTTTTCGCGCGGCAATTTCCGCGTGCGCGGCGACACCATCGACGTCTTCCCGGCCGAGCACTCGGAACTGGCCCTGCGCATCGAGCTGTTCGACGACGAGATCGAGAGCCTGCAGCTGTTTGACCCGCTCACGGGCCGGGTGCGCCAGAGCATCCCGCGCTTCACCGTCTACCCCAGCAGCCACTACGTGACGCCGCGCGACCAGGTGCTGCTGGCGGTCGAATCCATCAAGGCCGAGTTGGCAGAGAGACTGAAGCAACTGCTGGCCGACGGCAAGCTCGTGGAGGCGCAGCGCCTGGAGCAGCGCACGCGCTTCGACCTGGAGATGCTCAGCGAAGTGGGGCACTGCAAGGGCATCGAGAACTACTCGCGCCACCTGTCGGGCAGCCAGCCGGGCGAAGCACCCAGCACGCTGACCGACTATTTGCCACGCGATGCGATCATGTTCCTGGACGAGAGCCACCAGATGATTGGCCAGCTCAACGCCATGTACAACGGCGACCGCCAGCGCAAGACCACGCTGGTGGAATATGGTTTTCGCCTACCCAGCGCGCTGGACAACCGGCCGCTGAAGTTCGAGGAATTCGAGCAGCGCATGCGCCAGGTGGTGTTTGTATCGGCCACGCCGGCCGACTACGAAAAGCAGCACGCCGGCCAGGTGGTCGAGCAGGTGGTGCGGCCCACGGGCCTGGTGGACCCGGAGGTCGAGGTGCGGCCCGCCACGCACCAGGTGGACGATGTGCTGCAGGAGATCCGCATCCGCACCGAGCGGCGCGAGCGCGTGCTCGTGACCACGCTGACCAAGCGCATGGCCGAGCAGCTCACCGACTACCTCACCGACAACGGTGTGAAGGTGCGCTACCTGCATTCCGATGTGGACACGGTGGAGCGCGTGGAAATCATCCGCGACCTGCGCCTGGGAGCCTTCGACGTGCTGGTGGGCATCAACCTGCTGCGCGAGGGCCTGGACATCCCCGAGGTGTCGCTGGTGGCCATTCTGGATGCGGACAAGGAGGGCTTTTTGCGTTCCGAGCGCAGCCTGATCCAGACCATCGGCCGCGCGGCGCGCAACCTCTCAGGCAAGGCGATTCTGTACGCCGACCGGGTGACCGACTCCATGGCGCGTGCCATCGGCGAAACCGAGCGCCGGCGCGCCCGGCAGATTGCCTTCAACGCCGAGCATGGCATCACACCGCGCAGCATCGTCAAGCAGGTGCGCGACCTGATCGATGGGGTGTACAGCGAGAAGGCCGGCAAGGACGCCGAGCGCCTGGAGCAGGAGGCGCTGCAGCGCGCGCGCGTGGAGGACATGTCCGAGAAAGACATTGCCCGCGAGATCAAGCGCCTGGAAAAACAGATGCTGGAACACGCGCGCAACCTCGAATTCGAGCAGGCGGCGCGCGTGCGCGACCAGTTGGCGCGCCTCAAGGACCAGGCTTTTGGTGCCCATGGGCAGGACAATGTCCCCAGGCTTGCTGAGGAATAACAGGGTATTGCAACTTTTGCGGCGAATTGCGACCAAAGAGTTTACTTACCCGACCAAAATAATCTGGAATCTGGTACAATTTGCCACACAAACAGAACAAAACCCACGCAAATGAAGGGTCTGCCAATCCGCGGGGCGGGGCAGAAAAAAGGGCGGAGACGGGACCTGCAGGCCATGAACCTTGCGGGCAATTCATGAACCAACAAGCCACACAACAAGGAGCTTGCGATGCGTCTCACCACCAAAGGCCGTTTTGCGGTCACCGCCATGATCGACCTGGCCCTGCGCCAGAACAATGGGCCTGTCACCCTGGCCGCCATCAGCCAACGCCAGCGCATTTCGCTGTCGTACCTGGAACAGCTCTTTGGCAAGCTGCGCCGCCATGAACTGGTCGAGTCCACCCGGGGCCCGGGGGGCGGCTACACCTTGGCACGCAAGGCGGCTGAAATCACCATTGCCGACATCATCGTCTCGGTCGATGAGCCCATTGACGCCACCCAGTGCGGCGGCAAGGAAAACTGCGGGGGCGATGGCAGCCGCTGCATGACCCACGACCTGTGGGCCACCCTCAACCAGCGTGTGGTCGAGTTTTTGGACTCGGTCACGCTGCAAAAGCTGGTGGATGACCAACTGGCCCGCGGCCTGCAGGTGGAAGACAAGCCGGCAGCGCGCCGTGCCATCTCCACCACGCCGGTGGTCAAGCCCATCCGCGTCAATGCGCCCAATTCCGTGTTTGCCCTGGGCAACGTTTTCGCCAAATCCTGATTGACGTGCACGCCGGGCGAAGGCCCCCACGGCCATCAGGGTCGTGCGCGCCTTCGCCTGCGGCAGACTGCACTAGCGTCGAGAATTGCCAGCCAGAACCCCACACTGAGCCAGCCATGGACATGACACCGCACTTTCCCATCTATCTTGACTATGGCGCTACCACGCCGGTCGATCCGCGCGTAGCGGACGCCATGATCCCCTGGTTGCGCGAGCATTTCGGCAACCCCGCATCGCGCAGCCACGCCTGGGGCTGGGAGGCGGAGGAGGCCGTCGAGAAGGCTCGCACCCAGGTGGCCGACCTGATCGGCGCCGACCCGCGCGAGATCGTCTGGACCAGCGGCGCCACCGAATCCAACAACCTCGCCATCAAGGGCGCGGGCCATTTCTACCAAGGCAAGGGCAAGCACCTCGTCACCGTCAAGACCGAGCACAAGGCTGTGCTCGACACCATGCGCGAGATGGAGCGCCAAGGCTTTGAGGTCACCTACCTCGAAGTGCGGGAAAATGGTCTGCTTGACTTGGATGCCTTCAAGGCGGCCCTGCGTCCGGACACGATTTTGGTCAGCGTCATGTTCGTGAACAACGAGATCGGCGTGATCCAGGACATTCCCGCCATCGGCGCGATGTGCCGTGAGAAGGGCATCCTCCTCCACGTGGACGCAGCCCAGGCCACCGGCAAGGTGGAGATTGACCTCAAGACCCTGCCTGTCGATTTGATGAGCCTGGCCTCGCACAAGACCTACGGGCCCAAGGGCATTGGTGCCTTGTACGTGCGTCGCAAGCCGCGCGTGCGCCTGGAGGCTCAAATGCACGGTGGTGGCCATGAGCGCGGCATGCGTTCGGGCACGTTGCCCACCCACCAGATCGTGGGCATGGGCGAGGCCTTCCGCCTGGCGCGCGAGGAAATGGCGCAAGACCTGGCCAAGGCCCGTGCGCTGCAAAAGCGCCTGCTGGACGGGCTGAGCGACCTCGAGCAGGTGTTCGTCAATGGCGACCTCACGCGTCGCGTGCCGCACAACCTGAACATGAGTTTCAACTACGTCGAGGGCGAGTCGCTGATCATGGGCATCAAGGGCCTGGCGGTGTCCTCGGGTTCTGCCTGCACCTCGGCCAGTCTGGAGCCCAGCTATGTGCTGCGCGCCCTGGGCCGCAGCGACGAGCTTGCCCACAGCAGCCTGCGCATGACCATTGGCCGTTTCACCACCGAGGAAGAGATCGACTACGCGATTGCCACCATCCGCGAGAACGTGGCCAAGCTGCGCGAGTTGAGCCCCCTGTGGGAGATGTACCAGGACGGCGTGGATCTCAATTCCATCCAGTGGGCTGCCCATTGAGGCCGCACCCCACCGCAACCCATCGATGAGGTAAACACCATGGCTTACTCCGAAAAAGTGATTGACCATTACGAGCACCCGCGCAATGTGGGCTCGTTCGACAAGGGCGACGACAGCGTGGGCACCGGCATGGTCGGTGCGCCTGCCTGCGGCGACGTGATGAAGCTGCAGATCAAGGTCAACCCCGAGACGGGCGTGATTGAGGACGCGCGCTTCAAGACCTACGGATGTGGCTCGGCCATCGCCTCGTCGTCGCTGGTGACCGAATGGGTCAAGGGCAAGACGCTGGACGAGGCCGCGGCGCTCAAGAACAGCCAGATCGCTGAAGAGCTGGCGCTTCCGCCGGTCAAGATCCACTGCTCCATCCTGGCCGAAGACGCCATCAAGGCAGCTGTCAACGACTACCGCACCAAACACGCCAGCACCACGGCGGCATGAGACACCATGGCCATCACAATGACTGAAGCGGCAGCCCGGCATGTCAGCCGTTACCTGTCGCGCAGGGGCAAGGGACTGGGCGTGCGCTTGGGTGTCAAGACCAGCGGCTGCTCGGGCCTGGCCTACAAGCTCGAGTATGTGGACGAAGCCGAGCCCGGAGACATCGTTTTTGAGCAGCATGGCGTCAAACTGCTGATCGACCCCAAGAGCCTGGCCTACATCGACGGCACGGAACTCGACTTCGTCCGCGAAGGCTTGAACGAGGGCTTTCGCTTCAGCAACCCCAACGAGCGCGACCGCTGCGGCTGCGGCGAGAGCTTCCGGGTCTGAGCGGCTGCGGGCTTTGATGTGAACCTGCAGTCGGACGATTTCACGCTGTTTGGCCTGCCCCGGCGCTTTGCGCAGGAGCGGGCCGACATTGATGCGCGCTGGAAGGATCTGCAGCGCCAGGCGCACCCCGATCGCCACGCCCAGCATGGCACGGCGGCGCAGCGCGTGGCCATGCAGTGGTCAGTGCGCATCAACGAAGCCTACCAGCGCCTCAAGGACCCGCTCAAGCGCGCTGCCTACCTGTGCGAACTGGGCGGTGCCCCCATTGGTGCCGAGGACAACACGGCCATGCCTGCCGCCTTTCTGATGCAGCAGATGGAGTGGCGCGAAGCGCTGGACGAGGCGCAAGGCGCGAGCGACATCGACGCCCTGGATGCCCAGGTGCGTGCGGCCCGCCAGCAGGCCCTGGCACGCTGCGGCGAACTGCTGGACGGTGCGCAGGACTACGCTGCGGCCGCAGCCCAGGTGCGGGCGCTGATGTTCATCGAGCGTTTTGCGCGCGACATCGATCGCCGCCTGGAACAACTGGGACAATAGCGCCCGCATCCATCCGCCGACTGCCATCTGACCAGTGCAGCGGCTTTTCACAGAATTACCAAGCACTCATGGCGCTGCTGCAGATTTCCGAACCCGGCCAATCGGCCGATCCCCACCAGCGTCGCATTGCCGTGGGCATAGACCTGGGCACCACGCACTCGCTGGTCGCTGCCGTGCGCCATGGCATGGCCGAATGCCTGCCCGACGAAGAAGGCCGGGTGCTGCTCCCATCGGTGGTGCGCTACCTGGCCGGGGGAGGGCGCCAGATCGGCCACAAGGCCATGCAGGCGCAGCACCAGGATGCCGCCAACACCATCGCATCGGCCAAGCGCCTGATGGGGCGGGGGCGCAGCGACATTGCCGGTGCGCAGAACCTGCCCTATGTCCTGGTCGATGCCGAGCAGGGTGGCATGGTGGGCATTGCCACTGCCGATGGGGTCAAGTCGCCCGTGGAGGTCAGCGCAGAAATCCTGGCCACACTGCGCCAGCGCGCCGAAGACACCTTCAACGAAGACCTGTACGGTGCGGTCATCACCGTGCCCGCCTATTTCGACGACGCCCAGCGCCAGGCCACCAAGGACGCCGCACAGCTGGCGGGCCTGAACCTGCTGCGCCTCATCAACGAGCCCACGGCCGCCGCCATTGCCTATGGGCTGGACAACGCCAGCGAAGGCATCTACGCGGTGTACGACCTGGGCGGGGGCACGTTCGACATCTCCATCCTGCGGCTCACGCAGGGCGTGTTCGAGGTGCTGGCCACCGGAGGCGACTCTGCCCTGGGTGGGGACGACTACGACGCCGCCCTGGCTGCATGGGTGCTTGCGCAGACAGGGCGGCAAGTGCAGTCTGCCGCCGACAAGGCCGCCGTGCGCGCCGCCGCCCGCACTTGCAAAGAGGCTTTGAGTGCTATTGAAATGATAGCGTTTAGCGCAGATTTGGCGGGCGTTGGAGTTCAATTTGATGTCAAACAATCAGATTTTGACGCACTCACAGCGCCGCTGACCGCGCGCTCCATGGCCGCCGTGCGCCGCACTCTGCGCGATGCCGGGCTGCAGCCTGAAGAAGTGCAGGGCGTGGTCATGGTGGGCGGCTCCACGCGCATGCCGCCGGTGCGCCGCGCGGTCGCGCAGTTCTTTGGCCGCGAGCCGCTGACCAACCTGAACCCCGACGAGGTGGTGGCCCTGGGCGCCGCCATCCAGGCCAACCAACTGGCGGGCAACAACGCCAACGGCGACCTGCTGCTGCTGGACGTGATTCCACTCTCGCTGGGCATTGAAACCATGGGTGGGCTGGTGGAGCGCATCGTCTCGCGCAACGAGACCATTCCCACGGCCAAGGCGCAGGACTTCACCACCTACAAGGACGGGCAGACCGCCATGGCCATCCACGTGCTCCAGGGCGAACGCGACCTGGTGCAGGACTGCCGCAGTCTGGCACGCTTTGAGCTGCGCGGCATTCCGCCCATGGCAGCCGGTGCAGCGCGCATCCGCGTCACCTTCACCATCGATGCCGACGGTCTGCTCAATGTGAGCGCACGCGAGCAAGCCAGCGGCGTGGAGGCGCGCGTGGACGTCAAGCCCAGCTACGGCCTGAGTGACGAACAGATCGCCCGCATGCTGCAGGAGAGCTTTGCCACCGCCCAGCAAGACATTCAGGCCCGTGCGCTGGCCGAAGCGCGCGTGGAGGCCGACCGCATGCTGCTGGCCACGCAAAGCGCGCTCGACGCCGACGGCGACCTGCTCAGCGACGACGAACGCACCCACATCGATGCCCTCATGCAGGCCCTGCGCCTGCAAGGCGCCGTGGCCGACGCCCCCGCGCTGGAGGCTGCCACCCAGGCCCTGGCCAAGGGCACCGAGGCCTTTGCCGCCCAGCGCATGAACCGCGGCATCCGCAAGGCGCTGGCGGGCCAGAATGTGCAGACCCTGTAACCCTTGACCGTTCCACGCGCCATGCCCGTCATCAAAATCCTGCCCCACGCCGAATACTGCCCCCAGGGCGCTGAAATCACCGCGCCGGCCGGAACCTCGATCTGCGAGGCCTTGCTCGACCACCATATCGCCATCGAGCACGCCTGCGACATGAGCTGCGCCTGCACCACCTGCCACGTGATTGTGCGCGAGGGCTACGCCTCGCTGAATGAGGCCGAGGAAGAGGAAGAAGACCTGCTCGACCGCGCCTGGGGCCTGGAGCCGCAATCGCGCCTGTCCTGCCAGGCCATCCTGGCGCAGCAGAACGTGACCATCGAGATCCCCAAGTACACCATCAACCACGCCAAGGAAAACCACTGATGGCGCGACAGGTTGTCTTCGACACGGAAACCACGGGCCTGTCGGCCGAAAACGGCGACCGCATCCTGGAAATCGGATGCGTGGAGCTGCTGCACCGCAAGCTCACCGGCAGAACCCTGCACCTGTACATCAACCCCGAGCGCGAGAGCGAAGAGGGCGCCCTGCGCGTGCACGGCCTGACGACCGAGTTCCTGAGCGACAAGCCCAAGTTCGCGGAAGTGACCGACCAGATCCTGGACTTCATGCGCGACGCGGAGCTCATCATCCACAACGCCGCCTTCGACGTTGGGTTCTTCAACAAGGAACTGGAGCGGCTGGGCCTGCCCCCACTGGCCAGCCATGTGGCGGGCATTGTCGATACGCTGGCCCTGGCCAAGGAAATGTTCCCAGGCAAGCGCAACTCGCTCGACGCGCTGTGCGACCGCCTGGGTGTAGACAATTCGGCTCGCACCTTGCACGGCGCCTTGCTCGACGCCGAGCTGCTCGCCGATGTGTACATCTGCCTCACGCGCGGCCAGGACGCGCTGCTCATCGCCGACGATACCGGCGACACAGGCAGCGGCCCCAGGGCAGCCAGCATCGACCTGAGTGGCCTGCACCTGCCCATACTGCAGGCCAATGCGCAGGAGCTGGCGGCGCACGAAGCCCTGCTGGCCCAGCTCGACAAAGAAAGCAAAGGCAAAACCGTGTGGCGCAAGCTGCAAACCGCCTGAAAGCTGTGCCATAATAGAGGGCTGTCGCAACGACAACGGGTGATTAGCTCAGCGGTAGAGCACTGCCTTCACACGGCAGGGGTCACATGTTCGATCCATGTATCACCCACCAGCGTTTCTTGGCATTGCTCCCTCGGGGCGAGGCCATTGGGTGATTAGCTCAGCGGTAGAGCACTGCCTTCACACGGCAGGGGTCACATGTTCGATCCATGTATCACCCACCATTTTTTGTCTTGTAGATCAAGGGCTTGAAGAAATCTTCAAGCCCTTTGTCTTTTGGTTGATGCCGAACGATTGGTGCATGCGCGCTCATTCGCAGCGTTGTGCGTGTCACGCGGCACGTATGGAGGGTCGGCAGGGATTCATGTAAAAAACCGCAGAAACGTGCTTAACCCATTGTCGTTATTGGGTTTTTTTGACTCTTCGCAGTTGACCTTTTCGCCCCTTCATCCGAGTTGCCTGTCGGCTGATCTGGGCCAGCAGTTATTGAGCTGAGCCGCTCCAGCATGCTCGCAACGACCTGCTCTTGAGCTGTGACCGATGATCTGGCCGTTGCCAGCGCTAATTCCAGTTGCTGCTTGGTGGCAAGCAGTTCATCAAAACTGCGCTGCAACTGCTCATTCGTGCTACGCAGTTGTTGAACGACCGCATCCTGCTCCACCATGCGCCTGCTCAAATCCTCCGCGTGCATTTGAGCGAACCCCAGCTCATCCTTAAGCTGCCGCAGGCTCCGCACCTCCTCTTGAACAAGGCGCAGATCTCCCTGGGCGCGAGACAGCTCTCCCAGCAGGCGCGCGTTCTCTTGAAGGGTGTGAATGGACTCCTGTCGTTTCGCAGCCAAAGTCTCGTTCGTGGTGCGTAGCTCGGCCTGCAGGTATTGCACTTGCTGCTCGTGTTTGCGCTGGTCTTGTTCGCGCTGTTCCCTTGCGGACTCACGAAAGTGCTCCAAAGCCTGACGGGCATGCTGATGCTTTTCCTCCAGAGATAACCGGTGTCGCTCTTCGGCCGCCATGCGCTCCTGGAGGTCGAGCACCTGCTGTGAGAGTTGCGTGCACTCCAGAGTCTTGCTGCTCAGTGCTTGACCCGTTTTTTCGTGGGCAACCTTTTCCCCGGACAGTGTTCGCTGGGTTTGCTCCAACTGCTGCCGGGCAGACTGCGCTTCAGCCTTCAGTGCGGCAGCAGCCTGTTGGTGCTGGGCCACCTGTTCGGCATGCTTGGCCTGGGCGGCTGTGACGCGTCCTTCAGCCTCCTCGTTTATCCGGGCGGCCAACCGCCCCACCAAATCCTGGATCGCCTCGCTGACTGCCACGCGGCTGCCTGTAGACGGCCCCTCCTCTTCTTCGATCTCTTTGAGGTACCGGTGGATCGTGCCCTTGGAGCCGGTATTGCCCAGCTCTTCTCGCACCGCATCAATCGACGGATAGCGTCCGTTGGCCAGCAGCCTATCACGGGCACGCAGCACCTCTGACTTGTAAATTCCAGCCCTTGCCATCATTGCTCCTACAATTTCATACCGTAGTACGTATTATGATATTACATACTATTTGCACAGTCAAGGATTTGGGAATTTTGTGAAATTTGACAATGGGTAATTGGAGGTTATCGATTGTTAGGCTCGGCAGAACAGTCGCAAGGCTTCGGTTTGCCTGAATACCGCGCTGCGGTACACAGGGTCAGTCAGCGGCTTGCGACCGCTATGGCCGCCGCCAGCCAAGTTGCCTGCACCTCCCTGGCCAGGGGAGTCCCCCCTTCGCTGGGGCGCCGCGAGGGCATATACAGTCCACATCGCCGGCCAGCAGCAACTCCGCGCCTTCGCGCAGCAGCTCGTTGGCAAAACAAGGGGCAACGTGTAAGCGTTCCCGTACCGTCGCGGTGTAGTAGTAGCGTGTCATGGGCATGAAAACCTCCTCGCGTGGCCCACCATCGGCGCATCCCCAACCGGCACCCAGCGCACATCACCCGTGCGCTCCACCAGCAGACCACACGGCAGTGCTCGACCCGGTAGTGGTGCGATGAATGCGTGTGCCCATAGATCCACAGCCCGGCCCGGTCCAGCAGCTGTGCCGGCAACCGGGTGAATCACTGCCATTCATGATCAACAGTCAAGCTGCTCGCGTAGCCAGACGGAGTGTTCAAGTGGACCGGGATACGCAGCAAATTACGAATTTGTCATTTGGCTGTTGGTGCAATGTCGCGGGCTGCTTTTTACAGTTCATTCCATGTCGCAAGGCATAGCCGAGGCAGGCCGCCAAAGGCTCACCGCAACTTAAGGAAAACCATGACCACTCGCAAAACCCTCCTTCTCTCACTGATCGCGCTGGTGATTGCCGCTCCTGGAGTGGCTTCTGCCTCGTCCTTTTTCCATGATGTGGGGGGCGAGATTGGAGCGACCACGCATCCCGACCACATCAACAACTCCTTGTCTCGTGCAGACGTTAACGGATCGGTACTCGAAGCCCGCAAAAACGGGACTCTGACAATCCTCCAACGCGGTGGGGTTCTTCCTTCAAAGGCAGTCAGCCCCTCCAAGACCCGCGAGCAGGTTCAGCAGGAATACTTGACCATGTCTGCCGCTGAAAAACAGCGAATGACGGAGTTGTACGGCGTAGGCAACTAGGTTTGTGCTTTATGGCTTGTGACTAGAGCCATGCCACCCACGGAAGATTTTTGCCTACATGCTAGACTGACGAAATGCACCGCTTTTTGGCTGTACTGATGCTTGTTCTGCTGCCGTTCCAGTTCAGCTGGGCTGCGGCCGCGAGCTATTGCATGCATGAGCGCGCCTCGGCTCAAGTGCAGCATGTGGGGCACCATGAGCACAAGCATGAGGCATCCAGTTTGCCTGACAAAGATGGGCACGGTCTGCAGGCGGCAGATGCTTTTGATGTGGACTGCTGCCTTTGCCATGGCTTGGGTATTGGCGTGACCCATTTTTTCGTTTCCATGAAGGCCCCTACGCCCCCCGCCAACGTGGTGATTCAGTCTGCCTTGCCTCTTTCGGGTATCACACAAAGTCCGCCAGAACGCCCTCAGTGGCGCTCCCTCGCCTGATCGGCGGGGGCTTCTTATCTAGCTTCAGTCAGTCATGCCCGCTCGCAAAAAGCAGGCTCGGTTGCATTTGCCACCAATGATTGACCGGTAGCCTGGCCCTCCAGGCTCCGCCCCGCCGATTCCCTCGTGTTTGAAATCACTGGAGAATTGGATGTTCAAGGGTATCTACGATCAAACAAGGCCGGGCGCTTGGCGCGGCCCAGAGAAAACAGGCCGTGCGGCCTGTGCGGCCCTCGTGCTGCTGACCGCATGCAGTGGGGTATTTGCTCAGGCCACAGTACATATGCCCGGTACCGGCCAGACAGTCTCGCCACAAAACGCTGCCATAGCGCCTTCGGCATCACTATCGTTGTCCAAGGCCATTGCCTTGGCCTTGGAGGGTAACCCCGAGGTGGCAGCAGCCATGAGGCAGTACGAGGCGACTGAAGGACAGGTACTGCAGGGGCGGGCACGCCCCAACCCCGAATTGGCTTATTCGTTGGAAGACACTCGCTCTCAGACACGCACGCAGAGCTGGCAGATTAACCTGCCCATCGAACTGGGTGATAAGCGGGCTGCACGAACCAAAGCCGCAGAGAAAGCCCGCGAACAAGCGCAGGCGGAACTCGCCGAGCTGAAGGCCACGGTACGAGCCAATGTCATCGCTGCCTACTTTGACGCACTGACGGCACAGGAACGGCTGAACCTTGCTAAGGACAGCGTTGCGCTTGCCCGGTCATCCACAGATACCGTTGGCAAGCGGGTCGCGGCAGGCAAAGTGCCCCCCGTCGAGGAAACCAAGGCCAAGGTGGCTGAAGCGAGCGTGAGGGTCGAACTGGCACAGGTCATGAGCGAGGAACGCAACGCCATGACCCGTTTGTCGGCTTTGCTCGGAAAGACCGAGATGGCATCCCCTTCACTGGATCGCAAAGCAGACGTTCTCCCGGTGCTTCCCAGTCGGGCAGATTTGCAATCGCTGGTCTCTTCGTCCCCTTCCATTGCGCGGGCCCGCTTGGAAGTGGATCGCCGACGCGCTTTGACCGAGGTGGAGCAAAGCAAAAGAGTGCCGGATGTCACAGTGAGCTTTGGCGTGAAGCGCGCTAGCGAGACACAGCGCAATGTTGCCCTCATCGGACTGTCGATACCGCTCCCTGTATTTGATCGAAACCAGGGCAATTTGCTCGAAGCTTTGAAGCTGGAGGACAAGGCCCGTGAAGATCTGCAGGCCGCCACAGTCCGTCTTCACAGCGAAGTAGCGCAGACCCAGGAGCGATTTGTCTCCATCGCAGCCGAGATCCAGTCGCTGGAGCAAGAGGTGCTTCCAGGCGCCAAGTCGGCCTATGACGCAGCTTCCATCGGCTTCGAGAACGGGAAGTTCAACTTTCTGGAGGTGTTGGATGCCCAGCGCACCTACTTCTCCGCCAAATCCCAGTATCTCAAAGCCATCGCCGAGGCCTTCCGTGCGGGAGCTGAGATGGAGCGCCTTCTCGGCGGCCCCATCTCTTCCGATTAGAGCGTGACCCAGCACGGAGAAACATCATGAGCAACAGCAAAAACACTATCAGTAAAAAGCATCTCCTCGCCATTGCCGTCATCATCGCCATGGGTGTTGGTGCGGGAGCATTCATCCTGCAAGGTGGCAAGCCCAAGAGTGCGGGCGATGATGGCCATGGCCACGGAGCACACACCGAGGCAAAGGCCCATGGCGACGGTGAGCATCACGGAAAAGGCGGAGGCGACGGTCACGACCACAACAAAGACCATGCGGATGGCGAGCACCACGAGCAAACCGAGGCCAAGGGCGCTCATGGCGGAAGTCTTTTCAAAGAAGGTGATTTCAGCCTGGAGGCCTTGCTTGTAGAAGACGGGGGCGAGCCTCGGCTGCGTGTGTGGCTGTCTGACAAGAATAAACCGCTATCCATGAGTGCCGCCACGGTGACCGCAACCATTACACGTCCGACGGACGAGAAGCAGAAACTCACCTTCACCCCAGAGAAGGAAAGCTGGGTGAGCCGTGAGGTTGTCGCCGAACCTCACTCTTTCCAAATTGAGATCATCGCGCAAACGGCCACCGAGCCCTTCATGTTCGTCATGAGCAAGGAAGAAGGCAAGGTAGAGCTGACGGATGCTCAGATCAAAGCTGCTTCGATCAGCGTGGATACTGCGTCTCCAGCCAGCATCAACACGGCACTTCTGTTACCAGGCGAAATCCGACTCAATGACGACCGCACCTCCCACGTGGTGCCGCGCTTGGGTGGGGTCGTGGAGAGCGTCGGCGCAAACCTAGGTCAGGTCGTCAAAAAGGGACAGATTCTAGCCACGATTGCCAGTCCCATCGCCTCCGAGCAGCGCAGCGATATGCACACCGCGCAAAAGCGCTTGACGCTGGCTAAGACCACCTATGAACGGGAAAGGAAGCTCTGGGAACAAAAGGTATCTGCAGAGCAGGACTATCTCCAGGCCAAGCAAGCCCTGAGCGAAGCGGAAGTCGCAGTCACCAATGCCCAGCAGAAACTGAGCGCACTCGGCTTGTCGGGATCGTCCGCGTCCCGGCTCAATCGGCTAGAGCTGCGCGCACCCTTTGATGGTGTGGTCATCGAAAAGCACATCAGCCTCGGTGAAGCCGTCAAGGAAGACGCTGCGGTCTTCACCATCTCAGACCTGTCCAAGGTGTGGGCCGAGATCAATGTTCCTGCCAAGGACCTACCCCAAGTGCGCTTGGGCGAAAAAGTCACCATCAAGGCCACCGCATTTGATGCTTCCGCCACCGGTACCGTGGCCTTCGTTGGCGCACTCATCGGAGAACAGACGCGAACCGCCAAAGCCCGTGTGGTCTTGGACAACCCCAAGGGAGCGTGGCGTCCGGGTCTGTTCGTGAACGTGGAGGTTGTGTCCGACGAGGCCTCCGTGCCTGTGACGATTTCAGCCGATGCAGTTCAGAGCGTTGGAGATAAGCCCGTGGTCTTCCTCAGGGTCAACGGCGGATTCATCGCGCAGCCAGTCCGACTGGGGCGGAGCGATGGCAAGCGGATCGAGGTTCTCCAGGGCCTCAAAGCGGGCATGCCCTACGCGGCTTCCGGCAGCTTTGTCGTGAAGTCCGAACTCGGCAAGGGCTCCGCCGAACACACGCACTAACGCCGGAGCTCCTACATGTTTGAAAAACTGATTCGATTTTCGATCGAGCAACGATGGCTGGTGCTTCTCGCTGTGCTGGCCATGGCCGCACTGGGGGTTTTCAACTACCAGAAGCTCCCCATTGATGCGGTGCCGGACATCACGAATGTCCAGGTCCAGATCAATACGCAGGCGCCAGGCTACTCTCCGTTGGAGACAGAGCAGCGGGTGACCTATCCCATCGAGACAGTCATGGCGGGTTTACCCAACCTGGAGCAGACCCGCTCCTTGTCACGCTACGGCTTGTCGCAAGTGACGGTGATCTTCAAGGATGGCACCGACATCTACTTTGCCCGTCAACTCGTCAACGAACGCATCCAGGAGGCGCGGGACAAGCTTCCAGCGGGCATCACGCCAGCCATGGGGCCGATTTCTACGGGGCTGGGCGAAATCTACCTCTGGACGGTGGAGACCGAGGACGGCGCCAAGAAGCCCGATGGCACACCTTACACCGCCACCGATCTGCGCGAGATCCAGGACTGGATCATCAAGCCGCAATTGCGCAACGTGCCTGGAGTGACCGAAATCAACTCGATCGGAGGCTTTGCCAAGGAGTATCAGATTGCTCCGAGCCCTGAGCGTCTGGCTTCGCTGGGGGTGACGCTGCAGGACATCGTCACGGCCATCGATCGCAACAACGGCAACGTCGGTGCCGGGTATATTGAAAAGCGTGGCGAGCAGTACCTTATCCGCGCGCCTGGCCAAGTCAAGACGCTGGAGGACATTGGCAACGTCATTCTGAGCAGCGCCAACGGCGTGCCGGTGCGTGTCCGTGATGTCGCCGATGTGGGCCTGGGCCGCGAACTGCGTACCGGTGCTGCCACCGACAACGGCCGGGAGGTCGTATTGGGCACGGTGTTCATGCTGATCGGCCAGAACAGCCGCACCGTGTCACAAGCCGTGGACAAGCAAATGGTGGAGGTCAACCGCAGCCTGCCGGATGGCGTGCGCGCGGTCACAGTCTACGACCGCACGGTTTTGGTGGACAAGGCCATCAGCACGGTCAAGAAGAATCTTCTGGAGGGAGCGATCTTGGTGATCGTGATCCTGTTCTTGTTCCTGGGCAACATTCGGGCGGCAGTGATCACGGCCACGGTCATCCCCTTGTCGATGCTGTTCACCTTCACGGGCATGGTTTCCTACAAGGTCAGTGCCAACCTAATGAGCCTCGGGGCACTCGATTTCGGGATCATCATTGATGGAGCCGTGGTGATCGTTGAGAACTGTGTCCGTCGCCTAGCCCACGCCCAGGCGCACTATGGACGCCCGCTGACACGTGCCGAACGCTTCCACGAGGTATTCCTGGCATCCAAGGAGTCGCGTCGCGCATTGCTGTTCGGGCAACTCATCATCATGGTGGTTTACTTGCCCATCTTTGCGCTCACGGGCGTCGAAGGCAAGATGTTCCACCCGATGGCCTTCACGGTGGTCGCAGCTCTAATGGGCGCCATGATCCTTTCGGTGACCTTCATCCCTGCTGCGGTCGCGCTTTTCATTGGCAACAAGGTCAGCGAAAAGGAAAATTTCCTGCTGGGTCAGGCCAAACGCCTGTACGCGCCCTTGCTTGATCGAGTGATGAACGCCAAGGCTGTGGTTCTGAGCGCCGCAGCGGTCACGGTTATTTTATGCGGCCTGATCGCCACGCGCATGGGCAGCGAGTTTGTGCCTAACCTGAACGAAGGTGACTTTGCGATTCAGGCGCTGCGAATTCCCGGTACCAGCCTGTCGCAATCGGTGGCGATGCAGCAGCAAATCGAGAACACACTGAAGGCGAGATTTCCTGAGATCGAGCGCATCTTTGCGAGGACGGGGACGGCGGAAATCGCGTCTGATCCCATGCCACCGAACATCTCCGATGGCTACATCATGCTCAAGCCCATGAACGAATGGCCCGAGCCTCGCAAGACCCGGGACGAGTTACTTGCCGCCATCCAGGCGGTGATCGGGAAAATCCCGGGCAACAACTATGAGTTCTCTCAGCCCATTCAACTGCGCTTCAATGAGTTGATTTCGGGTGTGCGCAGCGACGTTGCGGTAAAGATCTTTGGCGATGACATGGACGTGCTGAACAAGACGGCCGGGGACATCGCCACCATGCTGCAGAAAATCCAGGGCGCCTCAGAGGTAAAAGTCGAGCAGACGACGGGATTGCCCATGCTCACTGTGAACATCGATCGGCAAAAGGCCGCGCGGTATGGGCTGAATGTGGCGGATATCCAGGAAACGGTGGCTACGGCCATTGGTGGGCGGGAGGCTGGCACCTTGTTCGAGGGTGATCGTCGCTTCGACATCCTTGTCCGCCTTCCGGAGTCCCTGCGCAATGATCTGGAGGGAATGAAGCGTTTGCCCATCCCTCTGCCACGTTCTGCGGGCGGCACGGAAGCCAGGACGAACTTCATCCCCTTGGGCGAAGTTGCGAGCTTCGAACTGGCTCCAGGCCCGAACCAGGTGAGCCGCGAGAACGGAAAACGCCGCATTGTGGTGAGTGCCAACGTACGAGGACGCGATGTTGGCTCTTTTGTCTCGGATGCTGAGCAAGGACTGGCCCAGATCAAGATCCCCACCGGATACTGGACCAGTTGGGGTGGTACGTTCGAGAACCTGCAGTCTGCTACCCAGCGTCTGCAGGTCGTCGTTCCCGCGTCTCTTTTGCTGGTTTTCGTGCTGCTGTTTGCGATGTTTGGCAATGCCAAGGACGGCTTGCTGGTCTTCACCGGCATTCCTTTCGCACTCACCGGCGGCATCCTAGCGCTGTGGCTGCGTGACATCCCTATGTCCATCTCTGCAGCAGTCGGTTTCATTGCGCTTTCTGGTGTGGCAGTGCTCAACGGGCTGGTGATGATTTCCTACATCCGAAGCCTGCGGGAAGAAGGCGTTCCTTTGGACACAGCCATTCGCGAAGGTGCATTGACGCGCCTACGCCCGGTGCTCATGACCGCGCTGGTGGCCTCTTTGGGCTTTATTCCAATGGCCATCGCCACAGGTACTGGTGCTGAAGTTCAGCGTCCTTTGGCCACGGTGGTGATTGGCGGGATTCTTTCTTCAACACTGCTCACCCTGCTGGTGTTGCCCATCCTCTATCGCTTGGCACACAAACCGGACGAGCAAGCCGAGGATGTTTCCGCCGAGCCCTCTCACCCGAATGCGCCCTCATCGGTGTGAACGCCGCAGGTCCTGGCGTACGACCATGGACCTGCGAATTTTCTGCCTCAACCTATTAACCAAGGACGTCTCATGAAAATCTCTCAGATCTTGATTGCCCTGGCGCTTTCTGTTTCGGGCGCCGCCTTCGCTGCAGACAAGCACGCCGATGGCCACGAAATCAAGCCAATGCATGGTGGTGCCGTCACTGAAGCCAAGGACATCGACTACGAACTGGTGACTAAGCCCGACAAGCTGCAGCTTTACATGCGCGATCACGGCAAACCGCTGGACCCCACTGGTATGTCCGCCAAGGTGACGTTGCTGTCGGGTGGCGACAAGCAGGATATTCAGCTTCAACCGGTCGATGGAAAGCTGGAAGCAACAGGCAGCTTCAAGGTCGGTACAGGGACCAAAGCTGTTGTCGCGGTGTCCAAGGCCGGCAAAGCCGTAGCTTCTGTGCGTTTCGTGTTGAAGTAACGTCAAGCGCCAGTGTCCCTAGTCATTGACCATGGTCGCTTGGCGGTTGTCAGGCAGCGGTGATGGCTGGGCACTTGCCAAATTCCCGACGTGATTGGGAGCCATAGCTACAGGAGCGGCCCATGTCACAGCGCATCCCTGCAGGAGATCTGTCTGCAAAGCTGACCTGGATATGGGTCGGTTTGCTGCTGTGCATCTTCGTTTTTTGGAAGCTGCGGCAGGTTTGGCTCAGGCACCACCAACCTCTTGACAAGGGGGCGAAGTACACACAGCGCCTGGCCAGGCGGTTACGGGAGCGGCACGCAGCACGTTTGAAATCCAAGCCCTCACGCAGTTCGGAGACGCGTGGTCGCGATTGAAGCCGGGGCCGCTGGCTCGCTATCTCAAGCCTGAGAGGGCGAACCTTAAGTCGCTCGCCGATCCACCCTTTCTCGATATCCCATAGGCAAGGAAATGCCGAGTTTGCAATCCATTAAACCGTCTGAGTCTTCGAAAGCACCATTGTGAAAATCCTGCTCATTGAGGACGAGGTCAAGCTCTCGGCGTACCTGCGCAAGGGCCTGGGCGAAGCGGGCTACAGCGTTGATGTTGTCCACAACGGTGTCGATGGTCTGCACATGGCGCTTGAAGGATCGCACGATCTGGTGATCCTGGACGCCATGCTTCCCGGAATCGATGGTTTCACGGTGCTGACAGCATTACGAAAGACCAAGCAAACGCCGGTGTTGATGCTGACGGCCCGGGTTAGCGTGGAAGACCGGGTACTCGGGCTGCAGACAGGGGCCGACGATTACCTGGTCAAACCGTTCGCGTTCTCTGAACTCCTTGCCCGCATCCAAGTGCTGCTGCGACGAACGCACGGCGCCAGAGATGCCGGGGAGCCGACCTTGCTGGGGATTGCGGACCTCGAATTGGACTTGGTGCGGCGCACGGCAACGCGGGCGGATCAGAGGATTGATCTCACGGCCAAGGAGTTTCTGCTCCTGACATTGTTTCTGCGAAGAAAAGGCGAAGTGCTTTCGCGCACAGAGATCGCCGAGCAGGTTTGGGACATGAACTTCGATGGCGAGACTAACGTCGTGGAAGTCGCAGTCCGGCGCTTGCGCAGCAAGATGGACGCACCCTTTGAACGGACGTTGTTGCATACCGTCAGGGGTATGGGCTACATCCTGGAAGCGCGAAGCGAATGAGCACCCTACGGCCTTGGTCATTGCGACAGCGTCTTTCCTGGTGGCTGGCTGCACAAAGCCTGGCCGGCCTCGGAGCCGTTTGTCTGGTGGTCTATGTGGTGACAGCCATGAATCTTTCCGAGCGCCAACACGAGACACTGGCGCAGAAGGAAACGATCGTACGGCACATGCTGGGCAGCGGACAGCACAAGCAAGATGCGTCCGAAGAGCATTCTCTGAGCGACTTCCTGATTGGCCACGAAAACTTCCGGTTGATCGTTCGCCTCAGGGACGGACAACAGGTGTTCCCTGTGGCTGGGTCAGCCACGGAATCTGCCAGGCTGGTTTCAAGGATGTTTGAAGTGGTGGTTCCTCAGACTGAGGGAGACGAGGCACTACAAGTCACGTTGTCGATGGATGTGACCGATGATCTCCAGCATCTTCGGCGCCTCGCGCTGACCTTGGCCGTGGCCGCAATTGTGGGGGCCATTGTCGTTTCCTTGGGCGGTTTGTCGATCGTCCACATCGGGCTTGCACCCGTGCGCCGACTGGCCAGTCAAGTGCAATCCCTGTCGGCGAACAACCTTCACCAGCGGCTGGACAGTTCGGGGCAGCCTACCGAACTGGCACCTCTGGTGGAGCAGTTCAATGGGCTGCTGGGCAGGCTCGATCAGTCCTACACCCAACTGGAGGGATTCAATGCGGATGTGGCCCATGAGCTTTGTACTCCACTGGCCACGTTACTTGCCAGCAATGAATTGGCACTGCGCCGTCCGGCCAGTTTCGATTTACACGAAGTTTTGGCCTCCAATTTGGAAGAACTCCATCGCCTGACAGGGATTGTGAACGACATGTTGTTCCTGTCCCAGGCTGATCGAGGCGCTGTGGCGCGGCGCACGCACACGCCCAGCCTGGCTGTCGTCGTGCAGAAGGTGGCGGAATACCATGAAGCCGCACTATCGGAGGCGGGGTTGGAACTCAGAATCTCAGGGGATGCATCGGGGGACTTTGATGAGCCTTTGTTGAGACGAGCTCTGTCAAACCTGATTGGCAACGCCACCCAGTATGCGCGGCGGGATACCGTAGTGCTCGTCAGCGTCGAGGCTGCTTCTGCGGAGCGGGCGAGGGTCGTGGTTTCCAATGTCGGGCAGACCATCCCCGCTGAGGTCTTGGATCGCATCTTCGATCGATTTTTTCGCGCTTCTGCTTCGCGATCCCACAGCCAGAAGAACCACGGGTTGGGCTTGGCCATCACGGCAGCGATCGCGCGCATGCATGGCGGCCACCCCACCGCCAGCAGCAGCGAGGGCGTCACGAGGATTGGTCTGGAATTGAATCGCACGCTCAAGTAAAGCGGTCAATGCAGCCTTAGATAGCGGTCAAGCCCGAAACGTCCGAGACCTTGCCAGCCACATTGTTAGTACGGCTTGACTTTGAAGCAACTTCAAGGTTTCCAATCGGCTAACCAAGGAGAAGAATTTATGAAACCATGCTGCGATGACGCACGGAACCCAGCTTCCCAAGATCTATGTTGCGGCCCAGCCGCGTCCACCTCAACCCAACTTGGTTCCTGCTGCGCCAGCGAGGATGCAGATCCTTCAGATACTTACTGCACACCAGCGTCAGTAGAAACAGCTGTGCCTTCACCAGCGGCTGAACGTGGTTCAAAGGGCACCATGTTTCGGATTACTGCTATGGACTGTGCTTCCGAAGAAAGCGAGATTCGCCGCGCATTGGAGCCTGTTTCCGGGATACGCGGCCTGGGATTTCAGCTCGGAGCTCGCACATTGACCATTGACGCACCTGATGAGGTGATTCCTCAAGCCGTGGCGGCCATTCGTAAAGCAGGGTTTGACCCACAGTCGGTGGCAACTGCTGCCTCGAATGACGTCCCTGGAAAGAAACCCGTCGAAGAAGGGCTCGGACGTATGGGGTTGGCTTTAGGCCTCGCCATCACTGCTGAGGCCGTGGCGTTCTTTTCTGCGGATACGGTTGTCTTCAAGGGCGTTGGGATGACCCTGGCGGCTGCCGCCATATGGCTAGCGGGCTTTTCCACCTATCGCAAGGGATTCGCGGCATTGCTGCAGGGGCGCTTGAACATCAATGCGTTGATGACTGTGGCCGTGACCGGCGCTTTCCTTATTGGCCAGTGGCCCGAGGCCGCGATGGTGATGGCCCTCTATGCCATCGCTGAGTTGATCGAAAGCCGTGCAGTAGACCGCGCACGCAACGCCATCAAAAGCCTGCTAGATCTCACGCCAGAGATGGCGGATGTGCGTCAGCCTGACGGTAGCTGGAAAACGGTGGCCGCTGTAAAAGTTCCACTCAACGCTATCGTCAGGGTAAGGCCAGGCGAGCGTTTGCCGTTAGACGGCACCGTGACCAGTGGCACCAGCGCAGTCAACCAGGCACCTGTCACGGGAGAGAGCATTCCAGTGGAAAAGTCCCCGGGAGAGCCGGTGTTCGCAGGCACTATCAATGAAACAGGTACTCTGGAGGTGACTGTGACGGCAGAGGCCAGCAACACCACCTTGGCCCGTATTGTCCACTCAGTGGAACAGGCGCAGGGCTCACGTGCCCCCACGCAGCAGTTCGTGGACCGGTTTGCCGCGATCTACACCCCAGCGGTTTTTGCCATGGCTTTACTGGTGGCGGTACTGGCCCCCATGTTCATGGGCCTGACCTGGATGGAAGCCCTCTACAAGGCGTTGGTGTTGCTGGTCATCGCTTGCCCGTGCGCGTTGGTGATTGCAACGCCCGTCACGGTGGTCAGTGGCTTGGCATCTGCCGCTCGTCGCGGCATTCTCATCAAAGGCGGTGTGTACCTGGAGGATGCGCATAAGCTCAGGGTCATCGCACTCGACAAAACCGGAACGATAACGGAGGGCAAGCCCAAGCTGGTGGCCCAGCACGTGCTGTCCACATCACTTTCCGAGGCCCAGATATTGGGCTGGGCGGCAGATCTGGCGGGACAGTCTGATCACCCTGTTTCCAAAGCTATCGCGCTAGGACTGCAGGCTGGTCGAGGCAGCGTGAGCGACTTCAAGGCACTCGCTGGCCGAGGAGTGGAGGCCCAATTGGAGGGCCAACGCCTCATTTTGGGTAACCACCGGCTCATTGAAGAGCTGGGACTCTGCACTCCGGCCGTTGAGGGCCAGTTGAAGGCACAAGAAGCCCAGGGCCGCACCGTCACGCTACTGGCCAACACCAGCGAAGTGCTCGCCATCTTTGCCGTCGCCGACACCATCAAGGACAGTTCCCGTGAAGCCATCACTCAGATGCACGCGCTAGGTGTCGCCTCGGTCATGCTGACGGGGGACAATAAGTCCACTGCCGAGGCTATCGCCAGCCAAGCTGGCATCGACAAGGCCCTAGGGAATTTGCTGCCAGAGGAAAAACTGGCAGCCATCGAGCAGATGCAAGCGCAGTACGGCCCCACCGCTATGACAGGCGACGGCATCAATGACGCTCCCGCACTGGCCCGAGCCAACATTGGTATTGCGATGGGTGCTGCGGGGACAGACATAGCCATGGAGGCCGCCGACATCGTCATCATGAACGACGATTTGCGCCGCATCCCGGAGGTAATACGGCTCTCCAAACGCACCCGTAGCATTCTTTTTCAGAACATCGCTTTGGCGTTGGGTATCAAGACGGTGTTCCTGGTCCTCGCGGTCCTCGGAAACGCCTCCATGTGGATGGCGGTGTTTGCGGATATGGGAGCCAGCCTCCTAGTGGTCGGGAATGGATTAAGGTTGCTGCGCGGTGCACGTGCTGTCGCGACCCACCAATCGAATTCCGTCGGTTAGCAAAGGATGTGGCTGCCCTGCGGCATCACATTGCGGGTGTGCAAATGGTGTATTTAAAGACGTTGCAACTTATCGACCGAGACTTTCTGCAGTGGCAGGCGAGACCTGAGGATTGTTGACTATCACAGTTGACTCCGCATCCCAAGGCCAACCATTGCGCCGAATGCGAAACTATGCCGCCGCGATGCAACGCTGCCGACCAAGTGCCGGCCGCGTTGGATTTCAGTGATTCGAGCCGAAACCGACCTGCCCGGTAACTGTTACCCAGTAGATGAACCGTCTGGACCAATACATCGAAGCCGCCGAGCGTGACAACACCCGCCGCAGCTACGCTTCGGCCATCCGCCATTTTGAGGTCGAGTGGAAGGGGCTGCTGCCCGCCACCCCGGACGCCATTGCCCGCTATCTGGCCGACCACGCCGAAACACTGGCCATCAACACGTTGCACCAACGACTGGCAGCGTTGTCCCGTTGGCATGCCGACCAGGGATTTCCGGACCCCACCAAATCGCCGCTTGTGCGCCAAGTTCTCAAAGGTATTCGCTCCTTACACGCTGTGCCAGAAAAACGCGCACGCCCGTTGGAGCTGGCGGTACTCCAGCAGGTCGATCAGTGGCTTGAAACCGCTATCGCCAACGCCCTCAGGATGGGCGACCACCCAGGCTTGCTTCGCCACACACGCAATCGCAGCCTCATGCTGTTGGGTTTCTGGCGCGGGTTTCGCTCCGACGAACTGGTCAATCTGCGCGTTGAAAACATCGAGGTGACCCCTGGTGAAGGCATGACCTGCTACCTGGGCCGCAGCAAGGGCGACAGGCAGCTGCAGGGCCGGGTCTTCAAATGCCTCGCGTTGTCGCGACTATGTCCTGTGACAGCCTTCAACGCCTGGGTTGATCTGGCTGGGTTGAGCGGGGGCCCAGTCTTTCGAAAAATCGATCGCTGGGGCCATATCTCCGAGGAAAGCCTGCAAGCCAACAGCCTGATTCCCTTGCTGCGCAGTCTGCTCGCCCAGGCAGGCGTTGATTCACCGGCGGAGTACAGCAGCCATTCCATGCGCCGTGGATTTGCGGGCTGGGCACGTGCCTGCGGCTGGGATATCAAGGAGTTGATGGAGTATGTCGGCTGGAAGGATGTCAAATCGGCCATACGCTATTTGGATGCGCCATCGTCAGGCCTGCAAGCACGCTTCGAACAGGGCCTTACCGCGCTGGCACCCGCAGATTTGAAACCAGTACCGCCTCCACAGCCAGCGCCCGCAAACGCCCACATTCCACACTTGCCGACCGCAGAGGCGACCTCAATCGCGACCGTGCGCGTCACGATGGCGCTGGCCCGCTTCAGCAGGCAGTCGCGTAGCCTGGCCAGGGGTCATCGGCTGATCGAACAGACCTGTTTCGAGCGTTTTGCCATGCAACGCCTGAACACCGAGGGCACGCTCTATGAACTGGCGATTCCTTACCAGTCCCGCGATGCACTGGACGAAATGATTGCCGCGCTGCTGGATGACATGTACCGCATTGCCGAGGACAACCAGTGCCTGCTGGAAGCTTCGTTTCACGAGCGTGCCACCGATTCACACTGGGATTGAGGTGATGGGAAGACAGGCGGCCAGACGGGGTAGTGCCAACGGGGGTAGTGCCCGCAGATGACCACACCCAACGAGACGGCGTACCCCAGCCTGAACCCCGATCCAACGCCCCGCGAGCTGGATGAGCTCTACACGCCGACCGAGGATGAAAAACGCTTGGCTGCCGGGCTCGGCAAGCGAGCCTTGCCCCGCGTCGCTGCATTGATCCACCTGAAGGTTTTTCAGCGACTGGGTTATTTCATTCCACTCGCTGAGGTGCCGCAGGCCATCAGAGAGCGCATTGCCCAGACGGCAGGGCTGGCCAGGCTGCCTGCGCTGGCAGATCTCAAGCGTTTTGAGGCCTCTGGTTCTCGGATGGCTCTTTTCGCGGCTTTGCGTCGGCATCTGAACGTCAAACCGCTGGGGCCAGAAGGCCACGCCTGGCTGGTCGTCGTGGCCGACACGGCAGCTGAAACCAAACAGGCGGTGGCCGACATCATCAACGTGATGCTGGAGGAACTGGTCCACCACCGCTACGAGTTGCCCGCTTTCTCAACGCTGGATCGAATGGCGTTTCGGGCCCGGGAAAAGAGCAATAGTCGATACTTTTCAGCCATCTCTGGCCAACTGACCGCGCAGACCCGCGCCCTAATCGATGGACTACTCAAAACCGCACCGGGAGAGTCCGTTTCTGCGTGGCAGACACTCAAGCGTGAGCCCAAACGGCCGACAAACAAGGAAACACGAACTTACATCCAGCACATCCGGCGCCTGCAACACCTGGTGGAGCAGCTACCCAAACCCGATGTGCCTGTGCCAAAACTCAAGCAGTTTCGGCACCTGGCGCGCGCGCTCAATGCGGCAGAGATGGCCGAACTCAAGCCGCAAAAGCGCTACGCCTTGGCGGTGATCTTCATCCGGGCACAGCATGCCCAATCCCTGGATGATGCCGCAGACCTGTTCATTCGCCTCATGCAGAACCTGGAAAACAATGCCCGGCAAAAGCTGCTGTCTTTCCAGCAGGAACGGGTCCAGAAAACCGACATGTTGGTGGGGCAGCTCAAAGACATCCTGGGGGCCTATCAACTGGAGGGAACGGACGCTCAGCGCGTGGATGCCATTGGTACCACGCTGGTGGCCGATGTGGACGAACTGCTCAACGAATGCGAACAGCACCTGGCGTACGCCGGACGAAATCACTTTCCTTTCCTGCTGCAGCCTTACAAGATGGTTCGGGCCCAGTTGATCAACTGCATCAGCATCGCCTCACCAGCAGCAAGCAGTGAAGATCTGGTAATGGAGCGGTTGATTGAGGCGCTCTACAAGCTGCGTGACAACCGCAGCGACGTTGTGCCACTGGACATGCTGGGTTTGGCTGAGGACAACGACTTTCGGTGGATGTCGGCGCAGTGGCGCAAGCTGGTGCTGGTCAAGCCATCGAGCAAAGGCCCCGTGCAAGCGGTCCACCGCAGGTATTTTGAGCTGGCGGTGCTGCATGCCGTCAAGGACGATCTGAAGTCGGGCGATCTCTTTATCAAATACGGCGAGCGGTATGACGACTACCGAGAGCAGTTGGTCGATGACGAAACTTTTGAAAAAGAGGTCGGTGACTATGGCCGGGTTACAGGCATCGAGACGGACCCCAGCACTTTTGTGGATCAGCTCAAATCAGCCATGGCGCAGCGGGCCAGGGACATTGATGCCGCTTTCCCGGAAAACGCCCATGCCGAGATCGTTGATGGCCGCCTCATCCTGCGCAAGCCGCCCCGCTCCGAAATCGTCGAGGCGGCCGCTCGCATCGATGCCTTGATCTCCGAACGGATGGAAGCGGTCAGCATCGTGGATGTCATGATCGATACCGAGCGCTGGTTGAATCTGCACAAGCTGTTCCGGCCATTGGCCGGGACAGACAGTCGCCTTGAGGATCTGCGGATGCGGGTCATCACGACGCTGTTCTGCTATGGCTGCAATCTGGGGCCGGGTCAGACCGCCAAGTCCATCAAAGGGCTGAGCCGCCGCCAGATTTCCTGGCTGAACCTGAAATACGTGAGTGAAGACCTGCTGGACAAAGCCATCGTGAAGGTGATTAACGCCTACAACAAGTTTGAACTGCCAGGCTATTGGGGGACAGGAAAACACGTTTCAGCCGACGGTACCAAGTGGAACCTGTACGAACAAAATCTGCTGTCAGAGCACCATATCCGCTATGGCGGGTACGGCGGAATCGGCTACTACCATGTGTCTGACAAATTCATCGCTCTGTTCAGCCACTTCATTTCCTGTGGTACCTATGAAGGTCTCCACATCCTAGACGGGCTGGAGAGCAATGAATCTGACATTCGACCTGACACCATCCACGGTGATACGCAGGCACAGAGCTACCCCATCTTCGCGCTCTCCCATCTGCTGGGCATCAAGCTCATGCCGCGTATTCGGGGAATCCAGGATCTCAAGTTCCATCGTCCGGTACCAGGCAACATGTATCCCAACATCAATGCGTTGTTCAGCGACGTGATCGACTGGAAGCTCATTGAAACGCATTTTCAGGCGATGCTGCGGGTGGCGGTTTCCATCAAGACGGGAAAAATCACGCCATCGACCATCTTGCGTCGGTTGGGCACCTACAGCCGCAAGAACAAGCTGTACTTCGCCTTTGTGGAACTAGGCAAGGTGATCCGCACCATGTTCCTGTTGAGCTATATCGGCGATGTCGGGCTTCGCAAGGTGATCCATGCCGAAACCAACAAGAGCGAGCAATTCAACGGCTTTGCCGGTTGGTCATTTTTTGGGGGAGAGGGGATCATTGCGGAGAACATCCGGCACGAGCAGCGCAAGGTGATCAAGTACAACCACCTTGTGGCCAACATGATCATTCTGCATAACGTGGTGGGCATGACGCGGGTTTTGCAGGAGCTTCGCGATGAGGGTACCGAGATCACGCAGGAGATCTTGGCCGGTCTGGCGCCGTTCCGCACGGCGCACATCAATCGGTTTGGGGACTACACGCTGGACTTTCGGCGCAAGATCGGTCCGTTGAATTTCGATGCCACGATAATCCCAATGAAATCAATGACTTAGGTGCATTTCTGCGGTTTTTTACATGAATCCCTGCCGACCCTCGTATGGTATTCATCATGAAAGCTCCAAGCGATTGAGCAGGCGCAGCAGCCGGTAGGCCGAGTACGGAATGTCCTTCTTGCCGGACTCCCAGTTACGTAAAGTGACCTGAAGAAGCTTCGCGCAGCCCTGCAGATCCAAGCCCGGGCTACGGTATAAGACCTTGAACCGATACGCAAGCTGGGCGCGGGTTTCAGGATCATGCCAACGTAGCCGGGCATTCTTTTTACTAGATACGATGTATATTATGTTAAATATAAAATCTGCATGAACATCTGCGTCACCGTCTTGTAGTCATCTGTTCAAGCAAGCTGCCCCTCACTCCCTGGAAAAGATCGCGTGCTGCGTCTTGGTCGTGCGTTCGTACTGGCGTGCGATGCTTCCGCACACCAGGTCGCACAAGGCATAGACCGATTCGTCCGCGATGCTGTAGTACACGCTGGTACCCCGGCTCTCGCGGCGCACCAGGCCTTGCTGGGTCATCAAAGACAGGTGCCGGGAGATGTTGGCGGCGGTGTAGCCGCAGAGTTGGGCCAGATCTCCCACGTTGCGCTCGCCTTCGCGCAGGTGGTTGAGGATGCGCAGGCGCGTGGGTTCGGCCAGGGTCTGGAAATAGGCGGCTACTTGTTGCAGCGCTTCTGGGGGAAGGTCTTTCATGGGAAGTTCCTGGCGGCGCGTTCTCATGGAACGCCAAGGCTTGGGTTTCTCGCGTATCCGATGATACATCGTTTGACTAATTAGCTGTTTGGCTAAATAATCCAGTCAACAAATGTTCTACATCGTGTTGCGAAGGAGATTGCAATGACTTCCTGGCAAGTGGTTCGCCTGTTGGCGGGTACCTTCATCCTGCTGTCCCTGGCTCTGGGCATTCCGGGCAGCCCTCTGTTCATGAGCCAATGGTGGCTGGCGTTCACGGCCTTTGTGGGCGCCAACCTGCTGCAAAGCGGGTTCACCAAGTGGTGCATGCTGGAAAACATCCTGCGCAAGCTGGGCATCCAGCCGGGCTGCTGATTGCCGATGGCTTCGGGCATGAGTTCCTCAACCGGCACCGGTACTACCCCCATCTTGGTGGACGTGCGTTCACCCGGTGAGTTTGCTTCTGGCCATGTCGAAGGTGCGTTGAACATGCCGCTGGATCGACTGCAGGCCGACGCAGCCACGGCCTTGCCAGACCCGTCTGCCGAGGTGGTGCTGTACTGCCTGTCCGGCGCCCGCTCGCACATGGCCATGGTGTGGCTGCAGCAAATGGGCTACACCGGCGCGCGCAACGGCGGCTCCGTGGGCATGGTGGCCATGCAGACGGGGCGCGCCATCCGGAGCAACTGACATTTACAAAGGATAGACATGAGCGAGAGCAACGTGCGCATCACCCTGCGTCAGCAGCAGGACTACCGATTCCAGGTCGATTTTGGTGAGAGTATTGCGCCTCTCCAAGCCGATGAGCCCGCACCGCTGGGCACGGGCCAGGGCCCTTCCCCCGTGCAGTTGCTGGCGGCAGCCGTGGGCAACTGCCTGTCGGATTCGCTGTTGTTTGCTCTGCGCAAATTCAAGCAAGCGCCCGAGCCATTGCACTGCACCGTGGACGCCGAAGTGGGCCGTAACGAGCAAAAGCGCCTGCGTGTGCTCAAGATGACCGCCGCACTGCACCTGGGCGTTCCCGCATCCAGCCTGGAGCACCTGGATCGCGTGCTCGACCAGTTCGAAGCCTATTGCACCGTGACCCAAAGCGTGGGCCAGGGCATTGCCATCGAACTGCAGGTGTTTGACAGTACCGGCCAGCGCCTCAAATAACAGAGCGCAACCCTCCTCCGCTTCTCAACCCGAAAGGAAAATCCCATGAAACACAACGCTGGATCTCTGGATCGCATTCTGCGCATCGTCGCCGGTTTGGTGCTGATCGGCCTGGCCGCCACGGGCACCGTGGGCGTTTGGGGCTGGATTGGCGTGGTGCCGCTGGCCACAGGCCTGTTCGGCTTTTGCCCGGCCTACACCTTGCTGGGCATCAACACCTGCCCGATGAAGAAGTAAAACACGTACTTCTGATGGTAAAAATGGCTAGTAGCGCCCTATCCACGGGCGCCACTAGCTATATTTTTTATAGCAAAAACTCAACCGCAAGTGCAACCGCAGCCACACCCCTGCGCTGCATTGGCGGCAGGCGCAGCGCCCTCCTCCTGCGTCTGGCGGCTGCGCAGGCCCAGTTTGCGCAGCAATTGCAGGTCGGCGTTGGCGTCCGGGTTGCCGGTGACCAGCAACTTGTCGCCGTAAAAAATGGAATTGGCCCCGGCCAGAAAGCACAGCGCCTGCACCGCCTCACCCAATTGCTGGCGCCCTGCCGACAGGCGCACGCGCGCCTGGGGCATGGTGATGCGGGCCACGGCAATCATGCGCACAAAATCCAGCGGGTCGATGGGCTCGCTGTCGGCCAGCGGCGTGCCGGGCACGCGCACCAGGTTGTTGATGGGCACCGAATCCGGGTACGGGTCGAGGTTGGCCAGTTGCGCAATCAGCCCGGCGCGGTGCACCGGCGCCTCGCCCATGCCCACAATGCCGCCGCAACACACTTTCACCCCGGCGGCGCGCACATGCTGCAGCGTATCGAGCCGCTCCTGGTATTGGCGTGTGCTCACCACGTCCTGGTAATACTCGGGCGCGGTATCGAGGTTGTGGTTGTAGTAGTCCAGCCCGGCCTCTTTCAGCGCCTGGGCCTGATGCGCTTCAAGCATGCCCAGCGTGGCGCAGGTCTCCAGCCCCAGTTCTTTGACGGCGCCAATCAAGGCGGCCACCTTGTCGATGTCGCGGTCCTTGGGTGCGCGCCAGGCGGCGCCCATGCAAAAGCGCGTGGCACCGGCCTGCTTGGCGGCTTGCGCGGCCTGCAGCACTTCGTCCATCTCCAGCATTTTTTGCGCCTTCACGCCGGTGTCGAACTCGGCCGCCTGTGGGCAGTAGAGGGACTTGCAGAATTCCTCAACCCAGCCGAATTTGCCTCTGCGTGAGGCGCAAAAAAAGTTGCGGGCACCGCCCAAAAGGCTGGAAGATCAGGGTATCGAAGTCTGAACTTGGTGCCCGCCCATGAATACTACCCT
>JAKLLE010000109.1 GCA_023150295.1 Giesbergeria sp. | reverse complement strand
CATGTCTACAGATCTTTTCGGTGTCAGTTTTCGAGAAAACCCATATTTCATGCGCCCTGCAGGCTGACCGCTCCCAATCCATTGAGCTGCCCGCCGCTAACCAGTTGAATTTGTTCAACTTTTAACCGGACACTACTGACTCAAGATGTTTCTGTTTCCTCGGTCGTCGGCGTGCAAGGCCCGGCGCGGTGGCTGCGCCAGGCCGGTTTGGTGCTGGCGGGCACGGTGGTGCTCTCCCTGTCGTCGTATGTGAGCATTCCGCTGTCGCCTGTGCCGGTGTCCATGCAAACCTTTGCCGTGCTCATGGTGGGGGCGATTTACGGCTGGCGCCTGGGCGGGTTGACGGTGCTGGCCTGGCTGCTCGAAGCGGCGCTGGGCATGCCGGTGCTGGCCGGTGGCAAGGGTGGCCTGGCACCCTTCTTCGGGCCCACGGCCGGGTATTTGTTTGCCTTTCCGGTGGGCGCCGTGCTGATGGGCTGGCTGGCCGCTCGCGGCTGGGATGGCGCCCGCCCGCTGCGTGCCTTTGGGGCTATGTTTCTGTGCACCACGCTCATCCTGGCCTTGGGCGGGCTCTGGCTGGGGGCCATGGTGGGTGCAGCCAAGGGGTGGCAGTTGGGCGTGCAGCCCTTTCTGGTCGGTGATGTGGTCAAGTCGGCCCTGGGGGCGGCGTCGCTGGCCCTGTGGCACAGCGGACGCAGCCATTGGAAGCGCTGATGGCCGTGCCATTGCGTGCACACCACCTGCTGTGCCTGCTGAGCTATTCGGGCGAAGGCTACAGCCCAGCCTTCGTCCACGGGTTCAATGGCATCGTGCAACGGCTGGCGGACGCAGAGCCCATTGAACTGGTCACCGGCCCGGACGCCATCTGCGCACCCCTGTGCAGTGACCCCTGCGCGCACTGCCACAACCAGAGCGTCACGCAGCGCGATCAACTGGCGGCCGATGCGCTGGCCCCCTGGTTTGAAAGGCCGCTGGTGCCGGGCGCGCGTCTGACGCTCAGCGCGCAGCGCCTGGCGCAACTGCGCGCAGCCTTTGCACAGGATCAGTTCCATCGCGCGTGTGCAGGCTGCCCCTGGGACGGCCTGTGTGCCGATATTGCGCGCAATGGGTTTGCGGGCACCCTGCTGCACATGGAGCCGGTGGCCGTGCCAACGGATTGACCGCTCGTGCATGATCTGCCACTGACATGCATACCGTCCTTCCTTCCGACATTGAATCGATAGAGCGCGCCACCGTGGCCGCAGTGGCGCCCGAGCGCCTGGACGAGTGCCCCGGCTGGCTGCTGCCCATGGACAGCGGCACCGTGGGCCGCGCGCGCAGCGCCGTGCCTCTGCACCATGCGGCGCAGCCGCTCGAACTTCTGGACGCCATCGTGCAGGCCTATCGGGCTGCCGGATACCCGCCCACCCTGCGCTTGCCCGAGGCGCCTGCGTATGCGCCTTGGCACCAGGCCTTGCAGGCCCAGGCCTTGCAGGCCCAGGCCTTGCAAGCCCAGGGCTGGCAGCGCAGGCAGCCCACCTGGACCCAGGTGGGCACGGTGCAGGCCTTGCTGGACCTGCCCGGCAACGGCGCCGAAGTGCGACTGGATGTCCAGCCCAACGCCGCTTGGATGGCCATGTACCTGGGCGCAGGCCTGGACCCGGTGGATGGTGCCAGCCGTGCCCGCGCGCTGGCCCGTGCCCAGGGGCTGCGCTACGCCAGCGTGCAAAGGGCGGGCGAGACCGTGGCCTGCGGTGCTGCGAGCTATAGCCAGGGCTGGCTGGGCGTGCACGGCATGCGCACGGCGGCGGCGCAGCGCGGCCAAGGCCTGGCCGCATGCGTGCTGCGCGCCATGGCGCAAGAGGCGCGCCAGCGCGGCATCGAGCGCGTGTTCCTGCAGGTGGACCAGCACAACGCCCCGGCGCTGGCGCTGTACCGGCGCGCGGGGCTGGCGGCGGCTTGGGGCTATGCCTATTGGCGCCTGCTGGCATAGGCCACACGGACGCGTAGCCCTTGAAATGCCTGCAGCGGGCGCCACATGCCAGTGTAGTGTTTCGCTCTCATGAGCACTTTCAGAGCCCCGAAAAAGCTGCCCGGCTAGGCGCAGCGCGCAGGCAATGGTGGCGCCCTTGCCAAGCGCTGCAACGACGCTGGGCGGCTTTTTCGGGGCTCCCTTCGGGCCAGCGGCCAAGGGGCCATCTGCGTTGTTGCAGCGGCTTGACGTAACCCGTTATGCCTGTGCCCCTGCGCCTAGCAGCTGGCCTCTTGGCCGCTGGCTGAAAGTGCTCATGAGAGCGAAACACTACACCAGTTCAAGGTTTCCGAGGGAGTACCTCCATGCGTATCGACAAATTCACCACCAAGTTCCAGGAAGCCCTGGCCGACGCCCAATCGCTCGCGCTGGGGCAGGACCACGCCTACATCGAGCCTCCGCACCTGCTGGCCGCCATGCTGCGTCAGCAGGACGGGCCGCGTGCGCTGTTGGAGCGTGCCGGTGCCAACACCGGCAGCCTGCTGGCCGCTGCCGAGGCGGGCATGAAGAAGCTGCCCCAGGTGCAGGGCCAGGAGCAGGTCACCGTCGGGCGCGACCTGGTGGGCCTGCTGCAGGGTGCCGAGAAGGAGGCCATCAAGCGGGGCGACCAGTTTGTGGCCAGCGAGCTGCTGCTGCTGGCGCTGTGCGACGCCAAGACCGACTTTGCCAACGCGGTGCGCGCCGCAGGCCTGACGCGCAAGAGCCTGGAGGCGGCCATCGAGGCCGTGCGCGGCGGCCAGAAGGTGGACAACCCCGAGGCCGAGGGCCAGCGCGAGGCGCTCAAGAAATACACGCTGGACCTGACCGAGCGCGCACGCCAGGGCAAGCTAGACCCGGTGATCGGCCGCGACGACGAGATCCGCCGCGCCATCCAGGTGCTGCAACGCCGCAGCAAGAACAACCCCGTGCTCATCGGCGAGCCCGGCGTGGGCAAGACGGCCATTGTGGAAGGTCTGGCGCAGCGCATCGTCAACGGCGAAGTGCCCGAAACCCTGCGCGACAAGAAGGTGCTGGTGCTGGACATGGCGGGCCTGCTGGCCGGGGCCAAGTTCCGGGGCGAGTTTGAAGAACGCCTCAAGGCTGTGCTCAAGGAGGTGGCGCAGGACGAAGGACGCATCATCCTCTTCATTGATGAGCTGCACACCATGGTGGGCGCAGGCAAGGCCGAGGGGGCCATCGACGCGGGCAACATGCTCAAGCCCGCGCTGGCGCGCGGCGAGCTGCACTGCATCGGCGCGACCACGCTGGACGAATACCGCAAGTACATCGAGAAGGACGCCGCGCTGGAGCGGCGCTTCCAGAAGGTGCTGGTGGGTGAGCCCACGGTGGAGCAGACCATCGCCATCCTGCGCGGCCTGCAGGAAAAGTACGAGGTGCACCACGGTGTGGACATCACCGACCCGGCCATCGTGGCCGCGGCCGAGCTGAGCCACCGCTACATCACCGACCGCTTCCTGCCCGACAAGGCCATCGACCTGATTGATGAGGCGGCGGCCAAGATCAAGATCGAGATCGACTCCAAGCCCGAGGTCATGGACAAGCTCGACCGGCGCCTGATCCAGCTCAAGATCGAGCGCGAGGCCATGAAGAAAGAAACCGACGAGGCCTCGCAAAAGCGCCTGCAGCTCATCGAGGAAGAAATCGGCAAGCTGGAGAAGGAATCTGCCGACCTGGAAGAGCTGTGGAAGGCCGAAAAGGCCCAGGCCCAGGGCAGTGCCCAGGTGCGTGAGGAGATCGAGCGCATCAAGCTGCAGATCGAAGAACTCAAGCGCAAAGGCGACTTCAACAAGGTGGCCGAGCTGCAATACGGCAAGTTGCCCGAACTGGACAAGCGCCTCAACGAGGCCCAGGCCCAGGAGGCGGCGGGCGAGGGCGCCAGTGGCAACAAGCTGGTGCGCACCCAGGTGGGTGCCGAAGAAATTGCCGAGGTTGTGAGCCGCGCCACGGGCATCCCCGTGGCCAAGATGATGCAGGGCGAAAAAGACAAGCTGCTGCAGATGGAAACCAAGCTCCACGAACGCGTGGTGGGCCAGGACGAGGCGATTGCCGCCGTGGCCAACGCGATCCGCCGCTCGCGCTCGGGCCTGTCGGACCCCAACCGCCCCACGGGCTCGTTCCTGTTCCTGGGCCCCACGGGCGTGGGCAAGACCGAGCTGTGCAAGGCGCTAGCGGGCTTTTTGTTCGACAGCGAAGAGCACCTGGTGCGCATCGACATGAGCGAGTTCATGGAGAAGCATTCCGTGGCCCGCCTCATCGGCGCGCCGCCCGGCTACGTGGGCTATGAAGAGGGCGGCTACCTGACCGAAGCCGTGCGCCGCAAGCCCTACAGCGTGCTGCTGCTCGACGAGGTGGAGAAAGCCCACCCCGACGTGTTCAACGTGCTCTTGCAGGTGCTCGACGATGGCCGCCTGACCGACGGCCAGGGCCGCACGGTGGACTTCAAGAACACCGTGATTGTGATGACGAGCAACATCGGCTCGCACCTGATTCAGGCCATGGTGGGCCAGGACTACGAGGAGGTGAAGGACGCCGTGTGGGGCGAGCTGAAGAACCACTTCCGGCCCGAGTTCCTCAACCGCATCGACGAAACCGTGGTGTTCCATGGGCTGGATGCGCAGCACATCGAGTCCATCGCACGCATCCAGTTGCGCCTGTTGCAAGGCCGTCTGGCGCGCATGGAGCTGTCGCTGGAGGTCTCGCCCGCCGCACTGGCCGAGCTGGCCAAGGTGGGCTTCGACCCGGTGTTTGGCGCACGACCGCTCAAGCGCGCCATCCAGCAGCGCATCGAGAACCCGCTGTCCAAGCTGCTGCTCGAAGGGCGCTTCCCGCCCAAGAGCGCGATTGCGGTCGGCGTCGATCCGGTGCTGGAGCCAGGGGTGTTCCGCTTCAGCGCCGCCCCTGTGGCTTGATTTGCTATAAAATAGATAGCATCTTGCGCCTGAAATACGGGCGCTGGATGCCAATTTCATTCAAACATCTGGAGGTTGCTTGAACGATCTGCTTGCGGGCCTGGCCCGCTGGATGCTGCGCCTGTTGCTGCTGGCCATGGGCGTGGTGTTCTTTGTGAGCCTGCTGGCCGCAGCCCTGGTGTTGGCCTTGCTCTGGGGGCTGCGTGCCTTGTGGGCCCGCGTCACGGGCCGGTCGGTGGCACCCTGGGCCATGCCCATCGACCCGCGCGCGGGCTGGACGACCGTGGTGCGCCGCAGCGAGCACTGGATGGCCTCCGGTCGCGCGGCGGCGCCGGGTGCGGACACCCCCGCCCACCTGCGCCCGTTGCCCGGTGCCGAGGACGTGACCGACGTGCAGCCGCGCGAGCCCGACGCGCCGCGATAGACGCAACTCCCTACACCGTCCGGGCGCCCGCCGCCCGTATGATGCGCGCATGACCCACGCCGACCTTCAAGCCCTGTTTGATGCACAGTACCAGGCCAGCCGCGCCCAGGTGGATGTGCCCCTGCTGGTGCGCCGCGAGCGCCTGCTGCGCATGCGCAAGCTCCTGGACGAGCACGGCCCCACGCTGGCCGCTGCCGTGCAGGCCGACTTCGGCGTGCGTTCGCAGCGCCTGACAGAGATTGCCGACATGTTCGTGCTGCGCTCGCTCATCGGCCACACCCTGCGCCACCTGGCGTGCTGGATGAAGCCACAGCGCGTGGGCACGCCGCTGTACCTGCAGCCCGCCAGCGCCATGATCCTGCGCCAGCCGCTGGGCGTGGTGGGCGTGGTCGCGCCCTGGAACTACCCGGTGCAACTCGCGCTGGCACCGGCGATCACCGCGCTGGCCGCAGGCAACCGCGTGATGATCAAGCCCAGCGAACTCACGCCGCACACCTCGGCCCAATTGGCGCAGTTGCTGGCCCAGTTCTTCACCCCCGAAGAGGTGTGCGTGGTGCAGGGCGATGCGACCGTGGCCAGCGCCTTCAGTGCGCTGCCCTTCGACCACCTGGTGTTCACGGGCTCCACGGCCGTGGGGCGCAAGGTGGCGCAGGCCGCCGCCGCCAACCTGACGCCCACCACGCTGGAACTGGGCGGCAAGTCGCCCTGCATCATCGACGCCAGCTGCGACCTGAAGGACGCCGCCCTCAAGATCGCGCACGGCAAGCTGCTCAATGCCGGGCAGACCTGCATCGCCCCCGACTACGTGCTGCTGCCGCGCGGCCAGGAGGCGGCGTTTGCCGAAGCCTTCCGCACGGCCGTGGCCCAGCTGTTCCCGCGCATCGCGGGCAACCCCGACTACGCTTCCATCATCAGCCCGCGCCACCTGGCCCGCCTGCGCACCATGGTGCAGCAGGCGCAGACCCAGGGGGCCGACGTGCAGAACATGGACCCGGCCCCTGGCGAATCGCCCACGCCGCAGGCGGCGGTGCAAGATGGCGGCACCAGCCGCCAGATGGCGCCGGTGCTGGTGTTCGGTGCCACCTCGGGCATGCAGCTCATGCAGGAAGAAATCTTCGGCCCCGTCCTGCCCGTGATCTCCTACGAGCGCCTCGATGACGCCATCACCCACATCAACAGCGGCCCGCGCCCGCTGGCGCTGTACTGGTTCGGCAACGACACCACCGTGCGCGACGACGTGCTGCGCCGCACCGTCAGCGGCGGGGTCACCGTGAACGACACGCTCATGCACATTGCCCACGACGGCCTGCCTTTTGGCGGTGTGGGCGACAGCGGTTGGGGCGCCTACCATGGCGAGCAGGGATTCCTGCGTTTTTGCCACCAGAAGTCGGTGCTGGTGCAGTCGCGCTGGGCCATGGGCCACCTGTTCTACCCACCCTACGGGCCGCGTTTCGACCAGGTCATGGGCCTGCTGCGCCGCCTTTTCTGAGCACTGGAAAGCGCCGGGGCACAGCCCCGTTTTCCCGCCCCGTGGAGGGGCGTTTTTCATGTGCGCCCAGCATGGGCGCACACCTGCGGGTGCAAGTCCCGCTGCAAGCTGGTCACAGTGAGCAAAGTGAAGCGCAACTGCATGAGGGCGACCGAGTGTGGGAAGGAAGCGCGGAGCGTAAATCGTGAGCCG
>JAKLLE010000108.1 GCA_023150295.1 Giesbergeria sp. | reverse complement strand
GGGTAGTATTCATGGGCGGGCACCAAGTTCAGACTTCGATACCCTGATCTTCCAGCCTTTTGGGCGGTGCCCGCAACTTTTTTTGCGCCTCACGCAGAGGCAAATTCGGCTGGGTTGAGGAATTCTGCAAGTCCCTCAAGTGGATCAACCGCTTTGAGGAGCAAGGCGGTGAAGGGCTTGTGGACCGCTCGCGCAGACCCTTGAGCAGTCCTGCCATCTCGCCCCCAGAGATTGAGGCCGCCGTCATCGCCGTACGCACCGAGCACCCCGCGTGGGGTGCTCGCAAGATCAGCTGGCGGCTGCAGCACTTGGGTGGACCATCCGTGGCCCCCAGCACCGTTACCTCGATCCTGCATCGCCACGGCCTGGTCACTCCCGAAGCCAGTGAGGCGGCCACGCACTGGAAGCGGTTTGAGCGAGAAGAGCCCAATGCGCTGTGGCAAGCCGACTTCAAGGGCCACTTCCAGACCTCTGAGGGGCGCTGCTCGCCGCTGACCATGCTGGACGATCACTCGCGCTTCAACCTGGCACTGCAGGCCTGCAGCAAGACCGCCACTGAAGTCGTGCAATCGCATATGACACAGGTGTTCCGGCGCTATGGCCTTCCAGCGCAGATCAACTTCGACAACGGCGCACCCTGGGGTTCACCGAGCGCACCGGGCCAGCTCACAGCGCTGGGAGTGTGGCTGGTGCAGTTGGGCATCCACGTCAGCCACAGCCGGCCGTACCACCCGCAAACCAACGGCAAGGATGAGCGCTTCCATCGCACGCTGGATATCGAGGTGCTCAGAGGACGGTGCTTTGAGAGCCTGGACAAGGTCCAGCAGGCGCTCGATTGCTGGCGTACGGTCTACAACCAGCAGCGTCCGCATGAGGCGCTGAGGGGGGACACGCCGATCACGCACTACAAGCCCAGCAAGAGGCCATTTCCCGAGCAATTGAGCCTGCCCGAATACACCAGCGAAGACGAAGTGCGCACGGTCGATTGGAATGGGATCTTGAGGTTCAGAGGCAGGCGTTACAAGCTGAGCAATGCCCTGCATCGCCACAAGGTGGGTATCAGGCCAAAGCATGGCAAGGACGGCTGCTTTGAAGTGTTCTTTGCTCACCACCGCTGTCTGGTGATTGACCTACAAGCGCCTGACGCCGTCTAATGAAAACCGTTAACCATGTGCCCGGTCTGTACAAACACGAAGCAAAAGAAAGTTACTGCGCCGCCGGGCGCACATCCCGGCCAGCCGCCCTCAGCAAAGCCCCCAAAACCTACTTCCCCACCAGGTCGTTGAGCTTGCCCGCCTCGAACTGCTCTTTCAACGCAGCATCGCCCGGCACGCAATCCCCCGTTTTCACGCAGTCCGACAGCTTCTCGATCGCCTGCCACAGCAGCGCGATCTGGTGTTCCTGCGAGGCAGCGTTGTCGATCAGCCCGCGCATGGCCTGCGAGAGCGGGTCGTCTTCTTGCGTGATGCCGTAGGCCGTGAACTGGGGCTTGGGCTTGGCGTCCTCGGTCACGTCGGCGCTGTGGCCTTCCTTGGACGGGATGATGCGCGCCGGTATGCCCACCGCCGTGGCACCGGCGGGCACGGGCTTGATGACCACGGCATTGCTGCCGATCTTGGCCCCGTCGCCCACCTCGAAGCCGCCCAGCACTTTGGCGCCTGCGCTCACCACCACATCCTTGCCCAGCGTGGGGTGGCGCTTGGTGCCTTTGTAGAGCGAGGTACCGCCCAGCGTGACACCCTGGTAAATGGTGCAGCCGTCGCCGATCTCGGCGGTCTCGCCCACCACCACGCCCATGGCATGGTCGAAGAACACGCGCTCGCCGATCTTGGCGCCCGGGTGGATTTCAATGCCGGTGAACCAGCGCGCCAGGTGCGAAATAAAGCGACCCAGCCACTTGAGGCCATGCGTCCAGCACCAGTGCGCCGGGCGGTGCAGCCAGATGGCGTGCAGGCCGGGGTAACAGGTGATGACCTCCCAGGTGCTGCGTGCCGCGGGGTCGCGGTCGAGGATGCACTGGATGTCGGAGCGCAGACGGGCAAACATCTGTTGTCGTTATGTGTTGAGGGGCCGCACAGTCTATCGCTTTGGCTGGGCAGACTCGATCATGGCCTTGGCGACACCGCGCAGGATGTGGATTTCCTCGGCACCCAGTTGCGCGCGGTTGAAGAGCTGGTTCAACCGGGGCATGAGCTTCTTGGGCGCCGCCGGGTCCAGAAAACCGATGGCGGTGAGCGCCTGCTCCCAGTGCGCCAGCATGCCCGCCACCTGGCCTGCATCGGCCAGCAGGCGCTCGGGCGTGGCCTGCTCTACGCCAAAGCCGCCCAGGGCCTGGCGCCACTCGTAGGCGATGACCTGGATGGCCGCGCCCAGGTTGAGCGAGCCGAACTGCGGGTTGGTGGGGATGGAGAGCGCCACATGGCAGCGGTACACGTCCTCGTTGGCCATGCCGAAGCGCTCGGAGCCAAACAGAAAGCCGATGCCGCTTTGGGCCGCCACCGGCTCTGGAATTGAAGCGTTTTTGGCCTCCAGCGCACTCCCATCAAGCGCTGGCAGCTCCTTTTTCAATAGCAAATCGAAATGCTCACGCGGCGCGCGTGTGGGCGGGCCGAAGTCGCGCGGCGTCATGGCCGTGGCGCACAGGTGGCTGATGCCATCCAGCGCCTCGTCCAGCGTCTCCACGATGCGCGCGTTGTGCAGCACGTCCAGTGCTCCGCTGGCGCGCTGAATGGTTTCCTCGCGCCGCAGCACGTTGGCCCAGCGGGGTTTGACGAGCACCAGGTCGTCAAACCCCATGGTCTTCATGGCGCGGGCGGCGGCGCCCACGTTGCCGGCATGGCTGGTCTGGATGAGGATGAAACGGGTCTTCATGGCAAGCGCATGCCCGGCACCTGCAAAGCAGCGCAGGTGCGCTGTGCGGGCGGGGCGGGTAAAATCGGGCCCTTATTGTCGCTGCCCGCATCGCCCGGCAGCGATTTTCCCGTTCCTCTGGCCCCGCGCTACCGCCACAAGCGATGCTGGCGCGCAACCTCCGCACAATCTATGTCGTCCAATCTGCACCCCATGCTCAACGTGGCCATCAAGGCCGCCCGCGCCGCTGGCGCCATCATCAACCGCGCAGCGCTCGACGTGGAGTCGGTGCGTATCTCGCAAAAGCAGATCAACGACTTTGTGACCGAGGTGGACCATGCGAGCGAGCAGGCTATCATCGAGACCCTGCTCACCGCTTACCCCGGTCACGGCATCCTGGCCGAGGAGTCGGGCAGCCAACATGGCGCCAAGGATTCGGACTTCGTCTGGATCATCGACCCGCTGGACGGCACGACCAACTTCATCCACGGCTTTCCGGTCTATTGCGTGAGCATTGCGCTGGCCTTCAAGGGCAAGATCGAGCAGGCCGTGGTGTACGACCCTTCGCGCAACGACCTGTTCACCGCCACCAAGGGCCGGGGCGCCTTCCTGAACGAGCGCCGCATCCGCGTGAGCAAGCGCACCCAGCTCAAGGAATGCCTGATCTCCACGGGCTTCCCGTTCCGCCCGGGCGACAACTTCAAGAACTACCTGGCCATGATGGGCGACGTGATGCAGCGCACCGCTGGCCTGCGCCGCCCCGGTGCCGCCGCACTGGATCTGGCCTATGTGGCAGCAGGCTACACCGATGGCTTCTTTGAAACCGGCCTGTCGAGCTGGGACGTGGCCGCGGGCTCGCTGCTGGTGACCGAGGCTGGTGGTCTGATCGGCAACTTCACCGGCGAGGCGGATTTCCTGGATCAAAAGGAGTGCCTGGCCGGCACGCCGCGCATCTACGGCCAGTTGGTGCAGATCCTGGGCAAGTACAGCAAGTTTGCCAGCGCAGGCGAAAAGGCTGCGCTGCGCCAGTCCGGGATCGACGCCGACGCGCAAGACCAGGCAAAGGAGCCTGCACCGGATGCAGCCCCGGCCATCGACGCAGGTGAAGACGCGCCACTCTGACGCCCGCGCAGCGCGCGCCGCTCACTGCGGCGCGGGGTCGGGGAACTTGAGCGCGATCTCGCGCAGGTCCTCAGCAATCTCGATGAAGGCATCGACCACCAGCGGGTCGAACTGCGTGCCCCGCCCGCGCGTGACGGCGTCACAGGCCTGCTCGTGCGTACCCGCCAGCTTGTAAACGCGGGTGCTGATGACGGCGTCGTACACATCGGCCACAGCCATCAGGCGCGCCGCCACGGGGATAGCCTCGCCCGACAACCCCGCCGGGTAGCCGGTGCCATCCCAGTGTTCATGGTGGTGGCAGGCCATGTCCTTGGCCACGTCCAGAAAACGCACGCGCATGCCCAGGCGGCGCTCGGCACTCTCGATGGCCTTGCGCCCCAGGGCGGCGTGCGTCTTGGCCACCTCGAATTCCTCGGCACTCAGCCGACCTGGCTTGAGCAGGATGTGGTCGGGCACGCCCACCTTGCCGATGTCGTGCAGCGGGGCAGATTTGTAGAGCAGGTCGATCATCGACACCGTGAGCACCTGCTCGAACCGGGGGTGCCTGCGCAACTGCTCGGCCAGCGCCTTCACGTACAGCTGAGTGCGGCGGATGTGGTTGCCGGTTTCGGCGTCGCGTGTTTCGGCCAGCGATGCCAGGGCAATGATGGTGACATCCTGGATGGCCTGCAGTTCCAGCGTGCGCAAGGCCACCTCGCGCTCCAGGTAGTCGCTCTTGCTGCGCAGGAAGTCGGCCGTGGCCTTGAGGGCCAGGTGGGTCTGCACGCGCGCCTGCAGAATGGGCGGGCTGATGGGCTTGGTGATGTAGTCCACCGCGCCCATCTCCAGCCCCATGCGCTCGTCCTGCACGTCGCTGCGCGCCGTGAGAAAGATCACCGGCACATCACGCGTGAGGGCGCTGGCCTTGAGGCGGCGGCAGACCTCATAGCCGTCCATGCCCGGCATCATGATGTCCAGCAGCACCAGGTCGGGCAAGGCCTCTGCCTGCATGGCCTTGAGGGCACGCTCGCCGCTGTTGGCCACCTTCACGCGGTAGCGCTCGCCCAGCAGCTCGGCCATCATGGCCAGGTTGTCGGGCGTGTCGTCCACCACCAGCACGGTGGGCATCTGGCGACCGCCGCCTTGGGCGGCACCTTCAGGAAGACTGTCTCGTTGCATCGCGACTCCCGGTGGAGCAGGCTGCACCCGGTGGGGTGGCGGCCTGCGGGAAACGCTCCAGGCACCCGGTCAGGAGGCCCAGCGCGGATTCGTAGTCAAACTGCTCGACATGCGCCTGCAGCGCGGCCATGCGCGGCCCCACCACTTCCTGCACCAAGGGTGCATGGTGCAGCAGGTGCAGCCGGGCGGCCGGGTCGTCGGCCTGCAGCAGCGCTTGCAGCGCGCGTGCGGTGTGCAAGGCCTCTGCTTGCGCAGGGCGCACCGCTGCCGGTGCATCCGCAGGCACCATCGCCGCCTGTGCAGGCACAGGATGTGCTGCCGCCCAATGCAACAGGTGCTGCACCACAGGCTCCAGCGCCAGGCGCAGGTCCTGCAACAACTGCGTGGTGGGCGCCGCCGCAGATGGCGGGCCGCGCAGGGCTTCTTCAAGCCGGGCCGCCGCATCCTGCAGGGCCGTGGCGCCGATGGTTCCGGCCAGGCCGCGCAGGGTGTGGGCCTCGCGCAGCAGGATGTCCAGACGCGCCTCGGCCAGGGCCTGGGCCATGCGCTGCGCGCTGTCGGCATGGTGCGCCGCAAAGCGCTGCAGCACCTCGGCATAGAAGGCGGGGCGCCCCAGCGCATTGCGCAGTCCTGCGCTTTGGTCCAGGCCAGGCAGCGGCGTGGGCAACACCACCGTGGCGCCCTGCTTCGAGAGGGGCATCTGGCCGCGCGCCTGCGGGGCAGCACCCACTGCGCCACAGGCACTCGTACCGCACCAGCGCTGCAGCACCGCCCACAGGCGTTCGGGCACCACCGGCTTGGCCAGGTGGTCGTTCATGCCTGCATCCAGGCAACGCTGGCGGTCGGCGTCCATGGCGTTGGCCGTCATGGCAACGATGGGCAGGTGCACCAGCGCAGGTTGCGCGCGCAGTTGGCGCGTGGCTTCCAGTCCATCCAGCACGGGCATCTGCATGTCCATGAGCACCAGGTCGTAGCGGTGGCGTGCCACCAGCGCCAGGGCCTCCTGGCCATCGCGCGCCAGATCGACCTGCGCCCCGGTCTCACGCAGCAACTCCAGCGCCACCTGCTGGTTCAGCTCGTTGTCCTCGGCCACCAGCAGGCGTACCCCCGGCAATGCCGGGCACCGGGCCTGCGGATCCCCCGGTTCTGGGCGGGCCACGCTGCCACCCAGTTGCGGGCGGCCCAGCACCTGCATCAGCGTGTCGAACATGACCGACGCACTCACGGGCTTGATCAGCACTTCCTCGATCCCCTGGTGCTGCGCCATGCGCAGCACGTCTTCGCGGCCAAAGGCGGTGACCATGACACGGTGGGGCAACTGCGGGAGGTTCAACTCGCCAATGCGCCGCCCCAGTTCCAGGCCGTCCATGCCGGGCATCTGCCAGTCCAGCACCACCAGGTCGTAGGGCTTGCCGTGCTGCACGGCGGCGTTCAGGGCCTGCAGCGCCTGCGCGCCGCTGTGCACGGCCTCGACCGTGAAGCGCATGGAGCGCAGCATTTCGGCCAGCACGATGGCCGCATGGGCGTTGTCGTCCACCACCAGCACGCGCAGGCCCTGCAGATCGGGAGCGGGCAGCAGCGCACGGGCGGGTGCCCCCCGGCGCAGCGGCAACCGCACCCAGAACGAGGAGCCCTCGCCCGGCGTGCTGTGCACGCCCACCGCGCCGTGCATCAGTTCGGCCAGGCTCTTGCAAATGGCCAGGCCCAGGCCGGTGCCGCCATAGCGCCGCGTGGTGGAGGCATCGGCCTGCTGGAAGCTCTGGAACAGCTTGTCCTGCTGCTGTGGCGTGAGACCGATGCCGGTGTCGCGCACTTCCAGGCGCAGCGTGATGTCGTCCCCGGCTTCGTGCTCCACGCGCACCACGATGCCGACCTCGCCGCGCTCGGTGAACTTGACAGCGTTGTTGGCGTAGTTGATGAGGATTTGCTCAATGCGCAGCGCGTCGCCCACCAGGTTCTGCGGCACATTGCTGGCCACATCGCAGATCAGCTCCAGGCCCTTGGCCGTGGCCTTGTGGCTGACCACATCGACCACGCCCTCCAGCACCTGGTCGAGCACAAAGGGGTGGGACTCGATGCGCAGCTTGCCCGCCTCGATGCGCGAGAAATCCAGGATGTCGTTGATGACCCCCATGAGGTGCTGGCCTGCCTGCTCGATCTTGGCCACATAGTCGTGCTGGCGCGGCGTGAGACCCGATTTGAGCGCCAGGTGCGACATGCCGATGATGGCGTTCATGGGCGTGCGGATCTCAGTAGTGTCCGGCTTATTTGATGCTGAAGGGCGGAAACACCAGTATTGATGCGGGTTCCAGAGGATTCATGGGTGTCCACGATTTGAATTTCGTTTCGCTCATTTGCGATGCTCGCGGGTTTCAACAACCCGGAGTG
>JAKLLE010000107.1 GCA_023150295.1 Giesbergeria sp. | reverse complement strand
ATCTTGCAATCCTCCTTGGCAAAGAACACCGCCCCGTGGATTTGTGGACAACTCGGCTTGCCGAGTTGCCCACAAGCCCCACCGGGCTCCACTACGATGGATTCTCGTTGTCAAGTTCCACACGAAACGACGAAGAACCGCTTGGATTCAAGTCTCTGGTTGCTAGGACAGCGCCCCCGCCAAAGATCCATGATCTGAAAAAGCTGTTTGAACTAGTTCCGCAAGCGACCCAAGATCGGATAGTCACCGCCTGCTCCCCCACCAGAGCTGCTTTCAATACGTCTATTGCAGCAATTGCAAACGTATTTGAAGAGTGGCGCTATGTTTACGAGCAAGAAGCGGTGCAACTTGACATGGCATTTCTGCAAAGACTCGCAGATACGGTTTACACAATCATCAATGAGCCCGCCCCCTAACAATTCATTCAAGCCGACGCCGCTTCGCGGCGCGGCTTAATTCAGGCGTTACGCCTTATGAATCGCGAGGCGCTGGACATCTGTGCGCCTTAGGCGTATAGTTGATCCGATGCTCACAGTTGTCGAAACTCTTCTGTTCCAAAAGCAATGGCCGCTTTACTGGACCGAGGAAGAGAGGGGTGAGTTCGCGGCGTACATTGCCGAGAGTCCTGACGCTGGAGCTGTGGTACCCGAGTCTGGTGGCATCCGAAAGGTTCGCTGGCGTCGGGCTGGTACAGGTAGGTCCGGTGGGGTTCGTGTCATCTACTTCACGAGAACAGCAGAGCAAGAGGTTGTGCTTCTGCTTCTGTATGCGAAGGCGAAGACGGACAACATCACTGGCGCAAAGCTGAAGGAAATTCGTCATGCCCTCGAAAGCTAAACCTCTCACTGATGCGCAACTGCGCGCTTATGAGGCCAAGCGCGACTTGGCGGCCGAGCTGCTTGAGTCTGTGCGACAAATGAAGGCAGGGAAGACTCTGGTTGTCTTGTCCCCAGCCGTGGAGGCGCGAGAGCGCACGGGACTGTCGCAGTCACAGTTCGCCTCCCTGCTTGGTGTGTCGGTGCGGACACTTCAGGGATGGGAGCAGGGGCGCAAGCAGCCAAGTGGCGCCGCGCGAACTTTGCTAACCATTGCGCGGACTAACCCTAAGGCCTTGCTGGCGGTTGCTGTCAAATGAGAATGGGCGGCATAACGGGTTATTCCATCGGATCGCCTTCGGCACCCGCTGAATTTCGTTATCCCTCAAGTCTGGCGCCAACAGCGGGTCGCCCCCTTGAGCAGTAGACCTGGGGTTCCACCAAGAGATCACCATGGCAGACCTCATCGAAGAACTCAGCGCACAAGCTCGAACACTTCCTGCGGCGGACCGGGTTCGATTGGCCGAGGAACTTCTTGCGACGGTGCATGAACCAGACGACGAAGTCGAGGCGGCTTGGGAAGAGGAGATTCGAATCCGAATCGCCGATATCGACGCTGGTACGGCGAAGCTCATTCCCGCTGAAGAAGTATTTGCACAAGTTCGACGTCTGCTGAATTGATGCGCGTCCGATTTCACGAGGCCGCAATGGCCGAGTTAGCGTGGGAGGTTCAGTACTACGCAAAGATCAGTCCGCAGCTCGGTGAGCGATTTGCAACGGGCGCTGAACGGGCGCTCGCGGTAGCGACCGAATTTCCGGATATAGGATCTTCTTACAAGTACGGCACACACTGAGTTTTCCCGAAACGCTTTCCATTTTCAGTCGTGTACCTGCACCGCAGTGATGAAACTTTCGCGCCACCGCCCCGGCACCCTCCCCTCACACCGGCCACTCCACCCCCACCCTTAACCCCGGCGCAGCCTGCCCTGGGTGCGCTTCCTCCAGCCGCAAGCTTCCACCATGCCGCTGCGCAATGGCGTGGGCAATGGCCAGGCCCAGGCCGGTGCCGTGGGGGGCTTGGGGGGCGGCGGGGTCGGCCACGCGCAAGAAGCGTTGCCCCACGCGGGCGCGGTCGGTGGCGGGGATGCCGGGGCCGGTGTCGGCCACGCGCAGCACGGCTTTGCCTGCCAGCACGCCGGCCTGCACGGTGACCTGGCCGCCTGCGGGCGTGTGCTGCAGGGCGTTGTGCAGCAGGTTGGCCAGGGCTTCTTCGAGCAGGGCGGCGTGGCCTTGGGGCTGGGCGGGGGCGTCCGTCGGTGCATCGGCGGGGGTGTCGTTCAGCGGCTCCAGCCCCAGGTCGATGCCGTGCTGGCGCGCCAGGGGCCACAGGCGGCGTGTGACGCGCTCGGCCAGGGCCAGCAGGTCGAGTGGCTCACGCTGCAGTTCCATGGCGTCGGCGCGGGCCAGGGCGAGCATTTGGTTGGTCTGGCGGATGGCGTCGTCCACCTGGGTTTTGATGGCCTGCAGCGCGGCTTCGCGCTGGGCGGGGTCGGTTTCGCGCAGGGCGTAGCTGGTTTGCGTGGCCAGGGTGGTGAGCGGGGTGCGCAGTTGGTGCGACGCGTCGTCGATGAAGGCGCGCTGCTGTTGCAGCACCTGGCGCGTGCGCTGCATGTGCAGGTTGATGGCGTCCACCAGGGGGCGCACGTCTTTGGGCACCTGCTCGGGGTCGATGGGGGTGAGGTCGTCGTCGTGGCGTTGGGCCACGTCGGCGCGCAGGCGCGCGAGCGGGCGCAGGCCGGTGTGCACGGCCAGCACGACCAGGGCCAGGGCGCTGAGGAGCAGCAGGGCGTCGCGCGCCACGGTTTCCCACACCAGGCGGCGGGTGAATTCCTGGCGGCTCTCCAGCGTTTCGGCCACCTGGATGATGACGCGGCTGGAGTGCGAGCCTTGGGACAGTGGACGGTCGAGTTGGCGCGCGTAGGTGCCCACGCGCACAGGGATGCCGAAGTAGTTGGCGTCGTGGAACTGGGGCGCTGCGTCTTCCAGCGGCCGGGGGGGCGCGGGCAGCAGGGCGTCGCCGATTTCGACCAGGCCGTCGCCGCTGGCCACGCGGTAGAACACCTGGCCGTTGGCGGTGAGTTCAAAGAATTCGAGCATGCGGTAGGGCAGCTCCACGGCCAGGCCGCCGCTGGCGGTGGAGATGTTGGCGTCCATGGCCTTGATGGCACCCAGCAGCGAGCGGTCGAACGCGGCGTTGGCGGCGGCCAGGGCGTTGCGCCAGCTCACGGCCAGCTCCAGCCCCATCACCGCCAGCAGGCCGGGCAGCAGCACCACCAGCAGGGTGCGGCGCAGGCTCCAGTGCGCCCAGCGTTTCATGCGCTATCCGGTGCGCTGTCGGGTTCGAGCACGTAGCCCAGGCCGCGCAGGGTGCTGATGCGCACGCCGCTGCCTTCCAGGCGTTTGCGCAGGCGGTGCACCAGCACTTCCACGGCTTCGGGCTGCACGTCGGCCTCGTCGGCAAACACGCGCTCCATGAGGTCGCGCTTGGACAGGGGTTCGCCGCTGTGCTGCACCAGGGCGCGCAAGAGCGCGTGTTCGCGCGGGGTGAGCTTGAGCGGCTGGTGGCGCAGCAGCAGTTGCTGGCCCACGGGGTCGTACACCAGGGCGCCGCAGGCAAAGCGCGGGTGTTCGCCGCCGCGCGCACGGCGCACCAGGGCCAGCAGCCGGGCCTCCAGCTCGGCCAGCTCGAAAGGTTTGGCCAGGAAGTCGTCGGCCCCGGCCTTGAGGGTGTGCACGCGCTCCATGAGCGAGTCGCGCGCGGTGAGGATCAGCACCGGCAGGCCGTGCCCGGCGTCGCGCAGGCCGTCGAGCACGTCGTGCCCGTCGCGCCCGGGCAGGCCCAGGTCGAGGATGAGCGCGTCGTAGCGCGAGGCCTTGAGGCTGGGCGCCACCAGCCGCCCGTCGTTGACCCAGTCCACCTGAAAGTCCGACTGGCGCAGCGCTTGCACCAGCCAGTTGGCCAGGGCGGGTTCGTCTTCGGCCAGAAGGAGTCGCATGGTTTTGCTATAAAATTAATAGCTGTTCGCGCTTGATGGACGGGCGCTGGAGGCCAAAAATGCTTGAAACAATCAAGGCAGGCTGGCAATCACCTGTGCCACGGCGGCGGTGAGCTTCTTGGCGTAGGGCACATGCAGAAACTCGTTGGGCCCGTGGGCGTTGCTCTTGGGCCCGAGCACGCCGCAGACCATCATCTGCGCCTTCGGGAAGCCCTGGCTGAGCATGCCCATCAGCGGAATGGTGCCGCCCTGGCCGATGAAGCCGCAGGGCGCGCCGAAGTGCGCTTGGCTGGCGGCGTCCAGCGCCTGGGCGAACCAGGGCGCGGTCTCGGGCGCGTTCCAGCCGTTGGCGCCGCTGGCGCTCTCCCAGGTCACCTTGGCCTGGTAGGGGGCGTTGTCTTCGAGCAGCGCCTTCATCTCCTGCATGCAGGCCGCCGCGTCCACCAGCGGCGGCAGGCGCAGGCTGAGCTTGAAGGCGGTGTAGGGGCGCAGCACGTTGCCTGCGTCCTGCAGGGCCGGAAAACCCTCGGCGCCAGTCACGCTGAGCGTGGGCTCCCAGGTGCGCTTGAGCAGCGCCTGCACCGGGTCGGTCGTGGTGGGCAGCGCCACGATGGTGGAGCTACCGCAGTCGTGGTGCGCCCAGGGGAAGCGCCGGTACACCTCCTCGCCCAGGATGGCCGCCGTGGCGCGCGCCTGCGCCAGCCGTTCGGCGGGCACCTCGCAGTGGAAGCTGGCGGGCAGCAGGCGCCCGGTGGCGCTGTCCTCCAGCCGATCCAGCACCTGGCGCATGATGCGGAAACTGGACGGCACCAGGCCCGAGGCGTCGCCCGAGTGGATGCCCTCGGTCAATATTTCCACCTTCAGCGTGCCGCTGGCCATGCCGCGCAGGCTGGTGGTGAGCCAGAGCTGGTCGTAGTTGCCCGCGCCCGAATCGAGGCAGACCACGAGCGCCACCTCGCCCAGGCGGCCCTTGAGCGCGTCGATGTAGGGCAGCAGGTCGCGCGAGCCGCTTTCCTCGCTGGTTTCGATCAGGCCGACGATGCGCGGGTGCGGCACGCCCTGGCGTTGCAGCTCCTGCACGGCGGCGATGCTGGCATAGACGGCATAGCCGTCATCGGCACCGCCCCGACCGTAGAGCTTGCCGTCCTCCATCTTGGGCGTCCAGGGGCCGAGGTCGGCGCGCCAGCCGGAGAATTCGGGCTGCTTGTCCAGGTGGCCGTACATCAGCACCGTTTGCGGGCTGGCAGGGCGGGTGGCGGCAATCTCGAAGAACAGCACCGGCGTGCGGCCCGGCAGGCGCACCACCTCGGCGGTGAGCCCGGACACCTGCTGGGCCAGCACCCAGTCGGCGGCGTTGCGCACCACGGTGTCGAGCAGGCCCGCGCCTTCCCAGCCGGGCTCGAACATGGGCGACTTGGCGGGGATGCGGATGTAGTCCGTGAGCTGGGGCACGATGCTGGCGTCCCAGACGCCGCTGATGCGGTCCAGCGCGGCGGCGCTGTCCAGCGCCTGGGGAGGGAGGGGAGCGTTCATGGCGGTGGCTTCACATTGGCGCAAAAGCTGCATTCGACCACAAGCCGCCTGGGCCTGTCACGGTGGTGCAATGAACTAATGCAAGGACGTCGGAAAGGTGGCGTGCGAGGAGGTCATCATCCCTGCATGGGCCATGCGACCCAGCGTGGCCGTGGTGTGCACGCGGTTGCCGCCGTACTGGCGGGCTTGTTCCAGGGCCTGGTCGGCCGCGTGGATGAGCTGGTCCCAACTGTCGCCCGGCTCCAGCCGCCCGCCGAACACGCCCACGCTCAGCGTCAGCGCGGGGGTACCGCCAGGCAGTGGGGGCAGGTCGCGCGCGGCGTCGCACAGTTGCTCGGCCAGGCGTGCGGCGCCTTGGGCGGTGGTGTCGGGCAGTACCAGCAGCAGCTCGCAGGCGCCGTAGCGGCCCACGATGTCCTGCGAGCGGATGCGGTTCTGCACCAGCTCCACCATGGAGCACAGCAGGGATTCGCCGTCCTGGCGGGCGCCGCCGGTGTCTTCGCCCAGCAGGTCGGGCTCCAGCATCAGCACCGCCATGGGCAGGCGGGTGCGGATGGCGCGGGCCACGTCGCGGTCCAGCGCGGCAATGATGGAGCGGCGGTTGGCAATGCCCGTGGTTTCATCCAGCGCGGCCAGCACCTGGCTGCGCCTGCGGCCCTGGTGGCTGTGCAGCAGCACAAAGCCCACCGTGGCCACCAGCCACGCGGCCAGCGCAAACAGCACGCCGGGGATCAGCACCATGGGGTCGGCCAGCAGCGACTGCGGGTCGGGCAGCCCTGACAGCCCGGCCACGGCCAGCGCGGTGTGCGTGGCCATCAGGCCGCCCAGGCCTGTGGCCACCAGGGCAGTGCCGCGCTCGGGCAGGGTGAAGCGGTGCTCCAGCAGGCTCCACAGCACCCAGGCGCATTGCCCGGCCAGCACGGTTCCGGCAATGGCTGCTGCAAGCCCCAGGTCGGCGTGCCAGGGCAGCAGCACCAGGCCCAGCAGCAACGGCGGTGGCACCACGGCGCCCCAGGGCATGGCTTGCTCCTGCTGGCGCGCAATGGCCGCCAGCACACAGGCCAGTGCGCCCGAGGCCAGCACCGCCCCGCCCACGGTGACCCACAGCACAGGCCACTGCGCGCGCCAGCCCAGCAGGCCGCAGGCCAGCGCCTGCAAGGCCAGCGCCAGCGCCCAGGTGGGCAGCCCGTCCCGGCGGCCACCCCAGGCGGCCACGGTCAGCCCGGTCGCCAGTGTGAGGGCGACCACGGCCGATGCCAGCATCAGAACGGACCAGACTGTAACCATGACCCCCTGATTGTTTCACCAGTGGGGAATGTGTTGCCAGATGCAAATGGAAAAATATGTTCCGCGAAGGTCTCATCAAGGCCTTGTGGTGTGGCCGCACCACTCCTGCGGCTCAGCCTCTCAGACTACGGGCGCCAGCCCAGCCCCGCTGATGTACCCGCGCGCGGGCGGTATTCGCAGCCGATCCAGCCGCCATAGCCCAGGCTGTCGATCAACCCGAACAGGTAGGGGTAATGCACTTCGCCCTGGTCGGGCTCGTGGCGCTCGGGCACGCCAGCGATCTGCACATGCGCCACGCGGCCCGTGGGCAGGTAGCGGCGCAGCTTAGTGGCCAGGTCGCCTTCAACGATCTGGCAGTGGTACAGGTCCATCTGCACCTTGAGGTGGGGTGAGCCCACGGCGTCGAGCACGGCGTGCGCGTCATCCTGGCGCTGCAGCAGGTAGCCGGGCATGTCGCGTGGGTTGATGGGCTCGATCAGCACCGCGCGCCCGCAGGCACCGGCCTGCGCGGCGGCCCAGCGCAGGTTGTCCACGTAGGTCTGGCGGCAGGCGGCGGGGTCGGCGCCCTGGGGCAGGCAGCCTGCCATCAGGTGGATGCGCGGGCAGTCGAGCTGCTGGGCGTAGTGCAGCGCCTCCAGCACCCCGGCGCGAAACTCGGCCTCTCGCCCCGGCAGGGCAGCGGTGCCGCGCATGCCCTGGTCCCAGGCCTGGGCCATGGCGCTGCGCGTGAGGCCGCCGGGCGGCGCATTGAACAGCACTTGCCGCAGCCCGTGCGCGCGCAGTGGTTCGAGCAACTGTGCGGGTTCATGGGCGTAGGGAAACAGGTATTCCACACCGGCAAAGCCGTCGCGCGCAGCGGCGCCAAAGCGCTCCAGAAACGGCAGTTCGGTGTACATCAGGCTCAGGTTGGCGGCAAACTGGGGCATGGCGTTTGGACGTCTGGAGAAGGAATTTGTATGCAAAAAAACGGCCTTGGCGCCCGTCTAACTGTCATGACCCTTGCGGTTCACCCTGGATGATGGAAGACACTGGGGGCGTGCGGGCCAGCACGGGTAGAGGTCGGTCAATTCTTTGATGGCACTCGACCGCGATCGCTAACTTGACCCGCTGCCGACCACTCGT
>JAKLLE010000013.1 GCA_023150295.1 Giesbergeria sp. | reverse complement strand
CCCACACTGCGTGAATACGCCCTGATCGATCCCGAGCGCCTGAGCCTGGACTTATTCCGCCGCGATGGCGACAGCAAGCGCTGGGTGCTGCACCCCATCGAGGCCGGCGGCCACGTCGAATGGGCCAGCGTGGGCCTGCAGCTGCCGCTGGAGGCGTTGTACGAAGACGTGCCTTTGACGACGGTGCCACAAACTCACCCGGTACCTGACCGCGCATAAGCTATCCGCCCGACATCCCGTTCTTCTTCTGCCAGCGCGCATGGTCTTTGGGGTATGCCGCCCGGTAGCGCTGCAAATGGAACGCCGCCTCGTCGTCCAGGCCCAGCAGCGTGGCGCTCTCGATCAGGCGCTCGATCACGCGCGGCTCGGGTGAATAGTGCAACATGCGCAGGGCCAGCGCGTGCGCCCGCTCGGCAGTTTCGCGGTTGATCGGCATGGTGGTCAGCTCGGCAAAGGCAATGGCGTCCTTGAACACCCAACTGCCCTGCACCTGCGCCAGGGGGTTGTCGCGCATGGACAGCATGCGCTGCGCCACAGGGGTGTAAATTTGGCTGATGCGGTGGTACTGCCACCCCAGCGCCCCCCAGAGCACCAGGCACACCACGGCCACCAACACCCACAGCCCCAAGGGTACGCGCCGCACGACAAGCACCACGGCTTCCAGCCCCGGCCCGCGCCAAAGCAGCGCCAAAGCCCACAGCGTGACGAGCTGGAACGGCCCGTACCACAGCGGAAACTCCAGCATGCTGTGCAGGCCGACTACCGCCAGAATGCCCCATGCCAACTGGCGCACCGGGTCGGTTTCTGCCCAGGGGCGTGCGCGCCACACCCACCATAGCACCAGTCCGCTGACCAGCAAAGCCAGGGGCAAGCCCAGCTCCACCGCCAGATGCAGGGGCAGGTTGTGGGCGTTGTCCAGCAACACGCAAAAGCGCGTGCCCGGGAACAAGGTGATGTAGTGCGCATAGTCCAGCTCACCCCAGCCCCAACCCGTCCACGGCTTTTGCAGGATCAGGTGCCACACGTTGGCCCACAGCACACTGCGGCTGGTACAACCCGGCGCCTGCCCAAAACGGCTGAACAGCCCATCAGCCCGCAAGCCCGTCCATTGCCACAACAGCTCCGGCAAAAGCCACGCCGCCCAACCGTAAAGCAACAAACCCACCAGCGCCAAACCCAGCGGCACCCACCCCCAGGTCGCACGCCACCAGTACAGCAGCACACACAACACCAACCACTGCGCCAGCCCCGTGCGCGAGGCAGTGGCCGCGCTGCCCACCGCCAGCAAGGCCAGCGCCCAGGCCACGAGCAGGCCCAGTCCCACTGTGGTCATGGATCTCGAACCTTGCCGCTCCGCCGCGCCTTGATCACCCAGGCCTTGGGTGGACTGCGCCACCACCCACCACAACGCCCACAAACCCAAACTCAAAAGCGATGCCTGCTGGTTGCGCTGTCGCAACTGGCCCATGGCTACGCCGGGCTGCGAAGAATGCAGCCAATCGCCCACCACATCAGTAACGCCGAAGTACTGCAGGAGGCCGATGGCGCTGGCGAGGAGGGAGGCCACGGGGGTAAAGCACAGCATAGGCGTGCCACATAACTAAATCTATCAAATTTGATAGCTAGAACCGTCCTCCCTGTGGGCGCTGGAGGCTTATTTGACGCCCCGCCAAACCCAGCCATTTGATATGGCCAACCACCTGCGCAATGAAGAAGAAATTGCCGAATATTTGCGCCAGGTGCTGCAAGACAACGACCCCGCGGAGCTGGCAGGCGCACTGGGCGACATTGCCCGCGCTCGTGGCATGACCCAACTGGCGCGCGATACGGGCCTGTCGCGTGAAAGTTTGTACAAAAGCCTCTCGGGCGAGCGCGCACCCAGCTCGGAGACACTGTTCAAAGTCATTCACGCCATGGGGTTCAAACTCACCCTGCAGCCTTTGACGCGGGCTTGAAGCACAGGCCGGGCAGATAGCGCGCCACACCTCCACCCTGCAACGGCTAGAGTCGCGGCTAGAGTCGCGGCTAGAGTCAAAACTGGCAGCCCTGCCCGCAAAGCAACGGCAGCAAGCGCTGTGCGCGCTGCACCCCCAGCCGGGGGTGGAGTGGGGGTGTGGGGAACAAACCTAAAGTAATCCGACGGCAGCTCATTACCGTTCAACGGCACTCAGCCGGAACGTACTTGGCGGGCATGGTACCCAAGCCGGTGGACAGGCCGCGCCCGACTGCCGTGGCATTGGTCGTGGAACCACAGGCCCAGTCAATCGCCCCTGTGACGCCTGGTGCCAGCAAAGCTTTTTGGACGTTGGGCGTAAAAATGAGCGTCTTGCCTTGTGCATCTGTCGGCAGGCCAGAAATAGCGCCTGCGCTGGTGACTGACACGGCACCCGAAGCGCCATTGATCTGCACGTTGGCAACAAATTTCGACTGCTTTTCGGTAACAGGGCGGGCGTTGTATTCAGTTGCTGTTCTGGTCACGCCCACCAATCCACCACTTTGAAAAGCTTCGGTGACAACTGCTTTGGCCGATGAACCAGCCACCATGAGCTCCGTCAGTTTGGCGCGCACGGTGTAGTCTTGGTAAGCGGGCAGGGCCACGGCGGCCAAAATGCCAATGATCGCCACGACGATCATTAACTCTATCAAAGTGAAGCCGTGTTGGATGGTCTTTTTCATTGTGCGAATACTCCCCGTGCAAACGTTGTGGATAGACACGGGGAACCACAGCAATAAGCCTGCCAGTTTCCCGCTCCACCCGGGGCAGGCGGTGCGAGCACTAAAAACCATCGACCGGGGCATGCCCCACGATCTGCCCCTCTGCATTCAACAACGCCACCCAATCTTTGACCTTGCTGCTGGTCAACGGGAGGTAGCGCAGTTGCTGCACGGGTAGGCCGGTCTCTGCCATGGCTGCCTGCAGCACCGGAGCTGCTTGCGGGCGGCGTGCCAGCAGTTCTGCCACCGGTTTAGCGCGCTCTTGTATGCCAGCCTGGGCACCATCCCAAGGCAGCCACCAGTGGGGGCGCATGGCGGGGGTAATGCCCCCCAGCCCCAAATTCATGCTTTCGAAAAATTCGTCGCTGTCTTTAGCTTTGCGGGTGCCCACTTGCAGCACGCCCCACCAAGGCAAAGATTGCAGTTCTGCCGGGGCCTGCGAGAGTGTTTCTGTCTGCACCTCATTGGCGCTGGCAATGACCAACCGATCTACCTCAAAAGCCAGTACCACCGGGCGTGCAGCCCATAGGCTGTGCAGGCCATACAGCAGCGCTGCCACCTGCACCAGGCCCACGAGCGAAAAATCCACCCAGCGCTCGCGCAGCGATTTGCTGGGGGTGGCCAAAACCAGCGTCAACAATGGGCCGCACACCACATCCACTGCCAGAAGCAGAAAAAAAATACTGCCCACACCCAAGATGGAATTGAAAGGCGGCGGATACAGCAAGCCAAACACAAAGAGTGCTGCCACCAAGGCAACACACACAGAAATCAACAAATGGCGCAATGCATAACCAAATGCAAAGCGCAATCGGGTTGCAGGAGAAAAATGCATGGCACACCAGGTCAAGAAAAAAGGGCGCTTGCAGCGCCCTTGGTTTGTGATCAGGCGGCTTCGGTAAGTTCCGACGCCAGCCTATCAAGCATTAACGGCACTCGGCAGGCACGTACTTCGCAGGCATATCACCAAGTACTTTATGACCGAGACCACGGGTACCAGCAGTAGTAGCAGTTGCAGAACCACAAGCCCAGTCAATGGCGCCAGAGGCACCAGCTACCGGTGCGACATTGTTCACGTTGGGCGAGAACTTGATGGTCTTGCCTTGTGCATCACTCGGCAGGCCACTCTTGGCAGCTTCGCTGGTCACGGTGATCACGCCAGTGGCGGCGTCAATCGCAATACTTGCAACAATCTTTGATTGTTTTTCAGTAGCTGCACGGCCGTTGTATTCCGTGGCAGCGGCCAGCATACCCGCCAAACTGTCGGTTTGGAAGGCTTCGCTCAACAGGCTCTTGGGCGAGCTGGCTGCAATCACCATTTCAGAAATTTTGGCGCGAGCGGTGTAGTCCTGGTAAGCAGGCAGAGCCACAGCAGCCAAGATACCGATGATCGCCACAACGATCATCAATTCGATCAGGGTAAAACCCTTTTGCATAGTACGCTTCATGAAACACTCCTTGGAGAGTTGAGAAAAGTCGATTGACGCCTCGTTATAAGCATATGGCGTGCCAACTTGATTGCTTGGTACACATCCCAGGCAAGCAATCCAAACACAGCGCCCCCGGTAACACCATTGACATTCCTGTCACCCCAACATGTCAAACCTGCAGCACATCCCCCGCCTGCAGCCACCGAATGTCATGCGGCGCCGCAAAACCCTGGGGGGCGCCGGCTTCTAACTGACGGATCTCCTGCATGATGAGATCCGTCTCTGAGGGCTTGGTGTGGGTAATGTAGATGGGGCAGCGTTGGCCTGGCGCCAGTTGTGCCAGTTCCTGGGCCAGGGTGTGGGGGGCCAGGTGTTGGGCCAGGCGGGCCAGGGTGCCTTCGCGGTTGCTGAAGGCGGTTTCTATGACCAGGGCGGCCAGCGGTAGTTGGTTGACGCGTTGCCAGAATTCTGGGCAGTGGCCGCCGGTGTCACCGCTGAAGACCCACCAGCCCGTATCGCCCCGGGCTGCGTAGCCCACTGCGGGCACGGTGTGGCGGGCGGGCAGTACTTCGATATCAACACCCGCCACCTGCAGGCACTGCCCCATCTGCAGGGGCTGGTAGCGCACAAAGGGGCGGTTTTGGCTGGGGATGCGGCTGAAGTCGGGCCAGATGATGTCGTTGAATATGTGCTGCTGCAGCGCAGCAATGGTGGCAGGCAGCGCATGCAGGCGCAGGGGCTCGGCGCGGCGCGAGGCCACGGCGTCCAGCATCAGCGGAAGGGCGGCGATGTGGTCCAGGTGCGAATGGGTGAGGAAGACGTCGTCCACCGCCTGCATTTCGTCCAGGCTGAGGTCGCCCACGCCGGTGCCTGCATCGATGAGGATGCGCCCGTCGATCAGGAAAGAGGTGGTGCGGCAATCCTTGGCAATGGCCCCGGAGCAGCCCAGCACGCGGACTTTCATGGTGCTTGTGGTGTTTATTTGGTGTCGAAATGGGTCGCCCCATCCCAGTCAGGGTCGTAGGGTAACACTCTGCGCTCCTGCAGGCGCTGGGCGTAGAAGTCCAGCAGCTTCGCGCCTGCGGGGTTGGACTGCACGCTGGGCCAGAGTTCATCGCACACCGGCCATTGCTGCGCGCGGAAGGCGGCCAGCCAGCGGTGCCAGTGCTCCAGGGCCTGCAAGCGCTCGCCGTCCACCTGCCCAACTGCACCCAGCGGGTGGTAGATGGCCACGGCCTGTTCCTTGCCCTTGACGCAGACGCGGTCCAGCTCCAGCCACACAAAGCCCGGCGCCTGGGCGTGCGTGCTTTCGCTGGCCACGATTTCCACCCCGTAGGCCTTGCACAGGCCTTCCAGGCGCGAGCCGAGGTTGACCGCGTCGCCGATGACGGTGTAGCTGCGGCGCACGTCGGAGCCCATGTCGCCCACGCACATGGGGCCGGTGTTGAGCCCCACCCCCACGCCGATGGCGGGCAGGCCTTGCGCCTGGTGTTCGGTATTGACCGCGTGCACGGCCTGCACCATGTCCAGCGCGGCCTACACGGCCAGGTGGGCATGGTCGGGCGTGGCCACGGGCGCGCCCCAAAAGGCCATGACGCAGTCGCCCATGTATTTGTCGATGGTGCCGCGCTGCTGGCGGATGACGTGGGTGAGCCTGCTGAACAAGGTGTTGAGCAGCGCCTGCAGTTGCACGGGCTCCATGCGCTCGGACAGTGTGGTGAACCCACGGATGTCGCAGAACATGACCGTGAGTTCGCGCATGGCGGCCTGCATGCTGTAGCGCTCGGGTTCGCGCACCATTTCGTCCACCAGTTCGGGCGGTACGTAGGTGCCGAACAGTTGGGCCAGACCGCGCTTGGTGCGGCTCTCCACAAAATAGCCGTAGCTCATGTTCAGGGCAAAGGCCAACAACACCATCACCAGCACCGTAGCCAGGGGAAACACCAGGCTGTGCGCCTGAAAGAGCCACAGGTTCATGCCCACCAGCGCTGCAAACACCGATGCGCTCAGTGCCAACGCGGGGCCCGCCCCCAGCCACGGCAGCAGCAGCGCCAGCAGCAGGCCGGCCAGGGCGATTTGCGCGACGTCGTAGCCACTGGCGTAGTCGGGCTGCACTGGGCCCTGCCCATCCAGAAAGCGTGCGATGAGGTCGGCATGCGCCTCCACGCCGGGGTAAGCCCCCCTACCGGCGTGGCACGCAGGTCCTGCAGGCCGGGTGCCGTGGAACCTACCAGCACCACCTTGTCCTGCAGATGGGCCGCTGGGAGCTGGCCTTGCATGACCTCGGCGGCAGACACGTAGGCAAACGACCCACCCCGCTGCCCGCCTGGCCCCCGGTAGGGCACCAGTACGGCCAGTCGGTCATCGGTGGGCAACAGTTGGCTGCGCCCATCCTGGTGAAGCTCGATGCCCTGCACGCTGGCCCATTGATCCGACCCGCCGGGCACATAGCTGGGGCGGACTTCGGGCAGGCCCAGCAGGGTGCGAAATACCGCCAGCGCCAGCGATTCGTAGTACTGCCCCTGGTACTGCGCCAGCAGTGGCAGGGATCGCACCACGCCGTCGTCGTCGGACATGGCGTTGAAAAAGCCCGCGATCGGCGCAGCCTGGGCCAGCACAGGGATATTGCTGCCATGCCCGTTCCAGGACGTGGCGCGCAATGTCTGCCCCATCAGCTGCTGGCTGCTGACTACCGGCTGAGGAAGCAGGCCGCGCGCGCCGCCATCGCGGTCGCTGGTGAAGTAGTAGCCCAGCACCACGTTCTGGCCTTGCAGTACCTGGGCAAAGCGGTGGTCAAAGTCGAGTTCGGGGGCCAGCTTTTGCAAGGCCTGCGCATAGCCGGGCGTCTGGCGCAGGGCGCCCTGCGCCAAATGCTGCAAATGGGCCAGGCCGGAGCTGCCGTCGGGTTCCGAAAACACGACGTCGAAACCGACCACGGCCGCCTGTTGGCGCTGCAACAGCTCCTGGGTGAAGCGGGCCAGTTTGTCGCGCCCCCAGGGCCAGTGGCCAATTTCCTGCAGGCTGCGCTCGTCCAGATCGACGATGACAATGCGATTGTCCAGCGTGCGCGGCATGGTCGCCCGCAAGCGGACGTCGTAAATGATTTGGTCCAACCGGTCCAACACCGGCATGCGCCAGGCGCCGCTGGCATGCAGCAGCGCCAGCACCACAGGCAGCAGGACGACCAGGAGGCGCATCCCGCGGCGGCGCAATGCGCCCCCCCAGCTTCTGGCATAAACCGCAAGCACTTGGGAGGCCATAGCCTGGGGCCAGGGGCTGATCAGCTATGGACGAACTGCATTTCGGTGCCAGCCAGCTCCAGGCGATCGCCACTTTGCAGCGGCACCGGTGTGCCCCCGATGCGCTGGCCGTTGTGCAGTGGCATGTCAGGGCCCTCCACATGGGCCAACACAAAGCCGTGGTTGCGCCGGGTGATGGAGGCAACCGCAAGGCCCGGCTTGCCGATGGTGGTGACCACTTTGGTGAGCGCCACCTCACGCCCGGCCGCTGCGCCACTGAGAACCTTGATGACGGCATTGGTCGGCGCTGCCGCAGCAGGCGCCGCTGCTGGCGCAGGGCGCGGCATGGCCGGGGGCAGCACCATGCCGGGTTTGAAGATCATGGTTTTTTTGAAATTATTGGCCTCCTCGTCGCTGTGGAAGCGGATCTTGTACTTGCCCACCTCGATGGTGTCACCGTTGCGCAAGGGCTGGCGCTTGGCGGCCTTGCCGTTGATGTAGGTGCCGTTGGTGCTGCCCAGGTCTTCCACCTCGACTTCATCGCCCTGCATGTGGAAGACGGCGTGCTCTCCGCTGACGGCCAGGTTGTCGATCACGATGTCGTTGTAGGGCCGCCGCCCGAGCGACGTGCGCTCCTTGGTCAACTGCACTTCCTTGATGACGACACCGTCAATCGACACGATCATTTTGGGCATGACCAACTCCTGTAGTTCTCTAAGCTTGGGTAATGAATGCTTGGCTGACTATGCCGCGCCCAACAGCCGCGACATGAAACCTCGTTTGGGACTTTCCGCTGCTGCGTGCACCAGCACCACGCTGATGTTGTCGCGCCCACCCGCAGCGTTGGCAGCGTCGATAAGCTGGCGCGCCTTGTCAGGCAAGGGCAGGCTGGCAGCGGCCAGATCGGTCAACTCCTTGTGCCCGACCATCTCGCTCAGCCCATCGGAGCACATCAGGTACAAGTCCTGCGGCTCCACATGGAATTCATTGATTTCGACCAGCACATCTTCCTCCACGCCCAACGCGCGGGTCACGAGATTGCGGCTGCTGGACAGGGCCGCCTGCTGCGGCGTGATGAGGCCCGCGTCGATCTGCTCCTGCAGCCAGGAATGGTCGCGCGTGATCTGCTCCAGCACCCCTTCGCGCAGCCGGTAGCAACGCGAATCGCCGATGTGCCCCAACATCAGCCGCGTGCCCTGGAAAACGCCCACCACCAGCGTGGTGCCCATGCCCATGTACTGCGGATTGGACTCCGAAGCGCCCAGGATGGCCTGGTTGGCGTTGTCCACACAGATTTCAATGGCCCGCCGCAGATCCTGGGCCTTGATGTTCTGGCCCGCCTGCGCAATCCAGCGGGACAGTTCCGACTGAATGAAGGTGGTGGCCATGCCGCTGGCGACCTCACCCGCGTTGTAGCCCCCCATGCCGTCGGCCAGCACTGCGAGTTGCGCCACCGTATCGATGCTGACGGCGTCTTCGTTGTTGGCGCGCACGAGGCCTGGATCGGTGAGCGCACAGAACTGGTAGCTGATGTAAGGGCTCGTCATGACGCAGCCTTGCCTTGGCCTGCTGCGGGCGTGCGCGGCGCCGCCGCGTCCATCACGGTTTCTTGGAAATCCGACATATTGTGCTCAGGGGGATTGCTGAGCGCATCATAGACGAGCGGCTGCCCCGCAGGCACCGCCACCGCTGCGTCTTGGCCTGCCAGGGTGGCGTGCACGCCACGCAGGGCCGCAGCAAATTGTTTTCCGGTTTGGAAGCGATCGCGCGGACTCTTGCGCAAAGCCTGCTCGACCACCTGCGCCAGAGCGGCGGGAAGCTCCGGACGCAGTGTGCGCAAGTCCGGGGCGGGCGTGTGGGCGATGTGGTGCATCAGCTCACTCATGGAACTTCCGCGCAGGGGCAACTGCCCGCTCAGCAGCTGGAACAGGGTGACGCCCAGGGCGTACAGGTCGCAACGCCCGTCCACACGCTGGCCCGCGAGCTGCTCGGGCGCCATGAAGCTGGGCGTGCCCAGCACCAGGCCGGTACGTGTCTTGCTGCTGTCCGTGATGCGGGCAATGCCAAAGTCCGACACCTTGACCGCATCGGTGCGCGGGTCGTACATGATGTTGGCGGGCTTGATGTCGCGGTGCACCACGTTTTGCTGGTGTGCATAGTCCAGCGCATCGGCCACCTGCGCCGCGATGGAGACCACCCGACCCACCGGCAGCAGCTTGCCGGGCTGGGTGGCGCCGCTCAAATCCTGCCCCTTGAGCAGCTCCATCGCGATCCAGGCCAGTCCCTGGTCTTCGCCCGCGTCGTAAATGGTGACGATGTTCTGGTGCTGCAGGCGACCGGCCGACTCCGCCTCGCGGAAAAAGCGTGCTCGGGCATCCACCAGCGCAGCACCATCGAATTCCTGCCCCAGCGCCAGGGCCTTGATGGCCACGACCCTGCCGATCTTGGGGTCACGCCCCTGGTACACAACGCCCATGGCGCCACGGCCCAGTTCCTTTTCGATCTGGTAGCGGCCCAGTGCAGCGGGGTGCCCCACAGAATCAGGCGGCAGCTCCTGCGGTTTGCTGGCCTGCGCCGCAATCTCGGCCAGGTGGCGCGCGCGCTTGCGGCGCTTGCGCGCCTCGGCATGCTGGCGGTCGTGGCGCAGGAGGTGCTCGTACACCGCCACGGCCTGGTCGTAGCGGTGCTTTTGCTCAAATTCATGCGCCAGGTTCAGCAAATCGCCCTGCACCTGGGGCAGGCCGCGCGCGCGGCGCAGACGCTCAAAAGCCATGTCCAGTTGACCCTGCCCCATCAGGGCCAGGCCCATCATGCGCTCGGACTCCACCTCTGCGGGCGACAGCGCAGCCTCAGCCCTGGGCACAGGGCCTGCACGCGCCAGCACGACCTGCGCCAGCCAACCCAGCGCCAGCACCGCCGCCGGCAGAGTGAGCGGCAGCGCCACAGAAGCCGCTTGCATGGCACCCCACTGCAAGGCCAGCATCACACCCGCCAAGCCCAGGGCCAGCCCTGCGCCCGCGGCTGCACTCAGCAGCGGCAAGGCCCCAACGAGCACCAACAGAGCCGCCTGAACACCCAGCCAAGGCAGAGCCACTACCCACGCGGGCACGGCATGCAATTGCTCCGCAGAATGCACACCTGCCGCTGCAGCGTCGAACAGATGGCGATCCAGCGCACCGCCAGACAAGAGATGCAGCAGCCCCAGCACCAGTGCCACCAGCACGGCCCCAGCCCCGTGCCGTAGCACGTGCTGCCATGTCTGACGCCCTCCTCGGTGACCACCCACTGTTTGCACCCCTGTTGTTCGCACTCTATGCAAGCAAGAATTGCGCCCCGGCATCCGAGGCCACGCCATGAGGCTATGACCAGTTACCCAGCCATAGCGACAGGGTTTGCCCGCGCCTGATCAGACAAAATTGTCAGCACCAGAAACAAAAAGCGCCTGGGCACAGGCCGCAGGCGCTTCGGTAGGGAGCGCCCAAAGGCGCTCCAATCACTTGAGCTGAGCCTTGAGCAGCTTGCCCAGTTCCGAAGGGTTGCGCGTCACGACGAAACCGCACTCTTCCATGATGGCGAGCTTGGCATCGGCCGTGTCGGCACCGCCGGAGATCAGCGCGCCAGCGTGGCCCATGCGCTTGCCGGGAGGCGCGGTCACGCCAGCGATGAAGCCGACGATGGGCTTCTTCATGTTGGCCTTGCACCACTGGGCGGCTTCGGCTTCGTCCGGGCCACCGATTTCACCGATCATGATCACAGCGTCGGTATCGGGGTCGTCGTTGAAGGCCTTCATCACGTCGATGTGCTTGAGCCCGTTGATCGGGTCGCCGCCAATGCCCACGGCGGTGGACTGGCCCAGGCCAACTTCGGTCAGCATGGCCACGGCTTCATAGGTCAGCGTGCCGGAGCGCGAAACCACGCCGATGCGGCCCTTGCGGTGGATGTGGCCGGGCATGATGCCGATCTTGATTTCGTCGGGCGTAATGATGCCGGGGCAGTTGGGGCCCAGCAGCAGCGTCTTCTTGCCGCCAGCGGCTTCCTTGGCCTTCATCTTGTTGCGCACTTCGAGCATGTCGCGCACCGGGATGCCTTCGGTGATGCAGATGGCCATGTCCAAGTCGGCTTCGACGGCTTCCCAGATGGCAGCAGCGGCGCCTGCGGGCGGCACGTAGATCACGGACACGGTGGCGCCGGTCTGCTGTGCGGCTTCCTTGACGGAGGCGTAGATTGGGATGTTGAAGATCGACTCACCGGCCTTCTTGGGGTTCACGCCCGCGACGAAGCAGTTCTTGCCGTTCGCGTATTCCTGGCACTTTTCGGTGTGGAACTGGCCGGTCTTGCCCGTGATGCCCTGGGTGATGACCTTGGTGTCTTTGTTGATGTAAATCGACATGTGTGTTCTCCGGGCTTACTTGACGGCAGCAACGATCTTGGTCGCAGCTTCGGCCATGGTGTCTGCAGCGATGATGGGCAGACCGGACTCGGCCAGCAGCTTCTTGCCCAGCTCTTCGTTGGTGCCCTTCATGCGCACGACCAGCGGCACGGACAGGTTCACGGCCTTGCAGGCGGTGATCACGCCGGTGGCGATGGTGTCGCACTTCATGATGCCGCCGAAGATGTTGACCAGGATGCCCTTGACGTTCTTGTTCTTGAGCATGATCTTGAAGGCTTCGGTTACCTTCTCGGCGGTGGCGCCGCCACCCACGTCCAGGAAGTTGGCCGGCTCGCCGCCGAACAGCTTGATGGTGTCCATGGTGGCCATGGCCAGGCCAGCGCCGTTGACCAGGCAGCCGATATTGCCGTCCAGGCTGATGTAGGCCAGGTCGAACTTGGAGGCTTCCACTTCAGCGGGGTCCTCTTCGTCCAGGTCGCGCAGGGCCACGATCTCGGGGTGGCGGAACAGCGCGTTGGCGTCGAAGTTGAACTTGGCGTCCAGGGCGATCAGGTTGCCCTTGGAATCGCAGTTCAGCGGGTTGATTTCCACCAGCGACGCGTCGGTGTCCATGTAGCACTTGTACAGCTTGGCAAACAGGTCCACGGCCTGGTCCACCGAGCCGCCGGTCAGGCCGATGGCCGCAGCGATTTTCTTGGACTGGTCGGCGGTGATGCCGGTCAGCGGGTCGATCATCTCGGTGATGATCTTTTCGGGCGTGGAGTGGGCCACTTCCTCGATGTCCATGCCGCCTTCGCTCGAAGCGATCAGGGCCACCTTCTGCGTGGCGCGGTCGGTCACCAGCGAGATGTACAGTTCATTCTTGATGTCGGCGCCGTCTTCGATGTAGAGGCGGCGGACCTTCTGGCCTTCGGGGCCAGTCTGGTGCGTGACCAGTTGCATGCCCAGGATCTGCTCGGCCAGCTTCTTGACGTCGTCAATGCTCTTGGCCACCTTCACGCCGCCGCCCTTGCCACGGCCGCCCGCATGGATCTGGGCCTTGACCACCCAGACGGGGCCGCCCAGCTTCTGGGCCGCTTCGACGGCCTCCTGGACGGTGAATGCCGGAATGCCCCGGGGTACAGGCACGCCAAAATTGCGCAAGATTTCCTTGCCTTGGTATTCGTGAATCTTCATGAGGGTCTCTCTCAGGGAAGGGATTTCACCCGTCTACCATGGCTGATTGTTCTGGCGGCGGGCTTGGGACATGGCAGCCGGTAAATGTATCATGGTGCGGCGCACCATACCTTTTTGCAACCTTACATGCTGCGACACCCCCGTGCCGCACATGGCCCTGGAGAGACCATGCCCACCGTATTCATCGATGGCGAAGCCGGTACCACCGGCCTGCAAATCCGCGAGCGCCTGCAAGGCATGGCGGGCGTGCAACTGCTGAGCATCGCACCCGAAAAGCGCAAGGATACACAGGCCAAGCGCGCACTCATTGCCCAGGCCGATCTGGTGGTGCTGTGCCTGCACGACGACGCCGCGCGCGAGAGCGTGGCGCTGGTGGACGCCATCACCCAGGAGACCGGCAAGGCCATCAAGATCATCGACGCCAGCACCGCCCACCGCACCACGGCAGGCTGGGTCTATGGCTTCCCGGAGCTGTGCGCTGGCCAGGCAGAAGCCGTGCGCCAGGCGACGCGCGTGGCCAACCCCGGCTGCTACGCCACCGGCGCCATCGCCCTGCTGCGCCCGCTGATCGATGCCGGGCTGCTGCCACACGATGCAGCGCTGTCGCTGCCCTCGGTGTCGGGCTACAGCGGCGGCGGCCGCAGCATGATCGAGGCCTACGAAGCTGGCCAGGCCGCGCCCTACGAGGCCTACGCCCTGGGCCTGGCACACAAGCACATCCCCGAGATCCTGCACTGCACCGGCCTGTCCCGGCGCCCGGTGTTCATTCCGGCCGTGGGCAATTTTGCGCAGGGCATGCTGGTGCAATGCCCGCTGCACCTGGATCTGCTGCCCGGCGCGCCCAAGGCCGCCGACCTGCACGATGCACTGGCCGCCCACTACGCCCACACCAACACGCCTGAGCAGTATGTGAAGGTGCTGCCCCCCACCGACGACCTGAAACTCGCTGCCGACACCCTGGCCCACACCAACCAGCTGGAGCTGCGCGTATTTGCCAACGAAACCCACCGCCAGGCCGTGCTGGTGGCCCGGCTGGACAACCTGGGCAAGGGCGCCAGCGGGGCTGCCGTGCAGAACCTTCGCCTCATGCTGGGGCTTTGATTGCTATTGTTTTGATAGCTACCTGCGCTTGACCATCAAGCGCCAACGGCCAAAATCACTAAAAATCGTCTTCCACACCCCGCACCACGCGGCGCACGGTGTCGGAAGCAAATCCGCGTGCCAGCAGAAAGCGCATCTGGCGCGCGCGGCCCGCAGCGTCGGGCGCGGGGGCGCCAAACTTGCGCTCCCACAGCACCCGGGCACGCTCCAGTTCGGTGCCGCCCAAGCCCTCCAGGGCCGCATCCACCGTGGAGGCATCCAGCCCCTTGGCCTGTAGTTCCTGGCGCAGGCGTTGCGTGCCCAGGCGGGCAGCACGGCGGTGCACCAGCGATGCCGCAGCGCGCTCGTCGCTGAGCAAGCCCTGCGCCTGCAGGGCATCCAGCAGGGCATCGAGCTGCTCCTCTGTATCCTTGTGCGGCGCCAGCTTGCGCCGCAGCTCGGCACGTGTGTACTCACGCCGCGCCAGGCTGCGCAGTGCGCGGGCTTTCAAGGAGAGGGTGGGAGGTGTCATATCCGCTTACGCTGCGCCTTCCGATGCTGACGCGCCCGAAGTCGGCTGCAGGGCAATACCCAACTGCTCGCGAACGCGGTTCTCGATTTCAAGCGCCAATTCGGGGTTTTCGCGCAGGAACTCGCGCGCGTTGTCGCGGCCCTGGCCGATTTTTTCGCCGTTGTAGGCGTACCAGGCGCCGCTCTTTTCGATGATGCGTGCGGTCACGCCCATGTCGATGATCTCGCCCTCACGCGAAATGCCCTCGCCGAACAGAATGTCGAACTCGGCCGTCTTGAACGGAGGGCTGACCTTGTTCTTGACCACCTTGACCTTGGTTTCGTTGCCGATGGCCTCTTCGCCCTTCTTGATGGTGCCGGTGCGGCGGATATCGAGGCGCACCGAGGCGTAGAACTTGAGCGCATTGCCGCCAGTGGTGGTTTCGGGGCTGCCGAACATCACGCCGATCTTCATGCGGATCTGGTTGATGAAGATGACCGTGCAGTTGGTCTTCTTGATGGTGGCGGTGAGCTTGCGCAGCGCCTGGCTCATCAGGCGCGCCTGCAGGCCGGGCAAGGCGTCGCCCATTTCGCCCTCGATTTCAGCCTTGGGCGTGAGGGCGGCGACCGAGTCCACGACGATCAGGTCCACGGCGCCCGAGCGCACCAGGCTGTCCACGATCTCAAGCGCCTGCTCACCCGTGTCGGGCTGGGAGATCAGCAGGTCCTGCAGGTTGACGCCCAGCTTTTGGGCGTACTGGATGTCGAGCGCATGCTCGGCATCCACAAAGGCGCACTGCCCGCCGAGCTTCTGCATTTCGGCCACCACCTGCAGCGTGAGCGTGGTCTTGCCCGAGGACTCGGGGCCGTAGATCTCGATCACACGACCGCGCGGCAGGCCGCCCACGCCCAGGGCAATGTCCAGCCCCAGCGAGCCGGTGGAGACAACCTGGATGTCCTCGATCACCTCGCCCTCACCCAGACGCATGATGGTGCCCTTGCCGAACTGCTTTTCGATCTGCGCCAGCGCAGCTTGCAGGGCCTTGGCCTTTTCGTCCTTGGCCTTGTCGTTGTCGGCGGGAGGGGTACGGGTGGCAGTGGCGTTCATGGTGACTCCTTGGATGGGGAAAGGTGTTGGCCTGTGCTTCATTACAGACTGGATGCTTGAACAGTAGTTTATCCAGCAATATTTCGATTTGCATCGATTATTTGGTCAGTTTGATTTACCATTTGGCGATGCCCGATACCCCCCATCCCACGCCTATGGATGCCGCACACCACGACGCCTGGCGCCAGACGCACCTGGGCCGCCTGATGGGTCACGCGCTGCGGCGCTTTGATGCGCGGGTGCTGCAGCTCATGGCGCGCAATGTGGATGTGCCACTGGCGCTGTCCAACCTGGCGGCGCGCCAGCAGGTGAGTGCGGCACATGTGCACATCACGCGCCACCTGTCGCTGCGCGGCGACCGGCTCATCGACCTGGCGGCCAAGGCGGGCATGACCAAGCAGGCCATGGGCACGCTGGTGGACCAGTGCGAGGCCTGGGGCCTGGTGCAGCGCCTGCCCGACCCGCTGGATGCGCGTGCGCGGCGCGTGTGCTTCACGCCCACGGGGCTGGACTGGCTGCACGCCTTCGAGGCCGCCGTGGCGCAGGCCGAGGCCGAGTGGCGCGCCGAGGTGGGCGAGGCCGTGGCCACGGTGGTGTCCATCGGGCTGGAGACCTACGCCAGCGGCGCCCCGTCCTAAAATCCTTGCATAACCAGGAGACACCCCATGCGCATCCTCATAGCCGAAGACGACCAGGTGCTGGCCGACGGGTTGCTGCGCACGCTGCGCAGTTCAGGCGCCGTCGTGGACCATGTGGCCAACGGCGCAGAGGCCGACGCCGCGCTGATGACCAACAACGAGTTCGATCTGCTGATCCTCGACCTGGGCCTGCCGCGCATGCACGGGCTGGAGGTGCTCAAGCGCCTGCGCGCGCGCGGCACGGCGCTGCCGGTGCTCATCCTCACCGCGGTCGACAGCGTGGAAGAGCGCGTCAAAGGCCTGGACTACGGCGCCGACGACTACATGGCCAAGCCGTTTTCGCTGCAGGAGCTGGAGGCCCGCGTGCGCGCCCTCACGCGCCGGGGCATGGGCGCCACCAGCAGCACGATCAAGCACGGCCCGCTGGTGTACGACCAGGCCGGGCGCGTGGCCACCATCGACGGCAAGATGATCGAGCTCTCGGCGCGCGAGCTGGGTCTGCTGGAGGTGCTGCTGCAGCGCGCCGGGCGCCTGGTCAGCAAGGACCAGCTCGTGGAGCGCCTGTGCGAGTGGGGCGAGGAGGTGAGCAACAACGCCATCGAGGTGTACATCCACCGCCTGCGCAAGAAGATCGAGAAAGGCCCGATCCGCATTGCCACCGTGCGCGGGCTGGGCTACTGCCTGGAGAAAATCCCCGGCTAGCATTTGCTATTGTTTTGATAGCTGCTTGCGCTTATCAATATTGCCTTACAGGCCAATTTGACACACAAACAGGGCGGCCACCTTGAAAATCTTCCAGCGCGAGCAGCGCTCCCTGTTCGGCGAGATCCTGGACTGGATGCTCACCCCGCTGCTGCTGCTGTGGCCCGTGGGCCTGGCGCTGACCTGGCTGGTGGCACAAGGCATTGCCAACAAGCCGTTTGACCGCGCCCTGATTTACAACGCCCACGCGCTGGCACAGTTGGTCACGGTGCAACGCGGCAGACCCCAATTCAACCTGCCGCAGTCTGCGAGCGAGATCCTGCGCGCAGACGACTCCGACACCGTGTACTACCAGGTGCTGGGGCCGCGTGGCGAATGGCTCTCGGGCGAGCGCGACCTGCCGCCCCCGCCCGAGGACGAAGTCCCCCAGCCCGGCGACGTGCGCCTGCGCGACGCCGAACTGCGCGGGGTGGACATCCGCGTGGCCTACCTGTGGGCGCGCCTGCCGGTGGACAGCGGCCCGCTGATCCTGGTGCAGGTGGCCGAAACCCGCGAAAAGCGCAGTGTGCTGGCCACCGAAATCATCAAGGGCGTGATGGTGCCGCAGTTCGTGCTGCTGCCGCTGGCCGTGCTGCTGGTGTGGCTTGCGCTGGCGCGCGGCATCAAGCCGCTCAACCAGCTTGAAGAGCGCATTCGCGCACGCAGCCCCGACGACCTCTCGCCGCTGGACCACAAGACTGTGCCGCTGGAGGTGGCGCCGCTGGTGGACTCGGTCAACGACCTGCTCACGCGCCTGAACGACTCGCTGGCCACGCAAAAGCGCTTCCTGGCCGATGCGGCGCACCAGCTCAAGACACCGCTGGCGGGCCTGCGCATGCAGGCCGACCTGGCCCAGCGCGAAGGCACCAGCACCGACGAGCTCAAGCAGTCGCTCCAGCAGATCGGGCGCTCCAGCATCCGCGCCACGCACACCGTCAACCAGTTGCTGGCCCTGGCCCGGGCCGAGGCCAGCGGCGCGCAGATGAGCCAACAGCGCTGCGACCTGGCACGCCTGACCATGGACGTGGTGCGCGACTCGGTGCCCCGCGCCATGGACAAGCGCATCGACCTGGGCTACGACGGCGCCGAGCCCGGCACCCCCGGCGTATGGCTGAACGGCAACCCCACCCTGCTCAAGGAACTGGTGCGCAACCTGGTGGACAACGCCATCAACTACACCCCCTCCTCGGACGACAGACCCGGCGTAGTGACCGTGCGCGTGCTGGCCGACACCTTCGGCCGCGTGCTGCTGCTGCAGGTGGAGGACACGGGCCCCGGCGTGCCCGAGTCAGAGCGTGAGCTGATCTTCCAGCCCTTCTACCGCGCGCTGGGCAGCGAGGCCGACGGCTCCGGACTGGGCCTGCCCATCGTGCAGGAGATCGCCCGCCAGCACCAGGCCGAAATCAGCGTGGAAGACGCCCGGCCCGGCCAGACACCGCCCGGGGCGCGGTTCACCGTGCGCTTCCCGGCACGGGACGACCAGAACGATTGATCAGGAACAGGGCTTGAGCGTCTTGCCCGCCATGGCCGGGCGCAGCACGTCCAGCTGGGGGCGCAAGGCATCGTCCACACTGGGCAGGCGCAACTGGTAGCCAGGGGTGTCGGGGCGCTCCTGCACCACCTTGGCCGTGCGCACGCCCTTGGCCACCAGATTGCCCAGGCCACGCTGGGCCGCTTCTTCGGTGGAGAAGCGCCCCAGCGACAGCCCCGGCTCCAGCGACGCGGTGCTGGGCCGATCAAAGGAAATACCCAGCTCGCGCAGTTCAGCGCGCTTCTTGGCGAGGGCGTCGGCATCGGCAAACTTGCCCATGTACACCATCCAGCGGCCCGGGATGGTGGTGCGCTGCAGGCTCCAGCTGCCCTGGGGCAGCGCACCAGCCACGCGGCGCAGGGCGTTGGCCTGTTCTTCGTCGAACACCCCGGCCTGCAGGCATTCGCCCGCAGGGCGGGCGGGCTCGGTGGCCGCCACCGGGACCGACGCCGCAGGCGCCTCGGCGCTGGCCTGGGCGGCACTGTGCTCTGGGGCGGGCACAGCGGCCGGGGCCGGGCGCACGGGCGGGGTGGCAGGCTCCCCCGCCAGGCGCACGGCCTCGGGGCGGATCTGCTGCTGCAGGCGCTGCGGTTCGCCCTGGGGCGCAGGCGCCAGGCCCCACTCGGCCAGATGGCCCTGGGACCAGGCGTAATAGCCAGCATTGGCCAACAGCAGCACGATGACGGTCAGACGCAACATGTAAAAAAGCGGTTCAGGAAGGCCGCACGCTGATTTCAGCGCTGGTCACGGCCTGCATGCCCCGCGCAGTATGCACGAGCAGTGCGCCATCCTCGCCCACGCCATGGGCCTCGCCTTGCGTGCCGTCGCTGAGCTGCACGCTGCGGCCCGCCAGCGCATCGCGCAGCGCAAAGCGCGGCTGCAGGGGCGCAAAGCCATACTGGGCAAAAGCCTGCAGCATGGACACCAAAGGCGGCACCACCCGCAGCAGCGCCGTGGGCGCATCCAGGCCGGGCTCCACCTCTTGCAGGCTGCCCGGCGGCAGCGACAGGCCCGCAGCGTCCTGCGGCAGCACGTTCAGCCCCACGCCGATGACCACGTAGCGGCCACTGTGGGCGGCCGTGGCGGGCGAACCGGCTGGAGTGCTCCCCACAAAGCTGGCCGTTTCCACCAGAATGCCGCCGAGCTTGCGGTCGCCCTGGGCACCGCCCAGCCACAGGTCGTTGGGCCACTTGAGCGCCACCCGCGGCGTGCTGCTGCCCGCAGCGGGCAAGGTGGGTTGCAGGCTTTCGGCCACGCTCACGCCCACGGCCAGCGACAGGCCCGACCAGTCCTGCGGCGCCAGCGGCAGACCCAGCGAGAAGGTCAGCGAAGCGCCCGCCGCACTGCGCCAGGGCCGGCCCATGCGGCCCTTGCCGGCCGTCTGCTGCTCGGCCACCAGCAGCACCGGGTCGCACTGGCCCGCGCGGGCGCGGCGCATGAGCTCGGTGTTGGTGGAGTCGATTTCGGGCAGCACCTCGACCGTGAAACCGGGCAGCAGCGGCACCACGGCTTCCCACAGGGCCTCGGCGGGCCAACGCAGCGCGGCGGCGCTCATGAGCGCCCCTTGGTACGTGCCCCACCGGGCTGCACCGGGTTGTCGGGGTGCGGCGGCGCCCAGCCGCGCTTGGGTGCCAGCAGGGTGCCACGGCAATTGGGGCTGCCGCACCAGCAGGGGTACTCGGCCTTGAGCTTTTTGGTATAGCGCTCGTCGATGATGAGGCCGTAGTCGTAGTTCAGCTCTTCGCCGGCCGCGATGTTGCGCAGCGCGGTGATGAAGACGCGGCCGTCGCGCTCGTCGGCATAGCAGTTGGGGTTGCAGCTGTGGTTGATCCAGCGTGCGGCGTTGCCACCGTACTTGGCGTCGATGACGCGGTCTTCGTCCACATGGAAGTAGAACGTGTGGTTGGGCTGTGCGGGGTCGTGCGGATGGCGGTCCTGCGCTTCCTGCCAGGTGATGACCTCGCCGGTGTACTCGATCAGCACCTCGCCCTCGGCAATATCCTGCACCGCAAACACGCCCTTGCCATGCACGCCCGAGCGGCGGGTCTGGATGCGGCGACCAGGGGCAAGGGCGGTGCGGGTGCGGGGCATGGCAAAACTCTGTTAACTTGATGGTGCACACATGTGCGTGCGCGTGCACGCGCGTGAGAGCACCGATTGTAGAAGCGCCCGGCAGCGTGCCGGGCGGCGTCCGTTTCGAGAAACCATCCATGAGCAAAACCCTGGTCATCGCAGAAAAACCCTCGGTCGCGCAAGACATCGTGCGCGCCCTTACGCCGGTTGCGGGCAAGTTCGACAAGCACGAAGACCATTTCGAGAACGACCAGTACGTGGTCACCAGTGCCGTGGGCCACCTGGTCGAGATCCAGGCCCCCGAGCAGTACGACGTCAAGCGCGGCAAGTGGAGCTTTGCCCACCTGCCGGTGATTCCGCCGCACTTTGACCTCAAGCCAGTGGAAAAGACCAAGAGCCGCCTGTCCGCCGTCGTCAAGCAGGCCAAGCGCAAGGACGTGACCCAGCTCATCAACGCCTGCGACGCGGGCCGCGAGGGCGAGCTGATCTTCCGCCTGATCGAGCAGTACGCGGGCGGCGCCAAGGGGGCACTGGGCAAGCCCGTGCAGCGCCTGTGGCTGCAGAGCATGACGCCGCAGGCCATCCGCGAGGGCTTTGAACACCTGCGCAGCGACGCGCAGATGCAAGGCCTGGCCGACGCCGCGCGCAGCCGCAGCGAGGCCGACTGGCTGGTGGGCATCAACGGCACGCGCGCCATGACGGCGTTCAACTCGCAGGGCGGGGGCTTCTTCCTCACCACCGTGGGCCGGGTGCAGACGCCCACACTGTCGCTGGTGGTCGAGCGCGAGGAAAAGATCCGCAAGTTCGTGAGCCGCGATTACTGGGAAATCCACGCCAGCTTCGGCGCCCAGGCGGGCGACTACCCCGGCAAATGGTTCGACCCCCAGTGGAAGAAGGGCGACGATCCCGAGGCCAAGGCCGACCGCGTGTGGTCGCAGGCCCAGGCCCAGTCCATTGCCGACGCGGTGCGCGGCCAACCCGCCAGCGTCACCGAGGAAAGCAAGCCCACCACGCAGGCATCGCCCCTGCTGTTCGACCTGACCAGCCTGCAGCGCGAGGCCAACGGCAAGTTCGGCTTCTCCGCCAAGACCACGCTCGCCCTGGCGCAAAGCCTGTACGAACGCCACAAGGCCCTGACCTACCCGCGTACCGACTCGCGCGCGCTGCCCGAGGACTACCTGCCCGTGGCCAAGCAGACCTTCGAGATGCTGGCCGACAGCGGCATGCGCCACCTGGCGCCGCACGCGCTCACGGCGCTCAACAACCACTACGTGCGCCCGTCCAAACGCATTTTCGACAACAGCAAGGTGAGCGACCACTTTGCCATCATCCCCACGCTGCAGGCGCCCAGCGGCCTGAGTGAAGCCGAGCAGAAGCTGTACGACCTGGTCGTGCGCCGCTTCATGGCCGTGTTCTTCCCGAGCGCCGAATACACCGTCACCACGCGTATTTCCACTGTGGCTCAGCACAGCTTCAAGACCGAGGGCAAGGTGCTGGTCAAGCCCGGCTGGCTCGCCATCTACGGCAAGGAAGCGGCCGACGAGGTGGAAGGCGGCCAGGCTGGCGACAAGGGCCAGAACCTGGTGCCCGTGAAGCCCGGCGAGGTGGTGCGCACAGAGCATGCCGATCCCAAGGGCCTCAAGACCAAGCCACCCGCGCGCTACTCCGAAGCCACGCTGCTGGGCGCCATGGAAAGCGCGGGCAAGCAGATCGACGACGACGAACTGCGCGAAGCCATGCAGGAAAAAGGCCTGGGCACCCCGGCCACGCGCGCGGCCATCATCGAAGGCCTGCTGACCGAAAAGTACATGCTGCGCGAAGGCCGCGAGCTCATCCCCACGGCCAAGGCCTTCCAGCTCATGACGCTGCTGCGCGGGCTGGAGGTGGAGGAACTGTGCCGCGCCGACCTCACCGGCGAGTGGGAGTACAAGCTCGCGCAGATGGAAAAGGGCCAGCTCTCGCGCGAGGCCTTCATGCGCGAAATCGCCGCCATGACCGAGCGCATGGTGAAAAAAGCCAAGGAATACGACCGCGACACCATCCCCGGCGACTACGCGACCCTCTCCGCGCCCTGCCCCAACTGCGGCGGCGTGGTGAAGGAAAACTACCGCCGCTACGCCTGCGTCGGCCGGTCGGACGACAGTTCAGGTGCTGGCGCGGGCAGCAACTCCGGCCAGGGCTGCGGCTTCTCGTTCGGCAAATCGCCCGCCGGGCGCACGTTTGAAACGGCAGAGGCCGAGCAGTTGCTGGCGCACAAGCGCATCGGCCCGCTGGAGGGCTTCCGCTCCAAGGCAGGCTGGCCGTTCACGGCAGAAATCACCATCAGCTTTGACGAGGAAACCAAGAACTACAAGCTGGAGTTCGACTTTGGCGACGACCGCAACGCCGAAGAGTCCGGCGAGCTCGTGGAGTTTGCCGACGCGTCCCTGGGCGCCTGCCCCGTGTGCGGCTCGGCCGTGCACGAGCACGGCAGCAACTACGTCTGCGCACGCGCCGTGCCCACAGCGGAGCAACCCACGCCGAGCTGCACCTTCAAGAGCGGCAAGGTCATCCTGCAGCAGCCCGTGGAGCGCGCGCAGATGGAAAAGCTCCTTGCCACCGGCAAGACCGACCTGCTCGACAAATTTGTGAGCATGCGCACACGCCGTGCGTTCAAGGCCTTCCTGGTCTGGGACAAGGAGGCGGGCAAGGTCAACTTCGAGTTCGAGCAGCGCGAAAGCAAGTACCCCCCGCGCAAGACCGCCGCCCGCACCGCTACCAAAACCATAGCTACCAGCGCAGCAAAGAAGAGCGCCGCAGCCAAAAAAGCCCCTAAAGAGCCCAAAGCCACGGCCCCCAAGGCCCCGCGCAAGAGCGCGCCAGGCAAGGCGCCCAGCGCAGCCCTGGCGGCGGTGATTGGGGCCGAACCGGTGTCGCGCCCCGAGGCCGTCAAAAAGCTGTGGGACTACATCAAGGCCCAGGGCCTGCAAGACCCCAAGGACAAGCGCACCATCCGCCCCGACGCCAAGCTCCAGGCCGTGCTGGGCAAGCCCGAGGTCGGCATGTTTGAGCTGGCCGGTCTGCTGGGGCCGCACCTGGGCTGACCCATGCGCAGCCCGCGTGAACGCGCCCTGTGGACCGCCTTGGCCGTGGCCCTGGTCGCCGCTGCTGGCGCCGCGTGGTGGACCGCAGACCAGTGGCTCCCCCACGCCGGCCCCTGGCTGGAGCGCGCCTGGCGCAGCACCACCCGCCCCGGCCCCGACAGCCTGCCGCCGCAGCGCCGGTCTGCCGCAGCCACCGCAAGCCCCAGCGCCGACGCCGCCTCGGCCCCCGCCACACAGGCGCGCAAATGCCTGGTCAACGGCCGCACCGTCTATACCGACCAGCCCTGCCCCAGCGGCAGTGCCGAAAAACCGCTCGAAGCTTCGCTGACGGTGCTGCCACCGCAGAAGTAGTGCAGCGCGTGGCGAATCGCGCCTGCGCGACATGCAGGCTTCATCCGAGGCCACTATGCTTGGCGATGCATTTCCTGGACGCCTGACCCCATGACCCGCCCCACCCGTTCCATCGCGCTGCAAGGCGCCAGCAACTTCCGCGACCTGGGGGGCTACCCCGGCCTGGGTGGGCGCACCGTGCGCTGGCGGCGGCTGTTCCGCTCCGACCACCTGGCCCGGCTCAGCGCGCAGGACCAGCAGGCGCTGGCCGGGCTGGGCATTGCCCGTGCCGTGGACCTGCGCGGGGAGGCTGAACGCAACGCCCTGACCTATGCCCTGCCGGGGGTGCAGTACCACCCGCTCACCATCGAGCCCACGGTGGTGCAACGCATCCAGGAGGTGCTGCGCAGTGGCGCAAGCCTGTCGCCCCAGGACGCCGCAGGCCTGATGCAGGACACCTACCGCGGCTTCGTGCACGACAACGCACCCCGCTTTGCCGCACTGCTGCGGCTGCTGGTGGAGCGCGACGACCCGCTGGTCTTCCACTGCACTGCGGGCAAGGACCGCACGGGCTTTGCCGCCGCGCTCATCCTGCTGGCGCTGGGCGTGCCACGCGAGGTGGTGATGCAGGACTACCTGCTCACCAACGCGCTCTACCGCCCCCCAGCCAGCCTGGCCAGCCACACACCGCCCGAGGTCATGCAGGTGCTGTGCGGCGTGCAGGAAGACTTCCTGGACGCCGCGCTGCACATGGTGGACACGCAGTACGGCGGCATCACGCCCTACCTGGAGGATGTGCTGGGGCTGGATGCCGCAGCGCGCAGCGCACTGGCCGAGCGGTATCTGCAGGCGGAGTGAGTGGCGCAGCGTCTTTTGCCATGCGCGCCACCCATCATATCAAGCCATAAATTGGCACGATCATGCTAGTATTTGGCCATGTCCATCGCTTCTGCCCTTTTGACCGACCGACAGGCCCGGCTTTTTGCCTGGTTGTTTGGCCAAGCGGGGCGCAGCTTCCATCTGAGTGAGCTGCGCCGTCTCACTGGGCTTGGGAGCGCATCGGTGCAAACCGAACTCAACCGGCTGACCGAAGCGGGCTTGCTCATTTCCGAGCGCGTGGGAAACCAGCGCCGTTTCCAGGCCAATGCCTCCAGTCCGGTGTTTGATGAGCTGGTCTCCCTGACCCACAAGACGCTGGGCCTGGTGCCCGCGCTGAGCGAAGCCTTGGCCCCTTTGGCGCCCCGCCTGCACGCAGCGTGGGTCTTTGGTTCGGTCGCGTCGCACACGGATACCGCCGCCAGCGACGTGGATGTGATGCTGGTGGGCGACACGCTCACCCTGGGCGAAGTGCTGGAACATCTTGCACCGCTGGAACAGCAATGGGGGCGCAAGATCAACCCCACCATGTATTCCTTGCCCGAATTCTGCAAGCGCCGCAGCGAGCCCGACTCCTTTGTCAACCGTGTACTCTCGCGCCCCACGCTGGTGCTGATCGGAGACATCGATGGGCTTGACTGCGCTGGATAACCTGGTGCGCATCGGCCAACTCAAGGCCGAGCCCCGCAACGATACCGAGGTGCGGCGCATGCTGGCCATGGCCCAGACGCGTTGGGCGGACGCACAACTCAAACACTTGTCGCCGGAAGGGCGCTTCAGCAGTGCCTACAACGCTGCCCACGCCGCCGCCTTGGCGGCTTTGCGCTGGCATGGCTACCGCAGCGAAAACCGTTTCACCGTGTTCCAGTGCCTTGCGCACACGGTGAACTGGCCGCCTGCACGCTGGCGCGTGCTGGACAGCGCCCACCAAAAGCGCAACCTTGCTGAGTACGAGGGCTATCTGGAGGTGGAGGAAACCACCATTGCAGAGCTTTGCGCCCTGGTGGCCACGTTGATTGCCGACGTGCACACACTGACGCATCCGGCCACACCCGGGTAAGCCAACCGACCTGCCACGCTGGCGGCGATACTCAGGCCCCAGCCCACCGGAACCTGACGTGCACCCCAAGCCCACAGACCACCCCGCCGATCACGCGCAGGCCATTGCCTTCGACGAGGCCTACTACCAGCGCTACTACTTCGACCCCAAAACCAGCGTGGCCGACCCGCAGCACATCGGGCGGCTGGGCGCCTTTGTGTGCAGCTACCTGCAGTACCTGCGCGTGCCGGTGCGGCGCGTGCTGGACGTGGGCTGCGGCATTGGGCTGTGGCGCGATGTGGTGGCGCGGCACTTTCCGCAGGCAACTTTCCATGGCGTGGAGTACAGCACCTACCTGTGCGAGCGCTTTGGCTGGGAGCGCGGCTCGGTGCTCGACTACCGCGCCAGCGAGCCCTTCGACCTGGTGATCTGCCAGGGCGTGCTGCCCTACCTGAACGCGGCCGATGCGCAGGCGGCCATGCGCAACCTGGCCCGGCTGTGCCAGGGCGCGCTGTACCTGGAGGCCGTGACGCGCGAGGACTGGGAGCAGGACATGGTGGACCAGACGCTCACCGATGCGCGCCAGTTCCGCCACCGCGCCCAGATGTACCGCCGCACGCTGGCCGAGGGCTTTACCCAGATGGGCGGCGGCCTGTGGCTGAGCCACCAGGCCGAGGTGCCGCTGTTCGCGCTGGAACACGCAAGCGCACCGTGACGCCTTCCATGCCACCCCACGCCGTGGCGCGCCTGCGCAGCGAGCGCCTGGCGCGCAGCGCCAAGCCGTTTCTGGCCCGCGGCGGCCCCAGCGGCGAGCGCTGCCCAGGCTGCCGCCTGCGGCCCAGCCACTGCCTGTGCGTTCTGCGGCCGCACGTGCCCACGCGCGCGGGCGTCTGCCTGCTGATGGGCGACACCGAGGCACTCAAGCCCAGCAACACTGGCTGGCTGGTGGCCGATGTGGTGGCCGACACCTTTGCCTTCGGCTGGGCGCGCACCGAGGTACCCCCCGACCTGCTGGCCCTGCTGGCCGATCCGCAGTGGCAGCCCTGCCTGGTGTTTCCGGCGGATTACGCGGCGCCGCAGCGGGTGGTGACACAGGTGCAACCCACGGCACTGTCGGGCGAGGCGCCCGACCGCAAGCCGCTGTTCGTACTGCTCGACGCCACCTGGGCCGAGGCACGCCGCATGTTCCGCAAGAGCCCCTACCTGGACGCCTTGCCGGTGCTGGGCCTGCAGCCCGAACAATCGTCGCGCTACCGGCTGCGTCAGTCGGCCGATGCGGCGCATTTGTGCACCCTGGAGGTGGCTGCGCTGTGCCTGGCGCTGGCGGGCGAAACGCAGGCGGCCCAGGTGATGGAGGCCTACCTCGACGTCTTCACCCACCACTACCTGCAGGCCAAGAACCAGCGGCCGGTGGACCCCGGTGATGCCCTGCACCAGCGTCTGCGCGGCCTGTGTGACTTACAGTAGCGCCCCTGCACCCCGCACACCACCAAGGCACCCTCCGATGAGCAAAGAACTGGCCCGGCAGCGCGAACTGAACCCGATGGAACTGTGCGAGCCCTGCAAGGGCATCCAGCGCAACTGGCGCAAGGCGCCCGGCCATGCCGAACTGGTGCAACGCGGCAACCGCAAGGAAGAGCGCGAAACCGGCACCGTCACCATCACCCGCTACCAGTGCGACCGCTGCGGCACCTCCTGGGAGTACGAGAACGACAAGAACAACCAGCAGGCGGGCTGGTCGGTGGTGGGACGCTGAACCGTTTTCGCTGGCTTTTTGCTATCTTTTCAATAGCTATTAGCGCTTTATCCACAAGCGCTAGAGGCCAATTTCATTCAAACCACAGCGCTGAGCCTGCTTCTTCACCCCAGCACATGCGCCTGCACGCCCCGGCGCGGCGCGGGCCCCACGGGCGGCGCGTAGCCTAGGCGCGCCCACATCTGCACCGTGCCACGGCCACCGCCTGCGCCCAGCAGCGCATGGATGGCGGCGTAATGGGGCACCTGCTCGGGGTATTCCTGCAAGGCCTGCTGCAGCGGGTGCATGGACAGGCCGTGCGCCGTGGCGGCGAGCTGCGCACGCGCGTAGGCGCGCCCGGCCTGAACCTGGGTGGCGCGGTCGTTGGCCTCGGTCACCATGGCGAAGAAGGCGGGCGTGGCCTCGATCTTGGCGTTGAAGTCCTGCACCTGCTGGGTCACAGACATGTCGTCGGGGCCGGGGGCGCGGCTGCGATCGAACAGGCCCAGGGCGGCCAGTACGCGCGGCACCGGTGCGTTCACGCTCAGGCCGTCGCGGTGCTCGGCGATCTCGCGCGGGCCCACGCGCAGCACCTTCAATGATTCAAGCATGGTGCGCGGCGTGACCAGCTCCACGCGCCAGGCGTCGCGGGCGATGGCGCGGTGCTCGGGCAGGCGTGCGTTGCCGGGCAGGGCAAAGTCCGCACGCAGGCCGGGCGCCACACAGGCCGCCGCAATGGCCTGCACTGCCTGCGCCTCGGGCGCGCGCAGCTCGTAGGCCGAGCGGTTGGTGTGGCGCCGAAAGACCTGCGCGAACAGCGGGTCGGGCTGCGCGCTGGCGTCGGGCACCAGCCGCACGCGCGCTGTGGCGTGGTGGGTGTGCGGCGGCGCGGGCGGCGTGCGCGGGTCGAACACGCCGTGCGGAAACAGCTCCATCTCGGCGCGCAGGCCTTGCTGCAGCGCGGCCAGGTGCAGCAATTCGAGGAAGGTGCCCTGGCTCATGAGAATCTGGCGCGAGTGCGGGTCGGTCTCGGGCAACAGGCGCGTGTGGTCGCAATAGAGCCAGATCTCACCCGGCGTTTTCAAGTCCACCAGCCACGATTGCAGGTTGTGCGAATGCGGCGCCAGGATGGCGTGCGCCAGCAGCCAGCGGCGCACATCACCCCCCGGCGGCACGGGCGCGGGCGGCTGCCACGCGGCCAGCGCCTCGGCGGGCAGGGCGGACGAACAGCCCGGCAGCGCGGGCGTAGCGGCGAGCACGGCGGCGCCGCCGAGGATGCGCAGAAAGGGGCGGCGTTGCATGCTCAGGCTCCTGTGGCGATAGGGGTGGCGGCGGGCTGCGCAGCGCCGTCCAGCAGGGCCAGGCTGGCGCGCAGCGCCTCGCGCAGCGGGGTGTGGGGCACGGGGCCCGCGTACTGGGCCAGCGCCGCGCCGTCGAGCGCATGCGGCACCTGCCAGAGGTAGCGCATGGCCTGCAGCGAGCGCAGCATGGGCACCACCGGGCTGGCCAGGCGCATCCAGCCCCAGGGCAGGGACTGCACGCGCAAGGCGCCACCGCGCAGCCATCCCTGCTCCTGCGCCCACTCGGCCAGCACAGCCTGCCAGTCGTGGCCCGTGGCGGTGTGCCCGGCAAAAGGCAGGCAGGGCAACTGCCCCGGCGCAGGAGCAGGCGCTGCGGCCACGCGCACGAAGGCCTGGGCCAGGTCGGGCAGGTAGGCCCAGGCGTGCGGCACGTCCAGCGGGCCGGGCCAGGTCATCACGCCCTGGCGCAGCTTGCGCGCGATCACCAGGTCCAGCCAGGTGCCCTGGCCCGCGCCAAAAAAGTCGCCCGCACGCACGATGACAGCGCGCAGCCCCTGGGTGGCCACGGCCTGGGCAAGCTGCTGCTCCAGCGCCACGCGCACCTGGCCCAGCGGCGTTGTGGGGCGCTGGGGCGTGCGGGCATCCAGCACAGCGGGCATGCCCTCGCCAAAGTTGTACACATTGCCGGGGAACAACAGCACGGCACGCAGCGCCAGGGCGGTGGTGATGGCCTGGTGCAGCAGCACCGGGGCCTCGGCGCGCCATGCGCTGGCGGTGTAGCGAGCCGGGTTCATGGCGTGGACCACGGCGTCGGCCCCCTCGTCCAGCGCCGCCTGCAAGTCTGCGCCCGGCGCCAGCCATTGCACGCCGGGCAGCGCCGGGGCCTGCGCCACCGCGCCATGCCGCCAGGGCGCGCGCACCCGCCAGCCCGCCGCCGCGAAGGCCAGCGCCACCGCCCGCCCCAGGCGCCCGTTGGCGCCCAGCACCCATACCGTCTTGGCCATGTCCATCTCCATGTGCTCTGTGATGGGGTCGATTGTGGGAATGCGCGGGCAGTTACACAATTGCATGAATGCCCATAGCAGGATTTCATCCATGAATACCCCGTTCGACTGGAACCTGGTGCGCTCCTTCCTGGCCGTGCTGGAACACGGCAGCCTGCTGGGCGCGGCGCGGGCGCTGCAGTCCAGCCAGCCCACCATGGGCCGCCATGTCGCCGAGCTGGAGGCGCAACTGGGCACGGTGCTGTTCGAGCGCACCGGCCGGGGCCTGCAGCCCACGGCCACGGCGCTGCGGCTGGCCGATTCGGCGCGCGCCATGGAGGCCGGCGCGCATGCGCTGGCACGCGGCGTCTCGGGTGCGCAGGCCGGCGCCAGCGGCACGGTGCGCATCAGCGCCAGCCAGCCCGTGGCCTGCCTGCTGCTGCCGCCGCTGCTGCTGCGCATGCGCCAGCAGCTCCCCGGCATCCAGGTGGAGCTGGTGGCCAGCAACGAGGTCAGCAACCTGCTGCGCCGCGAGGCCGACATCGCCCTGCGCATGGTGCAGCCCGACCAGTCCAGCCTGGTGGCGCGGCGCATCGGCAGCGTGGCGCTGGGCGCTTTTGCGCACCGCGACTACCTGCGCCGCCGGGGCACGCCGCGCCAGCCCACCGACCTGCTGGCGCACGAACTGGTGGGCAACGACCGCAACGAGGACATCCTGCGCGGCTTCGCCGCCCCGGGCCACCCGGTGGGGCGCGAGCAATTTGCGTTTCGCACCGACGACCTCATGGCCTACTGGCAGGCCGTGCGCGCAGGCCTGGGCATCGGCTTCGTGGGCCACTACATGGCACGCACCGACCCCGAGGTGCTGCGGGTGCTGCCCGCCATCCAGCCGCCGCCGCTGCCCATGTGGCTCACGGTGCACTGCGAGATCCGCACCAGCGCGCGCATCCGGGCGGTGTATGACTTTCTGGCGGAGGCGGTGCCGCAAGCGCTGTAGGGGTACAGCCTGACATCCCACGCAACCGCAGCCACACCGTAGCGCCCAATGGATTGCTACAAAAAACATAGCTATTGGCGCAATACCTGCAAGGGCTATAGGCCATTGATGGCTTATTCACTAGAATGCTCCGCAGGGAGGCCCCATGACGCCAGAGCAAAAAGCCAGAGTCAGCATCGACGCGCTATTGCAGCAAGCGGGCTGGCACGTCTGCAATGTCTCTGACGCCAACATTCACGCCGCCACGGGCGTCGCCATCCGCGAATTCCCCCTCAACACCGGCTTTGGCTTTGCCGACTACCTGCTCTATGTGAACGGCAAGGCCTGCGGCGTGATCGAGGCCAAGAAAGAGGGCGCCACGCTCACCGGGGTAGAGCTGCAAAGCAGCCGCTACGCCAAAGGCCTGCCCACCACCCTGCCCGCCTGGAGCCGCCCCCTGCCTTTTGTGTGGGAAAGCACGGGGGTAGAAACCCACTTCACCAACGGCCTGGACCCCGAGCCGCGCGCACGCGCCGTGTTTGCCTTTTTCCGCCCCGAACTGCTGGCACAGTGGCTGGCGCTGCTGCCGCCGGCAGTAGGCAGCGAGGGAGTGAGCGATGCGCCCAGCACCTTCCTGGCCCGCATGCGCAACATGCCCAAGCTGGTCACCGAATGGGGCAGCGGCGGCGCGCACTATGCCCTGTGGCCCGCCCAGATCAGCGCCATCACCAACCTGGAGAAATCCCTGGCCGCCAACAAGCCCAAGGCCCTCATCCAGATGGCCACCGGCAGCGGCAAGACGTTTACCAGCATCGGCTTCATTTACCGCCTCATCAAGTTTGGCGGGGCGCGCCGTGTGCTCTTCTTGGTGGACCGGGGCAACCTGGCCCGCCAGACCAAAAAAGAGTTTGACGCCTACGCCAGCCCCTACAACAACTACAAGTTTGGCGAGGAATACATCGTCCAGCATCTGCAAAGCAACCAGCTCGACACTAGCGCCCGTGTGGTCATCTGCACCATCCAGCGCATGTTCAGCATGCTCAAGGGGCGCGAGCTGGCCGAAGAGGCCGACGAAGAATCCACCGAGAAAATCGAGACCCTCTTCAAAGACCCCGAGCCCATTGGCTACAACCCCGCCATCCCCATCGAGAGCTTTGACATTGTGGTCACGGACGAGGCCCACCGCAGCATCTACAACCTGTGGCGCCAGGTGCTGGAGTACTTTGACGCGTATTTGATAGGCCTGACCGCCACGCCCAATAAACAGACCTTTGGCTTCTTCAATCAAAACCTGGTCATGGAATACGGCCACGCCCAGGCCGTGGCCGATGGTGTGAATGTGAACTACGACGTCTACCGCATCAAAACCGAGGTGAGCGAGCAGGGCGCCAAGGTGGACAAAGGCTTCTGGCTGGAAACCCAAGACAAAGCCACCCGCCGCAAAACAGCCTGGCAGCTGGACGACGACTTTGAATACCAGCCCGAGGAGTTGGACCGCGCCGTGCAAACGCCCGACCAGATCCGCACCGTGGTGCGCACCCTGGTTGAGCGCTGGCAGGCCGACATGTTCCCCGCCCGCACCGAACTGCCCAAAACCCTCATCTTTGCCAAGGACGACAACCACGCCGAAAAGATTGTCGAAATCCTGCGCGAAGAGTTTGGCCGCGGCAACGAGTTCGCGCAAAAGATCACCTACCGCAGCGCCCAGGGCGGCGGCACCAGCCCCGAGCAGCTCATCAAAGACTTCCGCACCGGCTACTACCCCCGCGTGGCGGTCACGGTGGACATGATCGCCACCGGCACCGACATCAAGCCGGTGGAAATCGTCGTCTTCATGCGCAGTGTGAAAAGCCGCAGCTTCTTCGAGCAGATGAAAGGCCGTGGCGTGCGCGTGTGCAACCCCACCGACCTGGCCGCCGTGAACCCCGGCGAACACATCAAAAAAGACCACTTCGTCATCGTCGATTGCGTGGGCGTGTGCGAGCGCGACAAAACCGACAGCCGCCCCATGGACACCAAAAAGAGCGTGCCCCTGGACAAACTGCTGCAAGCCGTGAGCCTGGGCAATGTGGAAGACGACGTGCTGAGCAGCATCGCCGCCAGGTTGGCCCGGTTGGACAAAGACGCCACCGATGCCGACCGCGCCAAGGTGGTGGAGCTGAGTGGCGGCAAAACCCTGCGCGACCTGGCGCGCGGCATTGTGGAGGCGCTGAACATCGACGCCACCCAAGACATGCCACCCGCCGAGGCTGACCAACGACTTCGAGACGCAACCAAGCCCTTTGCCGCACCCGCCCTGCGCGAGCAGCTATTAAAAATGAAGCAGAAGGCAGACCTGGTGATCGACACTGTGACGCGAGATGAGCTCATCCACGCTGGTTTCAGCGAAGGCAGCGACCGTGCCACCGCCTTGGTGCAAAGCTTTGAGCAGTTCATCGCCCAGCACAAAGACGAAATCACCGCCCTGCAAATCTTGTACAGCAGGCCCACGCGTGCGCCACTCAAGTTTGAAGACGTGAAAGCCTTGGCCGACGCCCTGCACGCCCCGCCGCTCAACATCGACGAAGGCGCCCTGTGGCAGGCCTACGCCACCCTGCGCAAAGACAAGGTGAAAGGCGCCACGCAGCGCCGCCTGCTCACCGACCTGGTCAGCCTGGTGCGCTTTGCCATGCAGCAGACCAACGAGCTGGTGCCCTACCCCGAGCGCGTGCAGGCCAACTTCAAAGCCTGGCTGGCCCAGCACCAGCAGACAGACACCAACCCGTTCACCCCAGAACAACAACACTGGCTAGAAATGATCCGCGACCACATCGCCGCCAACCTCGGCATTGAAATAGACGACTTTGAATACGCCCCCTTCAACGCCCAAGGCGGCCTGGGCAAGGTGCACCAGCTCTTTGGCGCGGAACTGCCCAAGGTGATTGAGGAACTGAATCGGGAGTTGGCGGCGTGAGCGCGAAGCAAACCCTTTTCATCAGCTCGGTGCAAAAAGAGCTGGCCGCAGAGCGCCGGGCGGTCAAAGAATTTGTGCACACTGACCCGCTTTTGTCCCGGTTTTTCGATGTCTTTTTGTTTGAAGACCTGCCCGCCGCAGACCTGCGCACCGACGCGGTGTACCTGAGCGAGGTAGACCGCTGCACCCTTTACCTCGGCTTGTTTGGCAATGACTATGGTTTTGAAGACGCCCAAGGTATCTCGCCAACAGAGCATGAATTTGACCGTGCCACCGCTTTAGGCAAACCCCGCCTGATTTATGTGCACGGTAGTGATGACAGCGCGCGCCACTCCAAAATGCGCGCACTGGTGCGCAAAGCGGGCGACCAGCTCATTCGCCGCCGCTTTGGCGATACGCCAGAGTTGATTGCGGCCGTGAACGCCAGCCTGGTTGATCACCTGGCTCGCACTGGCGCATTGCGCACCAGCCCGTTTGATGCCACCGCCTGCGCGGGCGCTACGCTGGCCGACCTCTCGCAAGACAAGCTGGCGCTTTTTCTGGTCCGTGCCCAAAGCCAACGCGGCTTTGCGCTCGACCCCGCCACGCCCATGCACAGCGCGTTGACGCACTTGAATTTGCTGGATGCCGGGCAGCCCAGCCATGCAGCCATCCTGCTGTTCGGGCAGGCTCCGCAGCGTTTCTTACCCAGCTCGGAACTCAAGTGCATGCACTTTCATGGCACGCAAGTCAGCAAGCCCATTCCCTCATACCACATCTACAAGGGCTCGGTGTTTGAGCTGGTCGATCAGGCGCTGGATTTTGTGCTTTCCAAAATCGATCGCAGGGTCGGCACCCGCGCTGCAGGCGCACAGGCCCCGGTGGATTACGAACTGCCGCGCGAAGCCGTCGCCGAGGCCATCGTCAACGCCGTGGCGCACCGGGACTACACCTCCAACGCCTCGGTGCAAGTCATGTTGTTTGCCGATCGGCTCGAAATATGGAACCCCGGCGAACTGCCCCCGCAACTCACCGTGGACAACCTGCGCCGCCCCCATGCGTCCATTCCCCGCAGTCCGCGCATAGCCGAGCCGCTGTTTTTGGCCCGGTACATTGAAAAGGCCGGCACCGGCACGCTGGACATGATCCACCTGTGCACCCAGGCGGGCTTGCCCGCGCCCGAGTTCCGGCAAGACGGTGGGCAATTTATTCAGACCCTTTGGAGGCACACGGGTGAAGCGGAGAGTGCTGAAGCGGCCACGGCAGGGACCCAGTCAGGCACTAAGTCGGCACTAAGTCGGCACCAAGTCGAAATCCTCGCCAAAGCCAGCACTGGCGCGGCTTTGACCGAATTGATGGCTATTGACGGACGCACCGACCGCACCAAGTTCAGGAACCAAGTCATTAAACCCCTGATAGATCAAGGTTGGTTGGAAATGACCCTGCCTGACAAGCCTACTAGCAGCCAACAAAAATACCGCCTCACCGCGCAAGGCAAACGGGCCATAAATGGGCCAAACGGGCCACGAACAATATGAAACATCAAAAACAATCCAACGCCCAAGGCGGCCTAGGCAAGGTGCACCAGCTCTTTGGCGCGGAACTGCCCAAGGTGATTGAGGAGTTGAATCGGGAGTTGGCGGCGTGAGTGAAGTGATTGAGGAAATTGACGAAGCCGACGAACTCGCACCACTGCATGCGCAAATTGCCGCAGCCCTTCCTGCAAGTTGGACGCTTGAAACGTTGGGCTCGCTCTGCGAGAAATCTCAGTACGGATGGACCACCAAAGCTGACAAGGCTGGGAGCGGTGTCAAATTTCTGCGCACGACGGACATCACGCCCGGCGTTGTGGATTGGAGCAGCGTTCCCTATTGTGTGGAAGCTCCCAGCGATTTGGAAAAGTACCTCATCAAAGATGGCGACATCCTAATTTCGCGCACTGGCTCGATTGGTGTGAACTACTTGGTCGTGAAACCCGAGCCAGCAGTGTTCGCGTCTTACCTGATCCGCTTTCGGCCCAAAACGTCAATTTCTACGAAGTATCTGAAGTACTACCTTCAGAGCCCTGCTTATTGGCAGGCAATCAATACGGGCAAGAAAGGCATTGCGGTTCAGAACGTGAATGCCACGATGTTGTCCCGAATTCCGATTCCTGTCGCGCCACCGGCTGTGCAGGATGAAATCGTCGCCGAACTCGAAAAGCAGTTCTCCCGCCTCGACGAAGCCGTCGCCAACCTCCAGCGCGTCAAAGCCAACCTCAAACGCTACAAAGCCTCCGTCCTCAAAGCCGCCGTCGAAGGCCGCCTCGTAGAAACCGAAGCCACCCAGGCCCGCCGCGAAGGCCGCACCTACGAGACTGGCGAACAGCTTTTGCAGCGAATTCTTGAGGAGCGGCGGGCGAAGTGGGCGGGGCGTGGAAAGTGGAAAGCGCCCGAGGCACCAACAGTGGAAACGACTTTGCCCGAAGGTTGGACCTGGGCCAGCGTTGATCAGCTGGCAGATGTTGGAACTGGCGCAACTCCAAAGCGCGACAAGGCAGCGTATTGGAATGATGGAGATGTGCCCTGGGTCACGAGTAGTGTTGTGAATGGCGACTACGTTGATCAAGCATCTGAGTTTGTGACCAAGCTGGCGCTTGCAGAAACCAATCTGACGCTCTACCCGATTGGGACCCTCCTGATCGCCATGTATGGCGAGGGCAAGACACGTGGCAAATGCACTGAGCTTCGCATTCCGGCATCGACAAATCAGGCGCTGGCTGCCTTGCAGGTTGATTCGTCCATCCGTGGCTATTTGCGCCACTTTCTCGAACTCAACTACGAAGAGATGCGCAAAGTGGCGTCTGGTGGAGTTCAGCCGAATTTGAATTTGAGCTTGGTCAGGGCAGTTTGTGTGCCATTGCCACCGCTACCTGAACAAGTCCGAATCGTCGCCGAAGTCGATCGCCACCTGTCCATCATCCGCGAAGTCGAAGCCGAGGTCGATGCCAACCTCCAGCGCGCGCAGGCGCTGCGGCAGGCGACGCTGGCCAGGGCATTTTCTGGAACGAGCGCGGCTTAGGCGCCTCAAGGGAATTGTTTTTGCTCCTGTATTGATAGCTTCTTGCGCAATGAATACGGGCGCTAGAAGCCAATTTGATCCACAAGTCATGCCGGTGCTGGGCCCCTGCGTGGGGCGGACTGCATGGCGAACCAACGGCCCGAACAAGAGCCGCCACGGAATTATGTTCAATAAATCATGTTGTTCATTAAAATTGAACAACGAGATATTTCCCATGCCTGACGTTCATCGTTCAAAATGCAGGTGTGTTCATAAAAAATGAACGTTTCCATGAAAGCAGATCAACCCGCTGTGTTGGCCGAGCGCGTGGCGCAGGCCTTGGTCGCCATGGGCGTGTCGGCAAACGCACTGTCCGCGCCCGGGGGCGCATTCACCCTGCGCGTGGGGCCCATGGAACCAGGGGCTGACTACACGGTGGTGCCAGCGCCCCACCTGGCGCGCGCCACCATGGGGGCTGCACTGATGCAGGCACGCCAGCAGGCTGCCGTGGGCGGCAACCCCACGGTGCTGGCGGCTGAATACGTCACGCCGCCCGTGGCCGACGACTTGCGCGCACAAGGGCAGCCGTTTGCCGACACTGTGGGCAATGCCTGGCTGCCCGCGCCGCTGGTCTTCATCACCGGGCGCAAGCCGGCTACCAAGCCCGTGCCTGCCGCTGCAGGCCGGGCGGATACGCCTGCGGGTTTGAAAGTTCTGTTTGCCTTGCTGTGCGACCCCACGCTGGCCAACGCGCCCCACCGGGCCATTGCTGCCGCAGCAGGTGTGGCCCTGGGTGGGGTGCCCGCAGTGCTGCAGGACTTGCAGCAGTTGGGGCACTTGGTGGTGCTGGGCAAACGCCGCCGACTGGACGCCACGCGCCGTGTGCTCGATGCCTGGGCCCAGGCCTATGCCCGCCGTCTGCGCGCCAAGACCTTGCAGGGGGTGTATCTAACGCCCGGGTTCGATACCTGGACAACATGGGCACTGGACCCGGCCGAGGCGTTGTGGGGCGGCGAGCCGGCCGCCAGCCTGCTGACCAACTACCTGCGCCCCGGTGTCCTGACCATCTATGCCCAGCGCCTGCCAACCCCGCTGATGGCCAGGCAGCGCATGACCAGGGCCCATGGTCAGACCGAGCGCACGCTGGAGTGGCGCAAGCCTTTCTGGGGCCAGCTGCCCGCCGGGCCACGGCCCGACGCCGTGCCCACGGTTCTGGTGTACGCCGATTTGCTGGCCACGGGGGATGGCCGCTGCATCGAAACCGCACATGTCCTGTATGAGCAATACCTTGCTGGCACTTTCGCACAAGGCTGAACTCGGTCTGCATGCCCGTGTGGTGGCCGATGTGCAGGCCATGGCGGCACCACTGGGAATTGCCCTGCTGATCACCGGAGCCTTTGCGCGCGACCTGCACCTGCACTATGCATGGGGGGTGCCTGTGCAACGCCAGACGACCGATGTGGACTTTGCGCTGGCCGTCAACGACTGGGCCACTTTTGAGCGGTTGCGCAACCAGCTGGTTCACTCCGGACGGTTTGAGCAAGCACAGGGCCTGCCCCACCGATTGCGCCATGGCGGTGGTCTGCCCATCGACCTGGTTCCTTTTGGCGCCATCGAGACCGGGCAGCGGCAGATTGCATGGCCGCCCGCCGGGGACGTGGTGATGGACGTGTTCGGCTTTCGCGAGGCACTGGCTGCTGCCGCAAACGTGGCTTTGCCACAGGGCGTGCAGGCTGCGGTGGTGTCGTTGCCCGCCCTGGCCTGGCTCAAGATCGTCTGCTGGCAAGATCGCCATCACCGCTCGCCGGGCAAGGATGCGCAGGATCTTCAACAGATCTTGAACCATTACCTCGACACAGGGCATGAGGCGCGGTTGTGGGGCGAATGTTTGCCATGGACGCAGGAGGATGGCTTTGACTATCTTCTGGCGGGTGCGCGCATGCTGGGCCGCGATATTGCGAAACAGCTCGACACCAAGGCCCTGGAACGCGTGAGCGCCATCATTGCGCAACAGGTGCGTACCGAACAGCCCGGCATATTGCCCGGGCAAATGAACCCCAGAAGCCCGGAGCAAGCCGCCATGCAGTTGCAGGCGCTGCTCAGAGGTATGAACGAAACATCGGCACCATGAACACCACCACCCACTCCCTCGTCCAGAAGCTCTGGAACTACTGCAACGTGCTGCGCGACGACGGCATGAGCTATGGCGACTATGTGGAGCAGCTGACCTACCTGCTGTTCCTCAAGATGGCCGACGAGCGCAGCGCACCGCCCTACAACCACCCCAGCATCGTACCCGCCGCCTACGCATGGCCCACGCTGCTGGCCAAGGACGGCGACGAGCTGTTTGAACACTACCGCCACGCGCTGGAAAGGCTGGGGCAAGAGAAGGGCACGCTGGGCCTGATTTTTGGCAAGGCACAAAACAAGTTCCAGGACCCGGCCAAACTGCGCCGTGTGATCGTCGATTTGATTGGCGCCGAGACCTGGACGATTCTGGGTGCCGATGTGAAGGGCGATGCCTACGAGGGCCTGCTGGAAAAGAACGCGCAAGACACCAAGAGCGGTGCGGGCCAGTACTTCACGCCGCGTGCATTGATCCAGGCCATGGTTGACTGCATCGCACCGCTGCCGGCCGAGCGCATTTGCGACCCGGCTTGTGGCACGGGTGGTTTTTTGTTCACCGCGCACAACTACATCACCAGCCACAACAAGAGCCTCACACGCGACCAGCTCAAGCACCTGAAGGAAAAGGCCTTTACCGGCTACGAGCTGGTGCAGGCCACGGCCCGCGTGTGCGCCATGAACATGATGCTGCACGGCATTGGCTCTGAGAAATCCGTGCCCGTGGTGGTGGGCGACGCGCTGGCGGCTGACCCCGGCGAACGCTATGAGGTGGTGCTGGCCAACCCGCCCTTTGGCAAGAAGAGCAGCACCGTTATCGTGGGTGAAGACGGCCGCACCAGCACCGAAAAAGACACCATCGAGCGCGACGACTTCTGGGCTACCACTTCAAATAAGCAGCTCAACTTTGTGCAGCACATCAAGACGCTGCTCACCACCCACGGCCGCGCAGCGGTGGTGTTGCCGGACAACGTGCTGTTTGAAGGCGGAGCGGGCGAAACCATCCGCAAGAAGCTGCTGCACGAGTGCGATGTGCACACCCTGCTGCGCCTGCCCACGGGCCTGTTCTACGCCCAGGGCGTGAAGGCCAATGTGCTGTTCTTCGAGAAGAAGGGCGCAAGTGAAACGCCATGGACGAAGCAGCTGTGGATTTACGACCTGCGCACCAACAAGCACTTCACCCTCAAGACCAACCCGCTCACGCGGGCTGATCTGGATGAGTTTGTGGACCTCTACAAGGTGGGCAACCGCCACCAGCGGCAGGCCACCTGGTCGCCAGAGAGCCCCGAAGGCCGCTGGCGCGCCTACAGCTATGACGAACTGGTCGCGCGTGACAAGACCAGCCTGGACATCTTCTGGCTCAAGGACGATTCATTGGCCGACAGTGACAACCTGCCCGCGCCCGGCGTGATTGCGCAGGAGATCGTGGAAGACCTGCAGGCGGCGCTGGAGCAGTTCAGGCTGATCGCGGCCGACATGACCGAGGGTGTGATCGAATAGGTGCGCACTCGCACTCGCTGGATGCGGGAGAGTTTCGGGTTCAAGTGCACCGCTGGAACGCAGTGTTGCAGCGCCGGGGGCTTTTCCTGCGCGCGCTATGCCGCTCCAATACACGCAGGAGCATTGCCATGACCACTTCCTCGCCCACCCTGTCCACCCAGCCCCTTGGCCCGCTGTGGCCCACGCTGGACCCTTTCCTGTTCTGCGCCCACCACGACGACGCCTACCCGGCGGGCAACGGCGCATTCGGCCCGGCGTCCCACCTGCTGGGCGGCCGCCAGATCGGCAGTGACTTCAGCCGCCAGGACGGCTGGAGCATGTACCACGGCGACGCGGTGCCGGGCTTTCCGGTGCACCCGCACCGGGGCTTCGAGACCGTGACGCTGGTGCGCAAGGGCCTGATCGACCACGCCGACTCGCTGGGCGCGGCCGCGCGCTTTGGCGGTGGTGATGTGCAGTGGGTGACGGCAGGGCGGGGCATTCAGCATTCCGAGATGTTCCCCTTGCTGCGCACCGACGGGCCGAACCCGCTGGAGCTGTTCCAGATCTGGCTGAACCTGCCCGCGCGCCAGAAGATGGCGGCGCCGCACTTCACCATGCTGTGGAACGAGCGCATTCCGCGCCTGGCGCACCGCGACGATGCCGGGCGCCTGACCACCGTCACCGTGGTGGCCGGTGGGCTACCCGGGGCCGCCGAGCCGCTGGCACCGCCGCCCGAATCCTGGGCCGCGCAGCCGGACGCCGACGTGGCCATCTGGACGCTGCACCTGGAGCCCGGCGCGCGCTGGGTACTGCCCGCTGCGCGCGGCGTGGGCACGCGGCGCATGCTGTACTTTTTTGCGGGCCAGGGCTTGCGCGTGGGGCCGCAGAATGTGGCGGAGCACACCGCGCTGGAGCTGGTGGCAGGCCAGGACTGGGCGCTGGAAAACACCGGCACCCAGGCCGTGGAATGCCTGCTGCTGCAGGGCCAGCCCCTGGGCGAGCCGGTGGCGCAGTACGGCCCGTTCGTGATGAACACGCGCGAGGAGATCATGCAGGCCATGGCCGACTACCGGCGCACGCAGTTCGGCGGCTGGCCCTGGCCCGAGGGCGACCCGGTGCATGGCGGCACGGCACGGCGCTTCGCGCGCTACCCCGGCGAGGCGACCGAGAGCCTGCCGTGAGGGACAATCCCGTCTTTGCCCCCGAACCGGTTTCTAGAGAAAGCGCCGCATGAACATCAGCAAAGACACCGCCGTCACCATCAGCTACAAGGTGACCACGCCCCAGGGCAAGCCGCTGGACGCGGGCAACCTGGCCTACCTGCACGGCGGCTACGAGAACATCTTCCCCAAGGTGGAGGCCGCGCTGGAAGGCCAGGCCACGGGCTTTGCCACCACCATCGACCTGGCCGTGGAAGATGCCTTTGGCGCGCGCGACGAATCGCTGGTGCGCACCATCCCCAAGAGCGAATTCCCGCCCGGCGTGAAGGTGGGCGGCCAACTGCAGGGCGCAGGTGCCGACGGCCAGCCCCAGGTGTTCAACGTGGTGAAGATCAAGGGCCCCGAGGTGCACCTCGACGGCAACCACCCGCTGGCCGGCCAGGCGCTGCGCTTTTCGTGCAAGGTGACGGACGTGCGTGCCGCCTCGACCGAGGAAATCGCGCACCGCCATGTGCATGGTGCCCACGGGCACCACCACTGATTGCTATTTTTTTGATAGCTACTGGCGCTTGATATTCGGGCGCCAGAGCCACAAAATCCTTAGAGCCTGTTTGCGCTCTTTTCATGGGGTACGCAAGGCAACAAGCCGCCACGATCTAGGCGCCTGCCGCAGCCCATGCTGGTGGCCTGGGCAAGGCGGGCAACAACGAGCGTGGCGGCTTGCTGCCTTGCCCGAAGGGTTGCCCCGCAAAAGCAGCGTCTGCGGCGTTGCAAATCCTCGCCGGGCCACCAGCCCGGCTGCGATTTGCGCCTTGCATCCACTGCTTTTGCGGGGCAACGTACCCCATGAAAAGAGCGCAAACAGGCTCTTAAAGCGCCGCTTCCAGGATGGCGCGGCTGACTTCGGGCGTGATGCTGCGGTGCTCGCCCAGCTTGAGCATGCCGTGCGCCGTGAGCTGCGCCACCACGGCGTCCACCGCCTCGCGCCCCAGGCCGTAGGCGGACAGGCGCGTGGGGATGCCCACGCTCTCGAAAAATGCGCGGGTGTGCGTGATGGCAGCGTCGATGCGCTCCTCCTCGGTGCCGCCGCTGACATGCCAGACGCGCTCGGCGTACTGCAGGAGCTTCTCGCGCTTGGCCGCGCGCTGCGACTGCAGGAGCGAAGGCAGCACGATGGCCAGTGTGCGCGCGTGGTCGATGCCGTACAGGGCGGTGAGTTCGTGGCCGATCATGTGCGTGGCCCAGTCCTGCGGCACGCCCGCACCGATCAGGCCGTTGAGCGCCAGCGTGGCCGTCCACATCAGGTTGGCGCGGTGGTGGTAGTCGGGCGGCTCGGCCAGCGCGCCGGGGGCGATTTCCACCAGCGTCTGCAGCAGGCCTTCGGCAAAGCGGTCCTGCGGGCGTGCCTGCACGGGGTAGGTCAGGTACTGCTCCATGACGTGCACGTAGGCGTCCACCAGGCCGTTGGCAATTTGCGCGGGAGGCAGGGTGTAGGTCTTGGTCGGGTCGAGCACCGAGAACTGCGGAAAGCAGTGCACGCTGGAGAACGACAGCTTGGCCTGCGTGGCCTTGCGTGTGACCACGCCGCCGTTGTTCATCTCCGAGCCCGTGGCGGGCAGCGTGAGCACGCTGGCCAGCGGCAGCGCGCGCTGCACATTGCGCCCGCGTTGCAGCAGGATGTCCCAGGGTTCGCCGTCAAAACAGGCGGCGGCCGCCACGAACTTGGTGCCGTCGATCACCGAGCCGCCACCCACAGCAAGCAGGTAGTCGATGTTCTCGGCGCGCACCTGCTCCACGGCGCGCATCAGCGTTTCGTAGCTGGGGTTGGGTTCGATGCCGCCAAACTCGCTCACGCTGCGCTCGCCCAGTGCGGCGCGCACTTCGCCCAGCGTGCCGGTGCGCCGTGCGCTCTCGCCACCGTACAGCACCAGCACCCGTGCCTGCGGCGGCACCAGGCGCGCCAGGTCGGCCACCTTGCCTTGGCCAAAGACGATGCGGGTGGGGTTGTGGAATTCAAAGTTCAGCATGGGTGAGGCTCCTTGTGGGGCAACCATGCTAGCGCGGGAGCGGGTGTGATGGCAGTCGCTGGGCGGACAGCCCTGGTGACTTGCCAGGGATTTACCCAGCGCAGAGAAAGCCAGAACCGCAGCCCAAAATCGCTATTAAAACAATAGCTACTTGCGCTTACCCATCAAGCGCCCAATGGTGTTTTCTGTCGTGAAAACATCGCGCAGCAAGGCCTGGCGCAGCAGGCGCGCGGCCCGGTCGCGGATGTGCAGCGGGCTCACGGCCGGGAAAGGCCGGAAGCGCGCCGCACTGCAGGCCCCCAGAAAGTCCTGGAGGATGGCCGTGTCGTCCAGCGTGTGCGAGCCCTGCACATGGAACTCGGGGTGCCACTGCGTGGCCGCAATGTAGCCCTGCCCGCGCAAGGGGCTGCGGCGGATGGCCTCGGGGATGCCGTCGGGGTGGCTGACGGCCTCGACCACAAAACCGGGCGCCAGCTTCTTGATGCCCTGGTGATGGATGCTGTTGACCGTCACCCGCCGCTGGCCGGGGTACAGGTGCGCCAGACGCGAGCCGGGCACCAGGTCGATCTCATGGAAATGCTGGTCGTAGGTGCGCGCGTTGCGGTGCTGCTGCGCGCCGGGGTGCTGGGTCTCAATGTCCTGGTACAGCGCGCCGCCAAACGCCACGTTGATGAGTTGCAGCCCCCGGCACACACCAAAAATGGGCTTGCCCGCCTGTGCAAAGGCCTCGACCACGGCCAGGTCGTACAGGTCGCGCACGCGGTCACCCAGCCATTCCTCGCGCAGCGGCTCCTCACCATAGCTGCCCGGCCACACGTCGGCGCCGCCGTGCATCACCACGCCATCGAGCCACTCGGCATAGTGCGCCAGGGTCACGTCGCCACGCGCCGTCTCCCCCGTGGGGCAGGGCACCATCACCACCATGGCGCCGGCCGACATGATCCAGTGCGCGATCGACTGTTCGACGTACTGCAGCGTCTTGCCGGTGAACAGCGAACGCGAAGGGTCGGCATGCTGAAAACAGGCCGACAGCCCGATCTTGAGGCGGCGCGGTGCAAACATGCTGCTTTTGTAGCACTGCGCGGGCTCTGCGTCTGTAGGCGCAATCCGTCGGGCCGTGCGGGCAGGGCAGATGGTGCTGCGCTGTTGCTTTTACGTGCCAACCCTGTATCCGTGTGTCACCCACCGGTCGCATAATTTCCGCCATCCCACCTGGCCCTGCGGCCTTGCCCATCCCAAGGAAGCTCCATGCCCTTGCCGCCCCTTCGCGCCCACCCCTTGCTCTGCGCCCTGGCCCTGGCGTGGCCCCTGCAAAGCCTGGCCGCAGTGCCTGCCGGCGCTGCCGCCGAAATCGTGGACCTGCAAGGCGCAGGCGACCAGCGCCCGGCCAGCGCCACGGCCTGGAGCCCCGCCCGCACCGCCCAGGCCCTGGCCGCTGGCGACTCTGTGCGCACGCGCGAGGCCGCGCGCATGGCCCTGCTGTTTGCCGACCAGACCCAGGTGCGCCTGCACCAGAACACGGTGCTGCAGGTCAAGGCGCTGGCCGCCGCCGGGCAGGGCACCACCACGCTGCGCCTAGAGGCCGGGCGCGCCTGGACACAGACCCGCCGCCCGCCCGGCAGCCCGCTGGAGCTGCAAACCCCCGCAGCCACCGCCGCCATCCGCGGCACCGACTGGCACATCAGCGTGGAACCCGACGGGCGCACGCTGCTCACGGTGCTGTCGGGCACGGTGGAGTTTGGCAACCCCCAGGGCACGCTGACACTGAGCGCCAACGAAGCCGCCTATGCCGAAGTGGGCAAGGCCCCGGTCAAGCTCATGCTGGTGCAGCCGCGCGAGAGCGTGCAGTGGGTCAACGCCCTGCAGCCCGACCCACTGCCCCACCTGGCCGCCGAGCCCCTGCCTGCGGCTCTGGAGCCGGTGCGCGCCGCGCTGGCGGCAGGCCAGATCGACCGCGCGCGCAGCGCCCTGGCCCAGACGCGCGCCCAGGCGCCTGCATCCTGGGGCGCCGCCCTGGAATTGGCCATTGCACTGCAGGCCGGCCAATGGCCGGAAGCACGCGCACTGGCGCAGCAGCAAATGCCCCAGCGCCCCCCCTTGCCGGTGTGGCTCATGCAGTCCGACCTGCTGCTGATGGGTGGCGAAGGCCAGGCCGCAGTGGCCACCCTGCAGGACGCGCTGCAACAGTGGCCCGCCCACCCCGCACTGCTGGCCCAACTGGCCCGCGCGCAGTTGCTGCAGGACCGCGCGGGCGACGCCGCTGCCACGCTCGCCCAGGGCCAGGCACCCCACCCCGAACTGGCGCTCGCCCGTGGCGCCCTGGCCCGCCGCCAGGGCGATGCGCCGAGCACACTGGCCGCCTACACCGAAGCCACCCAACTGGCCCCGCAGGACGCACGCGGCTGGCTGGGCCTGGGCAGCGCGCACACCGAGCGCGAGGACACCGGCCCCGCGCGCCAACACCTGCAGCAGGCGCTTGCACTGGCACCGCACCTGGCGCAGGCCCAGGGCGAACGCGGCACGCTGGAGACCTTTGCCAACCGCTTTGCCGACGCCGAAAGCGCCTTCCAGGCTGCGCTGCAGGACCAGAGCGCCGACTACGTTGCCCTCACCGGCCTGGGCCTGCTGCGGCTCAAGCAGGGCCAGCCCGAAGCCGCGCTCGACGCCTTTTTGCGCGCGGGCGTCCTGGAGCCGCGCTACGCCCGCGCCAAGACCTGGACCGCGGTCGCCTACTACCAGCTCGGGCGCCACCAGGACGCCATCACCACGCTGCAACAGGCCGCCGTGCTGGACGACAAGGACCCCGTGCCCCACATGCTGCTGGCGCAGATCCACACCGACCTGTTCCAGCCCGGCGAGGCCGTGGCGGCCGCGCGCGCAGGCGCACAGCGCATGCCCTACCTGCGTTCGCTCAACCAGTTGGCCAACGACCAGAAGGGCAGCGCCAACCTGGGCGCGGCGCTGGCCTTCTTCGGCATGGAAGACTGGGCGCTGGAACTGGCGCAGCAGAGCTTCTATCCCTACTGGGGCGGCAGCCACCTGTTCCTGGCCGACCGCTACGCGGGCGAGTTCAACAAGAACTCGGCCCTGTACCAGGGCTTCCTCACCGACCCCATGGCCTTTGGCGCCAGCCAGCGCCACGCCTCGCTGTTGCAGCGCCCCGGCAGCCACGGCGCCGTGGGGCTGACGCTGGACCGCGAGTTCTATCGCCTGGCCTCGCCCGCGCTCACGCTCAACGGCATGGACAACCGCCATGTGCCGCTGTCGTGGTTTGTGAAGGCTCAGACGGCCCGTGCGCTGCGGTTTCCGGTGGATGTGGGGGTGGTCAACCAGGCGGCGTTTTATGACGCCTCGGGCACGGCAGAAGTGGATGGGCAAGTGCTCTCGGTGGGGCTGGGTGCTCAGCCCACAGAGCGACTGAACCTGTTCGCCTATGCCAACCACTTCGACCTTGATCTGCGCGCGCAGAACCTCTTTCGCTCCTCGCTGGACAGAACCCAGACCCAGGGCGCACTGGGCTTTTCCTACCGATGGCATCCCACAGCGCAGACATGGGTCAAGCTGGGGCGCAGCCTGGATGACAGCCTGCTCAAGAACTTTCCGGCCTTTTTCACGCTGGAACCTCTGAGTGGCATCCTGGGGATGGGTGCGAACCCACGCAAACAGTTCAATGACTTGCAGGTGCGCCACACCTTTGACCCGCAACCCGGCACACGCTGGAGCGCGACCCTGGAGCATGTGGCCGAAAAGCAGTTCAACCAGGTCCTTGCCGAGGGACTGATCTCGGCATCCACACCTGGCGGAGATCTGCTGTACGCCGACCGCCTGGTGTTTGGCGGCGCCAATGTCATCGACAGACGCTACACCGCCTTCACCCTGGCGGGCAGCCACCGCTACAACCCCACGCTCAGCCTTGATGCGGCTATGGGCTGGCAGCAAGTTCGACACCGCGTGGTGGGCGCAAACGTTTATGCGCTGGACCTGCTGGGTCAGGTCGACGGCGACATCGCCCAGCGCCACGACACCGAACGCGTCTTCACCCCGCGCGCAGGCCTGGTGCTGCAACCCGCCCCCGGCCACACGCTGCGCCTGGCCTACCAGGATTGGATGCGTCCGCTGAGCACCTCCACCCTGGCAGGCATCGAGACCGCAGGCATCCCCGTGGAAGACCAGTTGCTTGAAGCTGGTGGCCGCCACAAGCGCGCTGTGCTGCAATGGAGCCACGAGTGGGGCGCTTCCACCTTCGTCAAGCTGCGCGCCGACCACCTGCGTCTGTCCAACCCCGGCACCATCGGCGTGGACCTGCGCACGCCCAGCCTGCCGTTTCTGGAGGAGCTGCGCAATGCCCAGTTGACCAACCTCTCCAGCACCGACCTGCTCGAAGACACGCCCAGCTACGAGGGCGGCACCCTCAAGGTGCTGGCAGGCAGCGTCAACCACATGTTCAGCCGCCAGTGGTCGGGCTACGCCAAGTACCTGTACCAGCACAGCCAGAGCGCGTTTGGCGAAGGGGACGAGCGCGTGAGCGGGCGCATGATCCCCTACATTCCGCGCCACACCGCCGTGCTGGGCGCCACCTGGGCCAGCAGTGCGCGCTGGTACCTCAGCGGCCGCGCGGTGTACCGCTCCGAACGGTTTGAGGACAAGGAGAACCTCACCCGCCGCCCACCGGGCTGGAACCTGGACCTGATGGGCTTCTGGGAGTCCACCGACAAGGGCTGGGTGGTGGGCATGGCAGCGCTCAACCTGTGGGGTCCCAAGTCTGCGCGCCAGAAGGCCCGCTTCGTGCTGGATGCGCGCTACCGTTTTTAAGCCGTTCGGCGCGGCGCTACTGGCCCTGCTGTTGGTGTGGGCCGCCGCGCACAGCCGCCCCTGGCATGCGCTGGAGTTCCGCAGCTTTGACCTGTGGACCACGCTCGCCGCGCCGGGGCGCAGCAGCGTGCCCGTGGCCATCCTGGCAATCGACGAACCCAGCTTCCAGCAACTGGGCCAGGGCTGGCCTTTCCCGCGCAGCCTGCACGCCCGCCTGATCGACCGCCTGCGCGAGGACGGCGCGCGCGCCATTGGTTTTGACGTGGTGTTTGCCGACCCCGCCGCCGACCCGGCGCAGGACGCCGCCCTGGCCCAGGCGGTGGACCGTGCGGTGGCCGCCGGCATTCCCGTGGTGCTGGCCTCCAGCCGCGAGAAGGTGGACAGCGCCAGCGCCACGCTGTGGACCGAGGTGCTTCCGCTGCAGCCGCTGCGCGATGCCGGGGCGCAGCATGGCGACGCCGGGGTAGAGCCCGACGACGACTTTGTGGTGCGCCGCATGCCCCCCAGCGCGGGGAGCTTTGCGGCCACCCTGGCGCAGCACCTGGGCGCACGCCCTGCGCCCACTGCATCCAAAGACACCGACCGCCTGGTGGCCTACCGGGGCCCGCGCGGCAGCTTTGACACGCGCTCGTATTACCAGGCCTTGGAACCCGGCCTGCTGCCCGCGGGCTACTTTCGCGGCAAGGTGGTGCTGGTGGGCCGCTCGGCCTTGAGCGCCAGCGAGCTGCAGCACACACAGGCCGACCTCTTCAACGCCCCCTTTGCCGCGCTCGGCGGCGAGCGCCTGTTCCCCGGAGTGGAACTGCAGGCAACGCTGCTGGACAACCATGTGGCGGGCGATGCGCTGCAACCCCTGCCCGAGGGCTGGAGCGCCGCGCTGGTGCTGCTGGCCCTGGCGCTGCTGGTGCCCGCCAGCGTGCGCTGGCACCCCGGCGCGGTGGCGGGGCTGGCGGCGGGGCTGTCGGGCGCGGTGCTGCTGCTGTCGTGGTGGTTGTTCAGCCAGGCGCGGCTGTGGCTGCCGCCGCTGCTGCCCCTGGCCGCCGTGCTGGCCATGTACGGTGCCACCGCCTTGGTGGCCTATGCCACGGCGCGCCAGCGTGCACGCCAGGTGCGCGCCATGTTTGCGCAGTACGTGCCACCCGAGGTGGTGCAGCGCCTGATTGCCCAGCCCGAGCTGTTGCGCCTGGGCGGAGAGGCGCGCGACGTCACGCTGCTGTTCACCGACCTGGCGAACTTCACCACCCTGTCGGAGCAACTGAGCGCCGAGCAGACGGTAGAGGTGCTCACGGGCTACTTCAACGCCATGACGCCGCTGATCCACGCCACAGGCGGGACGGTGGACAAGTTCATCGGCGACGCGGTGATGGCCTTCTGGGGCGCACCGCTGCCCGATGCGCAGCACGCCGAGCACGCCGTGCGCGCAGCCATCGCCATGCAGCAGGCCATGGAGCCGCTGGTGGCCGCGCTGCGCTCGCGCGGGCTGCCCGGCATCCACATGCGCATCGGCCTGCACACGGGCCGCGTGGTGGTGGGCAATGTGGGCTCGGAACATCGCTTCTCGTACACCGCCATCGGCGACGCGGTGAACCTGGCGGCGCGCCTCGAAGGCGCGAACAAGGCCTTTGGTACCGGCATTCTGGTGTCGGGGGCCACGGCAGCCCAACTGCCTGCCGACATCGCACTGCGCCCGCTGGACGATGTGATCGTCAAAGGCAAGTCCGAACCCGTGCGCGTGTTCACGCCCTGCGATGACGCACAGGTCTGCCAGCTATCGCACGCCGCGCTGCAGGCCTTTCACGCCCGTGCCTGGGATGAGGCCAGCACCCACCTGCACGCGCTGCTGCAGCACCTGCCGGGCGACACCACCGCGCAGCGGCTGCTGGAGCGCCTCCAGGCCGCACGAGCGCTGCCGCCTGGGGCGCCTTGGTCGCCTGCGGTGGCACTGGACAAACTCTGATCCAGACGAACTTGCCCTCCACTACAAAAATCTCGCCGTAAATCCGGGCATGATGTAGGCGTGGAGACCGCATCATCCCGGTCACCACACCGACCCATCGCTCAGAAAGGAGAACCCATGCAAGTACAAGTCCACACCGACAACAAGATCCAGGGCGGAGAGTCGCTGGCCCAATGGGTACAGCAAGAGACCGCATCGCGCCTGGCACGCTTCAAGGATCAGGTCACCCGCATCGAAGTTTTCCTGTCCGATGAAGACGCCGGCAAGTCCGGCGCCAACGACAAGCGCTGCCGCATCGAGGCACGCCCCGCAGGGCGCCAGCCCGTGGGCGTGTCGGCCGACGCCGACAAGCTGGCCGACGCCTTCACCGGCGCTGTGGAGAAGCTGGCACGCGCCCTGGACAACGACCTGGGCCGCGTGAAAGACCGCAACGGGCGCGACACCATCCGCACGGCGGAGGAATGAGCGACACCCACGCCACCGACCAGCGCCTGACCGAGCTGGAAATCAAGGCCAGCTACACCGAGGATCTGCTGGACCAGTTGAACCTGGCCCTGTACCGGCAACAACAGCAGATCGACCGGTTGGTGCAGGAACTCGCCCACCTGCGCCAGCAGATGCCCGAACCCGGCGGCGCCGCGCCGCGCAACCTGCGCGACGAGCTTCCGCCGCATTACTGAACGGCGGTGCAACACATGGCGAGGATTCGCCATGTGCCCTTCACCCGGTCACTGCCTGAAACGGCCTCCTGCACCGATGATGGAAAGAGCCGTGAAGCGTGAACCCGTGTGGTCCTTCGCGGAGTAGCTGACTTCGAACCCGCCCAGGTTCACCTCGTGCATCGATTCCAGGCCCGCGATGAAGGACTCGCGCGTGAGGTTCTTGCCCGCGCGCCGCAGACCTTCGACCAACACCTTGCCCATCAAAAAGCCTTCCATGCTGGAGAAGTCATACTCGGCATCACCGGCTTCCGTCATGCGCTGCTGGTACTCGCGCACCACGGCCGAGGAAGGCGCATAGGGGAAGGGGACGACCTGCGACACCACAACCCCCGTTCCCGCAGCGCCCAACTCGTCCGCCAGCGCCTTGGAGCCCACGAAGCTCACGTTGAAAAACTGGCCGCCATACCCCTTGGCGCGGGACTGGCGAATGAACTCGGCACACGCCTTGTAAGCCCCCACCTGAACCACCGCCTCGGGCTGTGCGGCCACAATAGCCGCCAGCGCTGCACCGACATCGGTGCTGTTGCGCTCAAACGTGCCGGTGCCTGCGGGTTTGAGCTGGCGTTTTTCCAAGGCCCGCGTCACGCCCTCGAATCCGGCCTTGCCATAGGCGTCGTTCTGGTAGAAAACCGCGATCTTCTTGACCCCCAGCGTGGTGAGGTGCTGCACAATGCGCTCGGTCTCGTCGAAATAGCTGGCACGCACATGGAACACGTAGCGGTTGAACGGCTCCCTCAACCCCTGCGCCCCCGTGAACATGCCCACCAGCGGAACCTTGGCCGAGGTGAGCACGGGCACCGCCGCCAGGCCCGTGGGCGTACCCACCGAGCCCACCAGGGCAAACACATTGTCCTGTTCGATCAGCCCCTTGGCAGCAGCGACCGCCCGGTCGGGCTCATAACCATCGTCCCGCGTCACCAACCGCAGACGGCGACCATGGATGCCCCCTTGCGCGTTGACCGACTGAAGATAGGCTTGGATGCCCACGTTCAGGCGTTTGCCAAGCTGTTCGGCAGGGCCGCTGAAAGGCGCAAACTGGCCGACAACCACCTCCTGGTCGGTCACACCCACCTCTGCCCTGGCCCCCAGGCACAGACACACCAAGGCCAAGGCAAAACCACGTGAAATCCACATACATTCCTCTCTTGCAGCGCTGCCCGGGCAGCGCCTGAAACGACCCATCAGCACCACTGCCAACATGGTATTTGCGCATCATGCACCGCGGCACGCCGCCGCGTAAGCCCCCAACAGCACCGATGCAGCAACCACACCACAAACAATATCGGCCCACACCTTGCGGTAGTGGGCCGATGCTCGACAGATGTGCGCGCGCTTACTTGGCGATCACGCGCACCATTTCCAGGCACTTGTTCGAGTAGCCCCACTCGTTGTCGTACCAGCTTACAACCTTGATAAAGGTCTTGTCCAGCGCGATACCGGCTTCGGCGTCGAACACCGAGGTGCAGGGCTCGCCACGGAAGTCGGTGGCCACCACCTTGTCTTCGGTGTAACCCAGCACGCCCTTCATGGCACCTTGCGAGGCGGCCTTCATGGCGGCGCAGATTTCCTTGTAGTCGGCTTCCTTTTCCAGCTCGACGGTCAGGTCCACCACCGACACATCAGAGGTGGGCACGCGGAACGACATGCCAGTGAGCTTCTTGTTCAGCTCGGGAATCACCACGCCCACGGCCTTGGCGGCGCCGGTGGAGCTGGGGATGATGTTTTCCAGGATGCCGCGGCCACCGCGCCAGTCCTTGTTGGACGGGCCGTCCACGGTCTTCTGCGTGGCGGTGGCGGCGTGCACGGTGGTCATCAGGCCGCGCTTGATGCCCCAGTTGTCATTCAGCACCTTGGCCACGGGCGCCAGGCAGTTGGTGGTGCACGAGGCGTTGGAGACGATGGCCTGGCCAGCGTACTTGTCGTGGTTCACGCCGAACACGAACATGGGCGTGTCGTCCTTGGAGGGGGCAGACATCAGCACCTTCTTGGCGCCGGCGGCCAGGTGCTTCTCGGCGCTGGCCTTGTCCAGGAACAGGCCGGTGGCCTCGATCACCACGTCGGCGCCGACTTCGTTCCATTTCAGGTTGGCGGGGTCGCGCTCTTGCGTCAGGCGGATCTTCTTGCCGTTGACCACCAGGGTGTTGCCCTCGACCGAGACTTCGCCCTTGAAACGGCCGTGCACGCTGTCGTACTTGAGCATGTAGGCCAGGTAGTCGGGTTCGAGCAGGTCGTTGATGCCCACGATCTCGATGTCCGAGAAGTTTTGCACCGCAGCGCGAAACACCATGCGGCCGATGCGGCCGAAACCATTGATGCCAACCTTGATGGTCATGAAGAAGCTCCTTTGGAAGTAACGGAAGAGGTTGTACGAGTTCGTCGCGGCGCGACGGCGCTGCTGTTGAAAGCAACGACTGCATCCCAATCGACATGGCCACTGGGGGCAACAAAACCGATCATGAATTCGCGCAAAAGCGCATCCTGCTTGAGAGCGAGAGCTTGCCTGAAGGTGAGCGCATGATCCTTGGCAAAAGTTTCCATTGCACGAGAAATGCGGAGATAGAAGTCCGCCTCGCCTGTCAGCAACTCCCAGAATTTTTGTCCCGCCACGCGTTCGACGGGGCTGGCTACTTTCGGCGCCGCTTTGCGCCCATAACCATAGCCAATGATGGGACGGAACATCTTGCCCAGTTTTTTCAAACGTGCCTGCAACTGCTGAAACTCTGCAGACTGGCCCTTTTCACTTTGCGCATTGAAGATATTGGTTCCAGACTTGACCGCGACAGCCCAATACTCACGTGCTGTCTCAATTGCAAAATCCTGCCCGGCCCCCGCCCCCACACTGACAGCAGCAACTTTCGCTTGGGCTTGCTGCGCTGAGAAGAAAGCCAGCGGCTCGAAAAAGTCGTTGCCAAAAATCGTCTCATCCGAGCTGGAGATACGGGCCAGCAAGGATTGCTCGATGAACTCCACCGGACGCGATACGCCCAGCGCCCGATAGAGGTATGGATTCTTCTTCAGCAAATCCCCCAACGTCAGCGCTTGCAAGGCCGCTAGCCGTTTGCTGTAAAGCGTTGCAAGGAGCTCGCCCACCTTTTTCTGCAGTATTGCGTCTGAAATCACTCCAACTCCTGCGCTTCAAGTGGTGCGTGATTTGTAGAAACACGTTTGTGTACCGAAGTACCACGCATTCTTTTGACCCGAACGACAGCCGTCTGTGTGGCCGTTGCGATCAATGCCTGTCCAAGTGCCTTCCCCAAGGGAGTGGGAACCGCATTGCCGATCTGCCGATAGCAATCACTGGTAGAGCCCTCGAATCGCCAGTCATCAGGGAAGCCCTGAAGTCTGGCGTATTCACGCACTGACAGCGGTCGGGGCTGCGTAGGATGCGCCAACAGAGTGGCTTTTTGCACTGGGCTGGTGACCAGCGTCGGTGCAGGCTCACTGCGGCTAAGACGCCGATAGAAACCCACCTTGCCGCCACCCGATGCGTAGGCGCCACCCATGGCCAACGGTTGCAGAGCTTCGGGCAAACTCTTCCAGTTCCCGCCTTCCGGCACATGCTTCAAGTACTGGGCAATGTTGTTCGAAAAATTTGCACAGGCGCCCACATCGGCGCCACTCTCCGGCAATCCCAACAGGGCATCGCCCAGCGTTCGCCAGCGCAACTGCGCATTCTGGTGCTGCGGAAAATGTGTCGGAAAAGGCAGAAAGACGTCTTCGCCATCGCGGCTGCCCACAATGACCAGACGCTCCCGAAACTGCGGCGTGCCGTAATGCACCGCATCGAGCACGCCATGCACCGTGCGATAGCCCAACTGCGCAAACATCTCCAAGATGTGGTCTAGCACAGGCTGCGAATTGGAGTTGCCAGGCTCACTGTGCATGGAGGCCAGTCCTTTGACATTCTCCATGACGAAGAAACGGGGCTTCAACAGACGCACCACTTGCACGAAATGCTCATACAACTGGCCGCGTTGATCTTGCACCCCCAGCCGCTTGCCCGCAGTGGAAAAGGGCTGGCACGGTGGGCCACCAACGACGGCAAAGATCTCCCGATCCTGCATTCCGCAGTTTTGCAGCACGCTTTCCAAGCACGGGTCGTCTTGCAGCAATTGGCGCAAATCGCCCTCTACAGCCGTATGGCCATTGCGGCGGATGGTTTCCACGCACCAGGGATCAATGTCTTGCGCCACTACCGTGCGAAGTCCAGCTTGCTCCAAGCCGATATCCAAACCCATTGCGCCGCTGAACAGCGACACCACCGGGAACGGATGTGCGCGATTGGCCTGCACTTGCGCCAAACTGGCTTTGAAAAGAGGCAGGTCGTCTCGCACGTCAATCGCCTTTCAAGAACGGTCAGGCCTTTTGGCGCTTCAGCGCCGCCTGCACCGTGGCCGCCACGTTCTCGGCTGTGAAGCCGAAGTGCTTGAACAGCACGCCTGCAGGGGCCGATTCGCCGTAGCGGTCGATGCCGACCACGGCGGCGCAGCCGTACTTCCACCAGAAATCGGTCACGCCCATTTCCACGGCGATGCGCGGCAGCCCTGCGGGCAGCACGGACTTCTTGTACTTGACGTCCTCGCGGTCGAAGCTCGTGGTGCTGGGCATGGAGACCACGCGCACGGCGATCTTTTTCTCGGCCAGTTGCTTTTGCGCTGCCAGGGCCAATTGGACCTCAGAGCCGGTGGCAATGATGACGGCCTGGGCTTTCTTCTTCAGGCCCACGTCCTTGGGCTCGGAGAGCACGTAGGCACCGCGCGAGATGTCGCCCAGGTCGCGCTTGGACAGGTAGGGCAGGTTCTGGCGGCTCAGCAGCAGCGCGGTGGGCTGCTCATGGTTGGACAGGGCCACGCTCCAGGCCACGGCGGTTTCGGCCGTGTCGGCGGGGCGCCAGACGTCCAGGCCAGGAATGATGCGCAGGGCTGCAGCGTGCTCCACCGACTGGTGCGTGGGGCCGTCTTCGCCCAGGCCGATGGAGTCGTGCGTGAAGACGTGGATCACGCGCTGCTTCATCAGCGCAGCCATGCGGATGGCGTTGCGGCTGTAGTCGCTGAAGGTGAGGAAGGTGCCGCCGTAGGGGATGAAGCCGCCATGCAGCGCCACGCCGTTCATGATGGCGGCCATGCCGAACTCGCGCACGCCGTAGTTGATGTGGCGGCCGCCCACGCCTGCCTCGTTCTTGACCACATTGCCCTGCATGTCAAAGCGCAGGTTGGGCGTGCTCTTGGTGTTGGTGAGGTTGGAGCCGGTGAGGTCGGCGCTACCGCCCAGCAGTTCGGGCAGGGCGGCGGTGAAGGCTTCGAGCGACAACTGGCTGGCCTTGCGGCTGGCCACCATCTCGGCCTTGGTGTGGGCACCCACCACGGTGTCCACCGCCGTCTGGGCAAAGTGCGCGGGCAGGTCGCCGTTCATGCGGCGCGTGAACTCGGCGGCCAGCTCGGGGTAGGCGGCCTGGTAGCCCGCAAAGCGATCGTTCCAGGCCTGCTCGGCGGCGTGGCCGGTGGCGCGGGCGTTCCAGTCGGCGTACACCTCGTCGGGAATGACGAAGGGCGCATGGCTCCAGCCCAGCGATTCGCGCGAGAGCGCGATCTCTTCGGCACCCAGCGGCTCGCCGTGGGCCTTGGCGGTGTTGGCGCGGTTGGGCGAGCCCTTGCCGATGTGCGTCTTGCAAATGACGAGCGAGGGGCGCTCGGTCTGCTTGTGCGCCTCGGCGATGGCGGCAGCCACCTTGTCGGCGTCGTGCCCATCGATGGGGCCGATCACGTTCCAGCCGCTGGCCACGAAGCGCAGCGCGGTGTTGTCGATGAACCAGGGCTGCACGGAGCCGTCGATGCTGATGCCGTTGTCGTCGTACAGCGCGACGAGCTTGTTCAGCTTCCAGGCGCCGGCCAGCGAAATGGCCTCCTGGCTGATGCCCTCCATCAGGCAGCCGTCGCCCAGGAAGGCGTAGGTGTGGTGGTCCACCACGGTGTGGCCTTCGCGGTTGAACTCGGCCGCCAGGAGTTTTTCGGCCAGCGCCATGCCCACGGCGTTGGTGATGCCCTGGCCCAACGGGCCGGTGGTGGTCTCCACACCGGGGGTGTGGCCCACTTCGGGGTGGCCTGCGGTGCGGCTGCCCATCTGGCGGAAGTTCTGCAGCTCCTGCATGGGCAGGTCGTAGCCCGTGAGGTGCAGGAGCGCGTAGATCAGCATGGAGGCGTGGCCGTTGGACAGCACAAAGCGGTCGCGGTCGAACCACTGGGGGTTGGCCGGGTTGTGCTTGAGGTGCCGCGCCCACAGCCCGACGGCCATGTCCGCCATGCCCATGGGGGCGCCGGGGTGCCCGGAATTGGCTTGTTGAACGGCATCCATTGCGAGTGCGCGGATCGCATTCGCCATTTGTTGAGTGTTGGCCATCAGGGCGGCTCCGGTCGGGAGTGAGGTGGGGGAAAACCTCTGATTTTAGCGGCCTGCCCCAGAGCGCACCGCCCGACCCCGCCAAACCATGCACTACAGTGCCACCATGCTCGCCACCGCACCCTCTAGCCCCCCGCTTGCGCAGCCCCCCGCCCTGCTCCTGGCCGCAGGCCGGGGCGAGCGCATGCGGCCGCTGACCGACACCTGCCCCAAGCCCCTGCTGCGCGTGCGCGGCCAGCCGCTGCTGCAATGGCATTTGCAGGCGCTGCACGCGGCCGGGGTGCGCCGCGCCGTCATCAACACGGCCTGGCTGGGGGAACAGATCAGCGCGCATTTTCAAGACGCTTTCAGCCCGAAAGGCTTGCCAGACGGGCGTGAAGCGCTATCTATTTTCTACTCACACGAGGGCCGCGACTTTGGCGGCGCACTGGAAACCGCGGGCGGCATTGCGCGTGCGCTGCCGCTGCTGGGCGATGTGTTCTGGCTCGCGGCGGGCGATGTGTTCGTGCCCGGTTTTGGCTTTGATGCCGCTGCCGCACAGGCCTTTGCGGCCAGCCCCATGCTGGCCCACCTGTGGCTGGTACCCAATCCGGCGCACAACCCGCGCGGCGACTTCGGCATTTCGCCCGAAGGGCTGGCGCTGAACCTGCCGCCCGAATCCACCCAGCCGCGCTACACCTACAGCACCATCGCCCTGCTGCGCGCCGCGCTGTTTGCGCCGCCGTGGTGCGATATTCCCCCCGGCAACCCGCAGGGGCTTGCGGCCCCGCTGGCGCCCTTGCTGCGCCGGGCCATGGACAATGGCCGGGTCAGCGCCACGCTCTACACCGGCCCTTGGACCGACGTGGGCACGCCGCAGCGCCTGGAAGAACTCAACGCAAGCACGCCATGACCCTGACTGTTCCCCTTTCTGTGTACGCGCAACGCCGCGCGCACCTGGCCGCGCAACTGGGCGATGGCGGCATTGCCATCGTGCCCACGGCGCCCGAGCGCATGCGCAACCGCGACAGCGACTACGCCTACCGCCACGACAGCTACTTCTACTACCTCACCGGCTTTGCCGAACCCAATGCCTGGCTGGTGCTCACGGCCGATGGCCACAGCACGCTGTGGTGCCAGCCCAAGGACATGGAGCGCGAGATCTGGGACGGCTACCGCCTGGGCCCCGAGGCCGCCGTCGCCGCGCTGGGGGTGGACGAAGCCTACTCCGTGGCCGAGCTGGACCAGCGCCTGCCGCGCCTGCTGGAGAACCGCGCCTGCGTGTGGTACCCCTTTGCCACGCACAGCGGGCTGGCGGCGCGGGTGGAAGGCTGGCTGGCCCCCGTGCGTGCCCGTGTACGCTACGGCGCGCTGTGCCCCGCGCACCAGGCCGACCTGTGCCTGCTGCTCGATGAAATGCGCCTGGTGAAAGACGCGCACGAACTGGCCCTGATGCGCCATGCCTCCCAGATCAGCGCCCGCGCCCATGTGCGTGCCATGCAGCGCAGCGCGCGCATGCTGCGCGCAGGCCAGGACGTGCGCGAACACCACCTGGAGGCCGAGCTGCTGCACGAGTTCCGCGAGCACGGTGCGCAGGCCCCGGCCTACGGCTCCATCGTGGCCGCAGGGGCCAACGCCTGCGTGCTGCACTACCGTGCCGACCGCGCGCCGGTGCACGATGGCGAGCTGGTGCTCATCGACGCAGGCTGCGAATACGACGGCTACGCCAGCGACATCACGCGCACCTTCCCGGCGGGCGGACGCTTCACGGGGCCGCAGCGTGCGCTGTACGAGCTGGTGCTGGCCAGCCAGGACGCTGCCATCGCCGCCACACGCGCCGGGGCACGCTTCAATGACCCGCACGACGCCACCGTGGCCGTGCTGGCGCAGGGCCTGCTGGACCTGGGCCTGCTGGACAAGAGCCAGCACGGCAGCGCGCAGGACGTGATCGAGCGCCGCGCCTACTTCCGCTACTACATGCACCGCACCGGCCACTGGCTGGGCATGGACGTGCACGACTGCGGCAGTTACGTGGAACCTGGCGAGGCTGGTCAGGTGCACGAGCGCAAGGATCCGCTCTCGGGCGAGACCATCAAGGACCGGCCCAGCCGCATCCTGCGCCCCGGCATGGTGCTGACCATCGAGCCGGGCCTGTACGTACGCGCCGCGCCCGATGTGCCCGAGGCCTTCCACGGCCTGGGCATCCGCATCGAGGACGACGCCGTGGTGCACGCCCACGGCTGCGAGCTGATTACGCGCGGCGTGCCCGTTCAACCTGACGAAATCGAGGTGCTGATGCGCGGGTGAGGCAGCAGCCCTCAATACCCGGAAGTCTCCAGCCACTGCGCCACGTCCTGGGCCACTTGCTCGGCAGCCTGGGCGATGGCCAGGGCGCCGCCTGCGGCGTCCTGGCTGGCTGCGGCGCGCTGGGCCACGAACAGGCGCTGCGCCAGGAACTCCTCGCCCTGCACCGAGGGGCGCGTCAACGTAGCACGCAGGCGCACCAGGCCGTCGCTTCGATCCGGCTGGGTGAACACCTGGCTGAATTCCTCCAGCTCCACGCGCAACACCACCGGCGCCTGGCCCTGGAAACGCGCCGCCGCCATGGCGCCGTGGGTGCCAATCACCGGGCGCTGCAGCCCCAGCCGGTTTTGCAGGCACTCGCGCATGAGCTGCTGCGGCGGCTGGCTCCAGCGTGCTGCCTGGTAGGGGCGCAGCTGCTGGGCATCTGCGTAAGCCAGCCGGTAATACACGGCCGTACCGCTCTCGGGAAGGCTGGCGTAGTCCACGGTCTCCAGCGCAAGGGGTGCGCTGCGCGGCTGCGTTGCGGATGCTTCCGGGACCCGTGGGCCAGGGCCGAAGTCATACAGCGTGGGCCGCACGGGGGGCTCGGGCAGGGCCGAGCAGCCCGCCACAAAAACAAGCACAAAAACGGCTGTAGCGCCCGTTTTACAAGCGCTAGCAGCTATTGTTTTCATAGCAATCATGGTTGTACTCCGGTGCGCTGCGGGGCGCTGAAGCCGGGTTCCCCCGGGCCGGGCTGGCCCCTGCCGGGGCCGTAGACGATGCCTTGCGGGTTGTCGCTCAGGCTGGAGGCGGCGCGGCCCGTCAGGCGGGCGGCGCGGGCGGTTTCATCGGCGGCGCGTTCCATGCGCGGCAGGGTGGTGGTGCCAAAGCGGTCCACAGCCTGGGCCAGGGCCTGGGCGCCGCGCTCGGTCTGCTCCAGCGTGCCGCCGGGCGCGTTGATGCGCTTGGCGGTCTGCCCAATGTCTGCGGCCATGCCCGAGACCTGCTCGCCTGCCTGGCGCATGGACTGCAGCGCGCCCGTGGCCTCGCGCGCCAGCGGGGGCAGCGCGGCCAGCGCCGGGTCCAGGCGCTGCTGCACGGTGGCGTCCAGCCGCTGGCTCAGGCTGCGCACACTGCCCGCGGCCTGGCCGGTGTTGGCCAGCAGCTCGCGCAGCAGGCGCTGGTTGTCGTCGGAGAGCACCTGGTTGATGCGCTCGGTGGCTTCCTGCACGCGGCTGAGGAGGGCGGGCCCCTGGTCAAACAACTGGGTGAAGGGCGAACTGCGCAGCGGCAGGCGCGGCAGGCCGCTGGGGCCGGGTGGGAGTTCGGGGTAGGGCTCGCCCGCGTCGTCCAGCAGCACATAGGCCAGCCCGGTCACGCCCTGGTAGCCCAGCACGGCAAAGGTGGTGGGGGTGATGGGGGCGTCCACGCTCACAGCGACGCGGATGAGCACGTTGCCGCTGGTCTGGCTGTCAAAGCCGATGTGCGTGACGCGCCCCACGGCCACGCCCTTGTAGCGCACGGCCGCCTGGGGTTGCAGGCCAGCAACGCCTTCGCCGCTGGAGAGTTCGTAGGTTTCGTACTTGCCGCGGTCGCGCGTGAGCCAGACGCCCAGGCCGATCACCAGCGCGGTGACGACCAGCACGAACAGGCCTGCGGCAAAGGCGTGGGACTTGTTTTCCATCAGCGGTCCTTGGCGGTGGAGGGCGGGGCCATGGCGCGCAAACCGCGCTCGCCCTGAAAGAATTGGCGGATGAAGGGGTGCTCGAATTGCACCACTTTTTGCGGCGTGTCGGTGACGATCACGCGCTTGTCGGCGAGCACGGCCACGCGCGTGGCCAGGGCGAACAAGGTGTCCAGGTCGTGCGTGACCATCACCATGGTCAGGCCCAGCGCGGCGTGCAGCTCGCGCACCAGGGCGCAGAACTCGTCGGCGCCGTTGGGGTCCAGGCCTGCGGTGGGCTCGTCCAGCAGCAGCAGCGGCGGGTCCATGATGAGCGCACGCGCCAGCGCCACGCGCTTGATCATGCCGCCCGAAAGGTCTGCGGGCATGCGCGTGGCGTGTTCGGGCTTGAGGCCCACCATCTGCAGCTTGACGATGGCGGCGTCGCGCACCACATCGGGTGGCAAGGTGCCCAGTTCGTTGAGGGCAAAGGCCACGTTCTCCAGCACATTGAAGGCCGAGTACAGCGCGCCATGCTGGAACAGCATGCCCACGCGACTGGCCGCGCCCTCGCCCCCCATCTGGGCCGCCGGGCGGCCCAGCACAGTAACGCTGCCGCGCGCCGGGTGCAGCAGACCCAGCATCTGGCGCAGCAGCACGGTCTTGCCCGTGCCAGAGCCCCCCACCAGTGCCAGAATCTCGCCGCGGCGCACGCTCAGATCCAGATCCTGGTGCACGGCAAATGCCTCCGTGCCTTTGCCAAACACCGACCACAGCCCCTGGACGCGCACAACTTTCGGAGGCTGCTCAAGTATGGGGGCGCTCTGGTCTGCCATGGCTCAGAATCCGACGTTCTTGAACAGGACGGCAAACAGCGCGTCCACGATGATGACCACGGTGATCGAGGTGACCACCGAAGCCGTCGTGCCCTCGCCCAGACTTTGCGTGTTGGGCTTGACGCGCAGGCCCCAGTGGCAGCCCACGAGTGCGATCAGCACGCCGAACACCACCGATTTGGACAACGCCAGCGTGAGGTTGCCAAAGCCCACGGCCGCAGGCATGGCGTGGTAGAAGTAGGCGGGCGAAATGCCCAGAGACAGGTCGGCCGCGAGCATGCCCCCGGCCAGGGCGCACAGCGTGGTCCACACGCTCACCAACGGCATGGCCAGCGCCAGCGCCAGCGCGCGCGGCAGCACCAGGCGAAAGCCGTGCGGTATGCCCATCACTCGCATGGCGTCCAGCTCCTCGGTCACGCGCATCACACCGATCTGCGCGGTGATGGCCGAGCCCGATCGCCCCGCCACCAGGATGGCGGCCAGCAGCGGCCCCAGCTCGCGGATCAGTGACACGCCCAGGATGTTGACGATGAAGGTTTCGGCCCCGAACTGGCGCAGTTGCAGCGAGGTGAGGTAGGCCAGCACCACGCCGATGAGAAAGCCCACCAGCGCCGTGATCGGCAACGCCGTGGCCCCCATGCGGTAGAGGTGGCCCGACACGTCGCGCCAGGGCGCGCGGCGCGGCGCGCGCAGCAGGCGGCCGGTATCCAGCAGCATCTGGCCCACCATTTGCAGCAGGTGGCGCGCATGCTCCACGCCGTGCAGCACCAGCAAGCCCAGGTGATCCACCTGGTCGGCCAGGCGCCAGCGCTCGGGGGCCGGCGCGGGGGCGGTGTAGCGGGCCACGCGCTCCAGCATGTCGCGCTGCGCCTCGCTGAGCCACAGGCGCGCGGGCCAGGCGCGGCCCCAGTGGTTCCACAGAACCTGGGCGCCCACGTGGTCCAGCCATTGCAGGCCGCGCAAGTCCCAGCCCAGAGTGGCCTGCGGCGGCACCTGGGCCAGTTGCGCGGCCAGCTCCTGCCACTGCGTGCGCTGGCCCATTTCGGCCGCACCCCAGCGGCCATGCAGCAGCGCACACGGCCCTTCGGGCGTGTCGGTGCGTGCGATGTGCGGGGGCTGGTCGGACATGGAATGCGGCGCTACACCATCGGCGTGCCACAGCGGACACAAAGCGCACATGGTAGCGGCTGGACATGGCGCTTGCGCCGCTGTGTCACCTGGGGAGCAGTGCGCAGCGCAGGAGTATGATGAAAATAGGGCATCAAGGCTTGAAAAACAAGCGCCAACAGCTATTATTTTGATAGCAAACAATCCCTATTCCGCAACCCCGCCCCTTGCCCATACCATGCTGCCATGAGCGACGCAACCTACGACTACATCATCATCGGCGGCGGCACGGCCGGCGCCCTGCTGTGCAACCGCCTGAGCGCCGATGCCCGCCACCGCGTGCTGCTGCTGGAGGCAGGCCCCAGGGACGACTACCACTGGATCCACATTCCCGTGGGCTACCTCTACTGCATCGGCAACCCGCGCACCGACTGGCTCTACCAGACCGAGCCCGATGCGGGGCTCAACGGCAGACGCCTGCGCTACCCCCGGGGCAAGACGCTGGGGGGCTGCAGCAGCATCAACGGCATGATCTACATGCGCGGTCAGGCACGCGACTACGACCAATGGGCCCAGATCACTGGCGACGACACCTGGCGCTGGGACCAGGTGCTGCCCGCGTTCCGCCGCCATGAAGACCACTGGCGGCTGGACCAGCCCGGCGATGTGAACGAGAACTTCAAGCGCCTGCACGGCAACAAGGCCACCGGCAGCACGGGCGAATGGCGTGTGGAAAAGCAGCGCCTGCGCTGGGACGTGCTGGACGCCTTTGCCCACGCGGCGCAGCAGGCCGGCATTCCAGCCACCGACGACTTCAACAGCGGCAACAACGAAGGCGTGGGCTATTTCGAGGTCAACCAGAAGAAGGGCTGGCGCTGGAACACAGCCAAGGCCTTTTTGCGCCCCACCTGCTACGGTCGCGACAACTTCGAGATGTGGACCGGCGCGCAGGCCGCCAAGCTGCTGGTCGAGCGCCAGCCCCATGGTCCGCTGCGCTGCACCGGCGTGCAGGTCTGGACGGGCAAGTCCATGGTCACCGTGCGCGCCACGCGCGAGGTGCTGCTGTGCGCGGGCGCAGTCAACTCACCCCAGTTGCTGCAGCTCTCGGGCATCGGCCCGGGCGAGCTGCTGCGCCAGCACGGCATCGACGTGCTGCACGACCTGCCCGGTGTGGGCGCCAACCTGCAGGACCACCTGCAGATCCGCTCGGTGTACAAGGTGCAGAACGTCAAGACGCTCAACACCCTGGCCAGCTCGCTGGTCGGCAAGGCAAAGATCGGGCTGGAGTACGCACTCAACCGCAGCGGCCCCATGAGCATGGCGCCCTCGCAGCTGGGCGCCTTCACGCGCAGCAGCGCCGACCAGCCCTGGCCCAACATCGAATACCACGTGCAGCCACTCTCGCTCGACGCCTTTGGCGAGCCACTGCACGGCTTCCCCGCGTTCACGGCGAGCGTGTGCAACCTCAACCCCACCAGCCGGGGCACGGTGCAGATCCAGAGCGCCGACTTCCACCAGCCCCCGGCCATCGCCCCCAACTACCTCAGCACCCCCGAAGACCGCCAGGTGGCGGCCGACAGCCTGCGCGTGACCCGGCGCATCGTTGCCCAGCCTGCTCTGGCTCGCTACCAGCCCGAGGAATTCAAGCCCGGCGTGCAGTACCAAAGCGATGAGGAACTCGCGCGTCTGGCGGGCGACATTGCCACCACCATCTTCCACCCCGTGGGCACCACGCGCATGGGCCGCGCCGATGACCCCCAGGCCGTGCTCGACGCACGCCTGCGCGTGCGCGGCATCGAGGCACTGCGCGTGGTCGATGCCGGCGCCATGCCCTTGATCACCAGCGGCAACACCAACTCCCCCACGCTGATGCTGGCCGAAAAGGCCGCCCAATGGATCTTGGAGGACCACGCACCATAGCCAACCCCTATGGAGTCAGGCCGGGAAATCCCCTATGGGCCGCAGGCGACTGGGCCTTTACATTAGCACCACTCGAACGCGCACCCAGTGCGCTGGACGGGGGGCCGGGGAGACAAACCGCCACCACCACAACCACAAGCCTTTTTTTAAGCACCCGGTGAGGTGCCATCTTCTTTCCAACCGCCAGCTCTGCTGGCGTTTTTTTTGCCTGCTGCACGCGCCGCAGCACGCGATGCGACAATCGCGCCGATGGAATGGATTCTGGTTTCGCTGGCTTCCCTGCTTGCCGGCTTTGTCGATGCGATCGTGGGAGGCGGCGGCCTGATCCTGCTGCCCGCGCTGTTTGCCACCTTTCCCAACGCGCCCCCCGCCACGCTGCTGGGCACCAACAAAAGCGCCTCGGTGTGGGGCACCACCATGGCCACCTGGCAGTACAGCCGCCGCGTGCAGATGCGCTGGCGCGCCATGCTGCCCGCCGCTGCTGCGGGCTTTGCCGGTGCCTTTGCCGGTGCCTGGGCCGTCACCGTGGTGTCGCCCGACTTCCTGCGCAAGTTGCTGCCCCTGGTGCTGCTGGTCGTGCTGCTCTACACCCTGGCCAAAAAGGACCTGGGGCGCCACCACACACCCCACCTGACCGAGCGCGCCGAAGCCGCCGCCGCCTGCGCCATCGGCCTGAGCGTGGGGTTCTACGACGGCTTCTTCGGTCCCGGCACGGGCAGCTTCTTCGTGTTCCTGTTCGTGCGCCTGCTGGGGTACGACTTCCTCAACGCCTCGGCCTCGGCCAAACTGCTGAACGTCTCGACCAACATCGCTGCACTCATCCTGTTCACCGCCAAGGGCCATGTGTGGTGGCACTTTGCGCTGCCGCTGGCCGTGGCCAACGTGGTGGGCAGCCTACTGGGCACACACATGGCCCTCAAGCACGGCGCGGGCTTCGTGCGCTGGATCTTCATCGTGGTGGTCAGTGCACTCATCCTCAAGACCGGCTACGACGGCTTTCTGCGCTGAAAACGCCCGGCGGGCAACGCCTTAGAACCTGTTCACGATCTTTTCATGGGGTACGTTGCCCCGCAAAAGCAGTGGATGCAAGGCGCAAACCGTAGCCGGGCTGGTGGCCCGGCGAGGATTTGCAACGCCGCAGACGCTGCTTTTGCGGGGCAACCCTTCGGGCAAGGCAGCAAACCGCCACGCTCGTTGTTGCCCGCCTTGCCCAGGCCGCCAGCATGGGCTGCGGCAGGCGCCTA
>JAKLLE010000106.1 GCA_023150295.1 Giesbergeria sp. | reverse complement strand
GCGTTCTTGTGCAGGGCGATCATCATGGCGTAGGCACTCCTTCGGATTTGAGTCTCTCTATCACCCCTCGCATCACGGCCCGGGCCATGAACAAGGGGTAGCGTCGAGAGTCTATGCAATCATCCGGGACTCTACAGCTAGCTCTCGAGCGTCGCATGATCATTTTTATCATCGGACGCGACAATAGCGACGTGTTCTTTTCCAAATTTGGGCGGGAGCGTGAAGCGTTCCTGCAGGACTTCAAGTCCGCAAACATTAAGTCGCTCTCGGTAACGGATGTGGCCGACCCCGTAAAGACGCCCATAGAGCGTTGCAAGGCTTGGGCCGATTCCGACAAAACAGCGTTCAAGAAGTACGTTACCTACTACTGCGACCAATCTAACCTACGCGATTCCTTTAAAGCGGAATTCCTGAAGAAGATAAACAAGATCAATCAGCAGCATGGCTTGCCTATGATCCCTTAGGATCGCACTCGGCTGCGCCACAGGTGTAGCCTCTGCGCAGCCAAATTTATGTATTCGAACAAGCTCTACACCCCGCTCCGCTACCCCGGAGGCAAAGCGCGCTTCGCGCCATTCATCGCGGAGACGATGAAGGCTAGCGGTTTGCATGGCGGCCACTACTTGGAGCCATACGCTGGTGGTGCCGGTGTAGCACTCGAATTGCTTTTCCATGGACATGCCAGCCACGTCCATATCAATGACCTCGATCCAGCACTGAACGCTTTTTGGGTATGCGCGACGCGCCATCCCGAGGATCTGCTCCGGCTCCTGCGCGACACACCACCCACAATCGAGGAATGGCTGCGATGGCGCGATGTCCTGCGCGAGACCATTTCCGCAACCTTGGTCGAACGGGGCTTCGCCACCTTATTTCTAAACAGAACCAATCGCTCCGGGATTTTGAAGGGCGGCGTGATAGGCGGACTGGGTCAGCGTGGTCCCTACAAGCTGGACGCACGATTGGACAAGAAGGCACTAGCGGCACGCATTGAGCGCATCGCCCAGCACGCCGGAAACATTACCGTCCACTGCGAGGATGCCCATGCGCTCCTGTCCCGCTGCCACGAGTTCCTGCCGAAGAACTCCCTCGTCTATCTCGACCCCCCCCTACTACGTAAAAGGAAGGGGCTTGTATCGCAACTTCTACAAGCACGATGATCACCTGGCAATAGCCAAGCTATTGCAATCGCGGCGCTTCCAACGACCTTGGGTTGTTTCCTATGACAACGCCGACGAGATCTGCGAGATGTATTCGATGAGCGACGGCATGAGCTACTCCTTGCATTACACCGCGCAAAAGCGCTACTTGGGCAGCGAGGTTATGTTTTTTAGCAGTGGCTTGTCGATTGCCGAAGAGCTGATACCAAAGCCCAAATTGGCGGCTTAACGGGGGTAAGCCTTACGGCCATGGCCATGAGTTAGCTATTGAAAGGCAGCTTCGCCGAACGCGCAGCCGCACAGCCCGTGTATGGTGTGCTGAGCGCCGACACTGGGGTCTGTCCAGCCGTCATGATCGAGGGTAACTTGCCCTCGGGCCACAATGCAGCGATAGTTGCTCATGATGCGCACGCGCACCCAAAGACGGGTATCGAGCAGCTTCATTTTCGCCTCGAACGGCTGCGCTGGGTCGATTTCGACTTGCGACCACCCACATAGCAGCCTCTTCCGTTCAAACGCACGGCACCACCTCCAAGGCGTCCGCACGCGCTTCCTGGGCGTTGCGACCATGACCGGCGCCCCGCACGCCCCGCACCACCTGCCACCGGATTTCTCTGGCGCGCAGTGGCCGGATCTGTCGCCCTTCACGCTTAGAGGAGATTGGGTTGCAGGACATCATCGGTGTGCAAAATGAATAAACTACGCAAACAAATTGCGTTGAATTTGCTTTAATGGCATAAATAATTGTGCAATCTGGCCATTGGTTTACGTCCTGCGTTTGATCCAGATCAGTGCCTTTGCCCCCCAGCCGCCACGATCATCCGGGCTTTGCAGAACCCCCCGGAGACATCCCCATGACCCTCGGCCTTGCGCTGTTGCGCGCCCTCAAGAACCACGGTGCGCAGGAAATTTTTGGCATTCCCGGCGACTTCATCCTGCCGCTGTTCAAGCAGATCGAGGAAAGCAACATCCTCCCCCTGGTCACGCTGAGCCACGAGCCCGCGCTGGGCTTTGCCGCCGACGCCGCCGCGCGCATGCACTGCGGCCTGGGCGTGGTGGCGGTCACCTACGGCGCGGGCGCGCTCAACGTCGTCAACGCCGTGGCCAGCGCCTACGCCGAGCGCTCGCCGCTGGTGATCCTGGCGGGCTGCCCCGGTGAGGTCGAGGCGCATTCGGGCCTGGTGCTGCACCACCAGGTGCGCCACATCGATTCGCAGTGGCGTATCTTCAGCGAGATCACCTGCGACCAGGTGCGCCTGTCCAACCCCGAGACGGCGCCCAAGGACATTGCCCGCGTGCTGCGCAACTGCCTGGAGCTGTCCCAGCCCGTGCTGATCGAGGTGCCGCGCGACATGACGCTGCACCCCATGGCCGAGGTGCCGGTGCTGCCGCCCAGCGCCTTCAGTGCGGATGCCGTGGCCGAGTGCGCGGATGAATGGATGGCGCGCATCCAGGCCGCCCAGCGCCCGGTGCTGGTGGTGGACGTGGAGGTGCGGCGCTTCGGCATCGAGGCGCGCGTGGCCGAGCTGGCGCGCCGCCTGCAGCTGCCCGTGCTCACCACCTTCATGGGCCGGGGCCTGCTGGCCGACGACGGCGTGCACTCCGGCGTGCAGTTGCACGGCACCTACCTCGGCGTGGCCGGCGCGCCCGAGACCAGCGCGCTGCTCGACGATTCCGACCTGCCCGTGATGCTGGGCGCCATCCTGTCGGACAACAACTTCGGCGTGAGCGCGCAGCGCATGGACTTCCGCCGCGCGCTCATCGCCGCGCACCGCGAGGCGCGCGTGGGCCACCACCTGTACCAGAACATCCCGCTGGCCGCGCTGGTCGAGGCGCTGCTGGAGCGCGCCCCGGCCGCGGGCCAGCGCGCCGCGCACGCGCAGCCGCCCCGGCTGGAATACCCCACCGGTCTGGTGGCCGACGACGCACCGGTGTGCGCGGCCGACCTGAGCCGCGCGCTCAACGACCGCATCCTGGCGCATGGGCCCATGAACATCGTCTCCGACATTGGCGACTGCCTGTTCGCCGCCATGGAGCTGATGCCCACGCCGCTGGTGGCGCCGGGCTACTACGCCACCATGGGCTTTGGCGTGCCCGCTGGCATCGGCGCGCAGGTGGCCACGGGCCAGCGCAGCCTGATCCTGGTGGGCGACGGCGCCTTCCAGATGACGGGCTGGGAGCTGGGCAACTGCCCGCGCCTGGGGCTGGACCCCATCGTCATCGTGCTCAACAACCAGACCTGGGAAATGATCCGCGCCTTCCAGACCGAGTCGCGCTGCGCCGCGCTGGGCGACTGGCACCTGGCCGACGCCGCCGATGCCCTGGGTGGGCGCGGCCACCGCGTGCACACGCGTGCCCAGTTCAAGGCCGCGCTGGACGCCGCCTACGCCGAGCGCGGGCGCTTCCAGCTCATCGAGCTGATGGTGCCGCCGGGCGACAGCACGCCCACGCTGCGCCGCTTCTCCGAAGGCATCCGCGCACTGCGCGCGCGGGCCGCGGCGGCCGCCACCACCTGATTGCTTCCCCCGCGCGGGGAATGCTCCGCAAGCCCCGCGCAGACGGGGCCGGGAGCGGCGCATCCGCGCCTTGCCTCGCGTTTCTTTGCCAGCCACCACCACAGGAGACAACCATGCCCGACTTCACCCTCACCATTGGCGGCCAGAACGTCGCGGGCGCTGCCCGCCCGATTCCGGTCATCGACCCGTCCACCGGCCAGGCCTTCACTGAAAGCCCCGCCGCCACCGTGGCCCAGCTCGACCAGGCGGTCGATGCCGCCGCCCAGGCCTTCGCCAGCTGGCAGCACAGCAGCCACGCCGAGCGCAGCGCTGCGCTGGAGCGCGTGGCCGCGGCCATCGAACAGCACGCGGCCGAGCTGGCCGACCTTGTCGTGCGCGAGCAGGGCAAGCCCCTGGCGCTGGCGCAGATGGAAGTGGGCGGCGCCGTGGCCTGGACGCGCGCCGCCGCCGCGCTGGAGATCCCGGTCGAGGTGATTGAGCAGCGCGAAGGCAAGCGCATCGAGCTGCACCGCAAGCCGCTGGGCGTGGTGGGGTCCATCACACCGTGGAACTGGCCGCTGATGATCGCCGTGTGGCACATCATGCCGGCGCTGCGCGCGGGCAATGCGGTGGTCATCAAGCCCTCGCCGTTCACGCCGCTGTCCACGCTGCGCCTGGTGCAGATCATGGCCGCTGTGCTGCCGGCCGGCCTGGTCAACAGCGTGGTGGGCGAGGCCGAGGTGGGCCAGGCCATGGCCGAGCACCCGGGCATCGCCAAGCTGGTGTTCACCGGCTCCACGCGCACGGGCCAGGACATCATGCGGCGCGCGGCGGGCAACCTCAAGCGCCTGACGCTGGAGCTGGGCGGCAACGACGCGGCCATCGTGCTGCCGGGCACCGACACCGCCGCGATCGCCGAGGGCCTGTTCGCCACCGCCTTTCTCAATATGGGCCAGACCTGCGCCGCGCTCAAGCGCCTGTACGTGCACGAGAGCCAGCTCGATGCCGTGTGCGAACAGCTCGCCGCCATCGCCGCGCGCCAGGTGCTCGGCGGTGGCCTGGAGCCGGGCGTCACCTTTGGCCCGGTGCAGAACGCACCGCAGCTCGCGCGCGTCGAGGCGCTGGTGGAAGACGCCCGTGCCCAGGGTGCACGCATCGTCTGCGGCGGGCAGCGGCTGGACCGGCCGGGCTACTTCTACGCGCCCACCATCGTCGCGGGCCTCACCAACGGCACGCGCCTGGTGGACGAAGAACAGTTCGGCCCCGTGCTGCCCGTCATCGCCTACCGCACGGTCGATGAAGCCGTGGCGCTCGCCAACGCCAGCAGCATGGGCCTGGGCGGCTCGGTATGGGGCGATGTGCAGGCCGCCACCGCCCTGGCGCCGCGCTTGGAGTGCGGCACGGTCTGGGTCAACGGCCACGCCGAGGTGCTGCCGCACTGCCCGTTTGGCGGCAGCAAGATGTCGGGCGTGGGCGTGGAGTTCGGCCTGGACGGCCTGCTCGAATACACCCAGCCGCAGCTGCTGAACATCAACGGCTGAGGCAAGGCAGCAGCGCGATGGACACCTACCTCGCCCTGGTGCGCGCCCAGCCCCTGGCCATGGCCATGCTGCAGTTCGCCGTGCTCGGCACGCTGGGCGACCTGCTCGGCGCCTGGCTGGCGGCGCGGCGCGTGCACTGGCCGCTGGGCGGCGGCCTGTGGTGGCGCAAGATGGCCAAGTGGGCACTGCTGGCCGTGCCCATCAAGGTGGCCTTCGTGGGCTACGCGGGCTTCGTGCAGGCGCTTGCGGCCCACGGCTGGCTGCCGCAGGGCGAGCCGCTGCTGCTGGCGCTGGCCACCTCGGTGGCCATCAACCTGCAGTTCGGCCCGCTGCTGGTGCTGGGCCACCGCTGGCTCAACAACCGCATCAGCGGCATCCGCGGTGCCGGGGGCTGGCAGCACATCGACCGGGGCCTGTGGAGCCTGGCCTGGTTCTGGGTGCCCGCGCACGCCGTCACTTTCGCGCTGCCGCCGGACTGGCGCATTGGCCTGGCGGCGCTGTGGTCGGTGGTGCTGGGGCTGATTCTGGGGATGTACAGCCCGGTGCGCCAGCGCTCGGGGGTGGCGGCCTGAGTGTGATATTTGAATAAAAATATCTATTCATTTGCGGTGCTTGCAAGAATGAAAACATCGCATAAATATCTATTCATATAATGCTGCATGGCAGCACCAACCCCCTACACTGAAGGCATCCTGCAAGCCCTGCGCCGCCACGGCGGCGTGGCCACCAGTGCGCAACTGGTGGACGCGCTGGGCGTGAGCCAGCCCACGGTGTCGCGCGCGCTGGCGCCGCTGGTGCGTGCGGGCCGGGTGCGCAAGGTAGGCGCGGCGCGCTCGCAGCGCTACCTGCTGCCGCGCGCGGTGGCGGGGGTGGGTGATGACATCCCCCTCCTGCGCGTCAACACCGCAGGCGTGCCCGCACCCTTTGGGCGCATGGTGCCGCTGGTGGGCGGCGCCTTCTGGGTGGATGAAGTGGATGGCGTGAGCGAGCGCCACGACGGCCTGCCCTGGTTCCTGTCCGACATGCGGCCCCAGGGCTTCATGGGCCGCAACTTCGCGCAGCTGCACCCCGATCTGCACCTGCCCCAGGACCCGCGCCACTGGTCCGACGACGACATGCTGCGCGCCCTGGCGCTGCGCGGCGAGGACCTGCCGGGCAACCTGATCGTGGGCGATGCCTCGCTGGCGCGCTTTCACACCCTGAGCCAGCGCCTGGCACGGGCCGCCTCGCCCGACGACTACCCGCTGCTGGCCCGCAGCGCGTTGCAGGGGCAGCTGCCCGGTTCGTCCGCCGGGGGGGAGCAGCCCAAGTTCTGCTGCGTGACCCAGGGGCGCAGTGTGATCGTGAAGTTCTCCGGCGCGCTCGACACCCCTGCCGACCAGCGCACCCGCGACCTGCTGCACTGCGAGCACCTGGCCCTGCAGGTGCTGGCCCAGGCGGGCCTGCCGGCTGCGCCTACGCAGGTGTTCGAGCGCGCGGGCCGGGTGTTTTTGGAGTCCGAGCGCTTCGACCGCTGCGCGCCCTGGCCGGACGATCCGGCGGGTGCGCCGCCGGGGCGCATCGGCATGGTGTCGCTGCTGGTGTACGACGCGCAATACGTGGGCGAAATGGACCACTGGGCCGCCACCGCCCAGCGCATGCAGGCGCGCGGCCTGCTCACCCCCGAAGACGCCCGCACGCTGCGCCTGCTGGACGCCTACGGCGCACTCATCGGCAACACCGATCGGCACTACGGCAACATCTCGCTGGTGCTGGTGGAGGACGACTGGCACCTCTCGCCCACCTACGACATGCTGCCCATGCTCTACATGCCCATCGCGGGCGAGCTGGTGGCGCAGGACCTGGGGCTGGCGCGCATGGCACCCACGGCGGCCACGCTAGAGGTGTGGGCAAAGGCCAGGGCATTGGCACAAGCATTCTGGCGTGCATCGGCCCAAGACGAGCAGATTTCGGATGACTTCAAAAGTATCGCGCAGGCCAACGCTGATGCATTGGTTCGCTCGGTTTAGCAACGGTGCGGGGTCTTTACGTGTTGCTTTGACGTATGCCGTATAGGCCTTGGACAAGGTGCCGAATGTTTGGGCACTTCGCGGAGATCAAACGAAGCGAGCAGTGAAAATGCCAGCTTATGAGCCGAGACCAATCTTCTTCCCATCTTCCTGCGCCACTGACCGATTCAGAAGTGGAAAACAGAATGGGCGTGGTGTTCAGAACACTAGCAAGATTTTCTGTCGTATCTGTTGTTGACTTGGCAGCAAGAGCCCTCGCGGCTCCGAAACAAAGTCTGCTGCATGACATGCAGACGATGCCTTGGATTTCCCTCCTGCTCGTGGAATTTGCATTCAGAAACAAGGCAAATCACATGCTCCTGGGGACGTCCATGCCAGGATTGACGTTTGATTCTTTGCGGGAAGAGTTGTGGCAGATGATAGGAAGCGCCTCACTGAGCGGACCGAGTATTCAAGCCTCTCTCCGCTCCTACTTGCCTACACAAATTGAGTTTCAGGTAACGCGGCCGTCTTCGGCTATGAGATGGCCGATATTGGTGAATCGGCTACCTGCGAACAACGATGCTAGGCGCATGTTTGTGGAGGTATTTCAAATTACTCCCGAGCAATATATTGATGCGGTGCAGGTGCTTCTGGCCTACACAGAAATGCCCAGCCATGTTATCCCTAAGGCCTTCGTTGAGAATTTGCCTGAGCAACTGAGTGCTCCGCTTTCTCGGATCATGGGTTTAATAAGCAGAAATCTACTCACATTGCGTAGTGACATGCAAAACAATTCTATGGATGGTCTGCCTCAAAGATGGGAGTTGAATGGCTTTGTTGCACAAAGCCAGTCCGCTGAGCTGGTAGCCTCGAGACATGAGTGAACCGAAGGGGTCCAAGGCCCGCTACAAGACCACCAACTGGGCAGAGTACAACGCCGCGCTCAAAGCCCGAGGGTCGCTGACAATCT
>JAKLLE010000012.1 GCA_023150295.1 Giesbergeria sp. | reverse complement strand
CGAGGGAGCACTGCGGGTCACCCACGGGGGAATCGATGCGATAGCGCTGCGCATTCTTCCTGACAACCGCAAAGTGCTCAAATATTGAGCACCGAAGTGTTTCCGCCATGTTGCGGTTTTGAATTTTGCAAGTCCCTCAATCAAAAATGCCTGTGGCGTCCGTCCATCAAGCGTCGTAAGCTATTGTTTTAGGAGTGTCCGACGTGGATGCCGCAGTGGGCGCGATGCGGTGGCGCCCGCACCTTCACCCTTGCGCGATGCGCCGAGCGATGGCCTCGCCCATCTCGGTGGTGCTGGCCGTGCCGCCAAAGTCCGGTGTGCGCGGCCCCGTCTTGAGCACCTCCTCAATCGCCGCCACGATGGCGTCGTGCGCCGCGCGGCCCGCGCCCTGGCCGTGGGTCAGGAAGTCCAGCATCAGCGCACCCGACCAGACCATGGCGATGGGGTTGGCGATGTTGCGGCCATAAATGTCGGGCGCCGAGCCGTGCACGGGCTCGAACAGGCTGGGAAAGCGCCGCTCGGGGTTGAGGTTGGCCGACGGCGCCAGGCCGATGGTGCCGGTGGTGGCCGGGCCCAGGTCGGAGAGGATGTCGCCAAACAGGTTGGTGGCGGCCACCACATCGAAGCGCCCTGGCTGCAGCACGAAGCGCGCGGTGAGGATGTCGATGTGTTGTTTGTCCAGCGTGACCTCGGGGTAGTGCTGCGCCACGTCATCGGCTCGCCGGTCCCACCAGGGCATGCTGATGGCGATGCCATTGCTCTTGGTGGCCAGGGTCACGTGCTTGCGCGGGCGGCTTTGGGCCAGGTCGAAGGCGAACTTGAGCAGGCGGTCGGCGCCGTGGCGTGAATAGACCGATTCCTGGATCACGATCTCGCGATCCGTGCCCTCGTACATGATGCCGCCCAGCGCCGTGTACTCGCCCTCGGTGTTCTCGCGTACCACGAGGTAGTCGATGTCGCCCGGCTTGCGGCCGGCCAGCGGGCAGGGCACGCCCTCGAACAGGCGCACCGGGCGCAGGTTGATGTACTGGTCGAACTCGCGGCGGAACTTGAGCAGTGAGCCCCACAGCGAGATGTGGTCGGGCACGGCGCTCGGCCAGCCCACGGCGCCGAAGAAGATGGCGTCCATGTCCGAGAGCTGCGCCTTCCAGTCGTCGGGCATCATCTTGCCGTGCTGCAGGTAGTAATCGCAATGCGCCCAGTCGAAGGCGTGAAATTCAAGCGGCAGACCAAAGCGCTGCGCGGCAGCCTGCACGGCGCGCAGGCCTTCGGGCATGACTTCCTTGCCGATGCCGTCGCCAGCGATCACGGCGATGTGGTGGGTGGGGGACATGGATTTCCTTGAGGTTGGCGGTATGGCTGGCATTCTTGGGTAGAACGCATGCAAATACAATCCGCGCACTGTGGTCTCATTGTTCACGAATCGTGCATAAAATCCCCTCGCCCGATGATTTGCGCGTGTTCACTGCTGTGGTGCGAAAGGCCAGCTTTGCCGAGGCCGCGCGCGAGCTGGGCGCCTCGCCCGCCTTTGTGAGCAAGCGCATCCGCCTGCTGGAAGAGGACCTTGCCGTCAAGCTCCTGCACCGCACCACGCGCCGCGTGGCCGTGACGGAGGAGGGCGAGCGCGTGTTCCACTGGGCGCTGCGCATCCTCGACGACATGGACCAGCTCCTGCAGGAAGTGGCTGTCACCCGGCGCGAGCCGCGCGGACTACTGCGCGTGAGCTGCAGCTTTGGCTTTGGCCGCCAGGTGGTGGCGCCCATGCTGTCGCAACTGGTGCAGCGCCACCCCGGCCTGCAGGTGCGGCTGGAGGTGTTCGACCGGCTGGTGGATGTGGCGGGCGAGGGCTTCGACCTTGATGTGCGCGTGGGCGACGAGATCGCCCCGCACCTGATCGCGCGGCGCCTGGCCGACAACCACCGCGTGCTGTGCGCGGCCCCGGCTTATTTGCAGAGGCGCGGCGCACCACGCACGCTGGCCGAGCTACCGGGGCACGACTGCCTGGTGATCAAGGAGCGCGACCATCCGTTCGGCGTGTGGCGCCTGCGCAGCGGCGCCCAGGATCAGGCGGTGAAGGTGCGCGGCCCGCTCTCGGCCAACCACGGCGAGATGGCCGTGCAGTGGTCCGTGGATGGGCATGGCATCGTGCTGCGCTCGCTGTGGGACGTGGCGCCGCTGCTGCGCACCGGCCAGCTCATGCAGGTGCTGCCCGAGTGGCGCCAGGAGGCCAACATCTGGGCCGTGTACCCCACGCGGCTGGAGCGCTCGGCCAAGGTGCGGGTGTGCGTGGAGTTTCTGCAGGAGCACTTTCGCACTGGGTGGACGGCGCGGGGCACCGGTACCGGCACAGGCGCAAGCTCCCCGGTTTAGAGAAAAAATGCCTTCCAGCGCCCGTCTGGCAAGCGCTAGCAGCTATCAAAAAGTGACTGGTTGCCCTGTGGAGGGGTGGCACCGGCAAAGTGTCCCAAGTGCTGGCTACGGGAGTATTCCGGCGCAGGGCCGCTGTCAGACAGCCGAACTGCAAACCTCGCCCTCGGGGCTGTCGTGCAACTTCACCCGATTGCCGCCCGCACTCTTCGCTTCGTACATGGCACGGTCACCCAGGCGCATCAGTTCATGCTCAGTTCCTGCGTGTTCCGGGTAGATGGCGATGCCGATGCTGGCAGAGATGCACAGCTCGATCCCCTCGGGCGTAGTGCAGGGCTCTGCCAACGCCAGGCAGATTTTTTCAGCCACGGCCAGGGCAGCGGAGCCCGATGGGATGTCGGGCAAAAGCACCAATAATTCGTCCCCGCCCACGCGTGCTGCCGTGTCGGACGCGCGCAGGCAACCACACAGGCGCTTTGCCACCGTTTGCAGCATGAAATCACCCGCCTCGTGCCCGTAGGTGTCGTTGATGGGTTTGAATTTGTCCAGATCCACAAACATCAAGGCGACCGACGAGGAGGTGCGCTGAGCGCGCTTCAAGGCCTGGCCCAATCGGTCACTGAACAACCGCCGGTTGGGCAATTGCGTCAGGGTGTCGAAAAACGCCAACTGGTTGACTTCCTGCTCCAGTCGCTTGCGTTCGGTGATGTCGCGCAGCACGGCCACGTGGTGGGTGACCTGTCCGGTGCCGTCCTTGACGGCGGTGATGGTGATCTGCTCGGGGTACACCTCGCCGTTCTTGCGTCGGCTCCAGAGCTCGCCGTGCCACATGCCCGTGGTTTGGATCGATGCCCATATGCCATCGTAGAAATCGGGCGGGTGCCGATCGGACCGCAGTACGCGCGGCGTCTTGCCGATGACCTCGTGCGGTGCGTAGCCCGAAATCTGGCTGAAGGCATGGTTCACCCGCAAGATGGTCTTGTGGGCATCGGTCACCATCATGCCGTCTTGCGACTCGAAGGCGATGGCTGCAATCTGCAAGCCCAGCTCGGTGCGCTTGCGCTCCGAAATGTCCCGCGTCACGCCCAGAAAATTGACGAACTCGCCAGCCTCGTTGTACATGCAGGAGAACCGCACCTCGGTCCAGACCGTACCGCCGTGTTTGCAGGGCTGCTCCAGCTCTGCGCGGAAGTCCGGGGCCTTCTGGTGGGTTTGGATCGCTTCCAGGGCCCGCGCCATTCCTGCCTGTGCGATTTTTGCGCTGGCAGGCGTGAGCGCCTCGTCAATTGTCTGCTGCATGGCTTCGGCCACGGTGTAGCCCCGCAGCCGTTCCACGGAAGGGCTCACGTAGGTGTTGCGCCCGTTAAGGTCCATGGTCCAGATCACGTCGGATGCGTTGTCGGCCAGAAAGCGGTGGCGCTCTTCAGAAAGCCGCAAGGCCTCGCGGGTCTCCTGGCTGGCCGTCAGGGCTGCCTGGAGCTTGCGGTTGTTCCGATAGATGTACAGCGCCACCAGTACGGCCAATCCCAGCAAGGCCAGCAAGGCATACACCCGGGCCCAGTCGATGCCTTGATGCACACGGATCGCCACGTGCTGGTTGGCAATGGCCTGGCGCTCTTGGGGCGTGATGGTCTGTACGCCCTTGTCCAGAATGGAGCGCAATACCGGCTCGTCTTTCAACACCCCCATGCGCAGGTGGTTGGTGTATTCGGGGATCTGGCCGGAAATCTTGAGATTGAAAAGCCCCTCGGTTTTGATCGCATGGGCGGCCACAATCAGCGAGCGAATCGTCATGTCGGCCTTGCGCTCGGAAACCAGCTTCATGGACTCTGGTTCGCTGGCGGTCAGCACCACGCTCAAATTCGGGAAATCACGGCGCACACGCTCTTCGACCATGGTGCCCCGGGGCAGGGCAACGCTTTTGCCCTTCAGTCCCTTCAGATCGCCAATGAAGTCATGCTCCTCGCGGGTGATGATGACGTTCGGGTCGGAAAAAATCGGCGCGGTAAAAATCAGCCAGGCATCGCGGGCGGGCGACTGGTTGAGAAAACTCATGATCTGGCAGCGCTTGCCCTGGAACGCTGCCAGGCTCTCGTCCCAATCCTTGACGGGAAGGAGTTCAATGCGCAGCCCCACCCGCCGCGCGACCAGTTGCACCAGATCGGCCGCAATGCCCTCGTGCTGCCCCTGCGCGTTGATCCGCTCAAACGGTGCCCAGTCGGGGTCCACGCACATCTTGATCGCACCTGTCTTGGCGATGTAGGCCTTTTCAGCCGGGGTGAAATCGATGGACGGGGTGGCGGCCGTCGCCGCGGCATTGCCGGGTGCGTTGGCCCAGGCGATCGAACTGACTGCCCACAGCAGTAAGGCGGCGAGCGCTTGCAACGAAACAACGAGAGGACGGCCCGGGCGCATGCGGAGGGGTTCGGAAGGTTGTTCGTTCAGGGGATGTCACTAATGGTAAGCGATGACCGAAGCCCGCAGGCCGTGCTTTGATTGGCACGAAGGCATGTGCACCAGAGCGGCGGGGTCCGTCCTCCTCAGGGGCGATTCACCACCCTGGCCTATGCCGGTTTGGTTGTGGAGACTACAAGCAAAAATAGCCGCCACCGCCCGTCTGGTAAGCGGTGGCAGCTATCAAAGAGATACTGCTGAGAGGATGGTGGAGGCTTGTCAGCCCGCCAGCGCGGCCTTGACGGCGCTGGAAACCTGGCCCATGTCGGCTTTGCCGGCCAGGCGCGTCTTGACCACGCCCATCACCTTGCCCATGTCGCCCGGGCCCTTGGCGCCCACCTCGGCCACGATGGCCTGGACGGCGGCGGTCACCTCGGCTTCGGACATGCGTGCGGGCAGGTAGGCCTGCAGCACGGTCATTTCAGCCTTTTCCTTGTCGGCCAGGTCCTGGCGGCCTGCGCCTTCGAAGGCGGCAATGCTGTCCTTGCGCTGCTTGATGAGCTTGTCCACGATGGCGACGACGGCTACATCGTCCAGCGTGATGCGCTCGTCCACTTCCTTCTGCTTCAACGCGGCCTGCAGCAGGCGGATGGTGCCCAGGCGCTCGCTGTCCTTGGCGCGCATGGCGGTTTTCATGTCTTCGGTGATCTGGTCCTTGAGGCTCATGGCGGCTTCCTTCAATCGGATGGTGGCAGGGGACAGGGTTTGCCAAAAGGCTTTCTGGCTAGGCGTCAACGCCGCAGACAGTAGTGTTGCAGTAGTGTTGCTACGGCAAGGCGTTGCAACGACGCCAGAAAGCCTTTTGGCAGACCCGAAAAACAAAAACCCGCGCTTGGCGTCCCTAGCGCGGGTTCGGTGGCTGTCCGAGGACGGGCCGGGCTGTGCTTAGTACAGCTTCTTGGGCAGCTGCATGCTGCGCACGCGCTTGTAGTGGCGCTTGACGGCGGCGGCCTTCTTGCGCTTGCGCTCGGCGGTGGGCTTTTCGTAGAACTCGCGGGCGCGCAGGTCGGTCAGCAGGCCCAGCTTCTCGATGGTGCGCTTGAAGCGGCGCAGGGCAACGTCAAAGGGCTCGTTCTCTTTTACACGGATGGTGGTCATTAGCTAATGTTTTCCAAAATGTGCCCGCAGAGGGTCACCAGGAAGATCGGGCCTGGTGGCCGTGCGTGGCGGGTTTCCCCGTCTCAGTCAGTGACTGTAACTAGTATTTGGCCGACGGGGCTAGTGCCAGCAAAGCCGAAGATTATAGCCGTTGCCAGGCAAACATCAAGCGGCCAGCGCCTGCGCGCAGGCGAATGCGCTGGCCCAGGCCCACTGGAAGTTGTATCCACCCAGCCAGCCCGTCACGTCCACCACCTCGCCAATGAAGTACAGCCCCGGCTGGGTTTTGCATTCCATGGTCTGCTGCGAGAGGGCGCGCGTGTCGATGCCGCCCAGCGTGACCTCGGCCTTCTTGTAGCCCTCGGTGCCGGTGGGCGTGAGCTCCCAGCGCGCCATCTGCTCGGCCAACCGGGCCAACGCCTTGTCGGAGGCTTCGTTGATGGGGCGCTGCCAGTCGGCGTCCCGTCCGGCCCAGGCGTCGGCCAGGCGGCTGGGCAAGAGCTGGGCCAGCTCGTTGGCAATCAGCTTGCGAGAGCGGGCCTTGGCCTGCGCCAGGGCCTCCTGTAGATTGACCGTGGGCGCCAGGTTGATGTCCAGGGGCGAGCCCTCCTGCCAGTAGCTGGAGATCTGCAGCACGGCCGGGCCCGACAGGCCCCGGTGCGTGAACAGCAGATCCTCGTCGAAGGCCATGCGGGCCTTCTTGCTGCCGGTACTGATCTGCACCGGCAGGGCCAGCCCGGCGAGCTGCGCCCACGGCGCCCAGGCTTCGCCATCGAAAGTGAGCGGCACCAGTCCCGGGCGGCGCTCGACCAGCGGAATGCCGAACTGCTGCGCGATCCGGTAGCCGAAATCCGTGGCGCCGATCTTGGGGATGGACAGTCCGCCCGTCGCCACCACGAGGCTGCGCGCCCGCACGGGCCCCCGATCGGTATCGATTTGATAGCTGCCAGCGCCCGTTTCATCGGCCTCAGAGGCCAAAAATGCTACTTTTTTGACACTGCAGGGCTGCCAGCGTTCCACACCGCCAGCCTCGCATTCGGCCAGCAGCATGGCGATGAGGTCCTCGGCCGAACGGTCGCAGAACAACTGGCCCTTGTGCTTCTCGTGGAAAGGGATGGCGTGTTTCTGCACCAGCGCGATGAAGTCGGCGGGTGTGTAGCGCGAGAGCGCCGAGCGGCAGAACTGCGGGTTCTGCCCCACAAAGTGCTTGTGCGGTGCCGCCGGGTCCAGGTCGCGGTTGGTGAAGTTGCAGCGCCCCCCGCCCGAGATGCGGATCTTCTCGGCCACCGCCTCGGCATGGTCGATGAGCAGCACCTTGAGGCCGCGCTGGCCGGCCTGGCCGGCGCAAAACAAACCAGCGGCGCCAGCGCCGATGATGACTACATCGAAAGTAGGGGTGGACACGAATGGGGTGGGCGTTGAAGCAGAGGCACCGATTGTCCACTGCCCGCCGTGTCCTCCGTCTGCTCAATAGCTGGCGCGCACCGTCAGGCTCACATTGCGCGGATCGCCGTAGTTGCCGTAGTCCAGGTTGGTCCAGTACTTCTGGTTGGTCAGGTTGTTGATGGCCAGGGTGGCGCTGAGCTTGGGGTTGAACTGCCAGGTGGCACGCAGGTTGAGCAGGGCCACGGGGGATTCGGTCACGGTGACCTTGCCCAGCGTGGGGTGCGGGTAGTTGTAGCCCACGAGCTTGCTTTGCCATTGCAGGTCGCCCCCCACGGTCAGTGGGGAGAGGCTGCCGCCGAAGCGGTAGTCGGTGCCCAGGCGCAGCATGTATTCGGGCAGGTTGGCCCAGATCAGGTCCGAGGTGTTGCGCGTGACGGTGGCCTTGGTCAGCCCGGCGGTCACTTGCCACTGGCGATGGATGTGGCCCGCAAGGTCAAGCTCGAAGCCGTGCGAGCGCGTGCCGTCGACGGCCACGTAGGGTGTGCCGCCGTCGGGCAGGCTGCCCTGGGGACGGCTGGAGTCCACCACGCCGTAATTGTTCTGCCGGGTCTGGAAGAGTGCCAACGATGCCTGCACGCGGCGGTCCAGCAACTCGGTCTTGAGGCCCACCTCGGCATTGCTGCCCAGGGCGGGGGCCAGCGGGATGTTGTCGCGGTCGCGGTAGTTTTGCGGGTTGAAGATGCGCGTGTAGCTGGCGTAGGCCGCCAGGGTGGGGGTGATGTCGTACACCAGCCCGGCGTAGGGGGTGAGCTTGCGGTTTTCGTCCTGCACGGCCGAGGTGCCGGTGAAGGCGCCTGTGGTGCTGTAGCTATCGGTCTGGCGGTGCCAGTCGGTCACGCGCAGGCCGGTCAACACCGACAGCGGCTCGCTCAGGCGCCAGCGTGCCGAGGCGTACACCCCCGTTTGGCGCGTGGTCTGATTGCGCCAGGCGCCAGTTCTGGAATAGCTGGGCGCGGGGGCGTTGCCGTCCCAGGTGTAGAGGTTGGGGATGGTGTAGCTCCAGCTGGCTAGTGAGCTGTACCCATCGGTGCGTGCCACGGTGCGCGAACTGCTCAGGCCCAGTACCAGATCGTGCTTGCGGCCCCCCAGCTCGAACTTGCCCGACAGGTAGCCATCGAGCTGGTCCTGCACATCGCTGCCGCCTGAGATGCCTGCGTACAGCCGCACGCCTGCGCCGCTGGTGCGGTTCGGGAAGGGTGCCTGCGCCGTGGTAGCGCCATAGCCGTAGGTGGCCAGGCGGAAGTTGTCGCCCTCGGTGCGGCTGAGGCTGGCGCGCAGCAGCCAGTCGTTGTTGAGCTGGTGTTCCAGATTGGCGAACAGGGTGGACGAGGTGCGTTCCCAGCGTGTCCATGTGGGGGAAAAGCTGGTGGACACCGGCAGGTGGATGGCGGCGCCATCGGAGGCAAAGCGCGGGATCGTGCCCCAGATCGGGGCGGTCGGGTCGTTGGACTGGCGTTGGTAGCCTGCCGTCAGCACGGTAGCGCTGCCCAGGTCGGCCTCCAGCACGGCCAGCACGGCGTTCTTGTCCTCGGCGTAGCGGTCGCGGAAGCTTTCCTTCTTCTGCGGCGCCAGCACCAGGCGGCCGCGCACGCTGCCGTCCTGGGTGAAGGGGGTGTTCAGGTCCAGCTCGCCCCGGTACAGGTTCCACGACCCGGCGGTGAGTGCCAGCGAAGCGGCAAATTCACGCTGCGGCCGCTTGCGAATCATGTTGACCGTGGCCGAAGGCACGCCCACACCGGTCAGGATGCCATTGGCGCCGCGCACCACTTCTACGCGTTCGTACAGCGCAGTGTCGTACTCCTGGTTGGTGGCGTTGCTGTAGGTTGGGATGCCATCGACCTGGAAGTCGGTGATCTGAAAACCGCGCGAGTAGTAGGCCGGGCGCTGCGTGTTCCACATGGTGACGAACACGCCGGTCACCTTGCGCAGCACGGCATCCACGCTGGTGAGCGACTGCTGCTCGATCTGTGCGCGCGAGACGGTGGAGGTGGATTGCGGCGTTTCCTTGGGCGTGAGCGGCAGGCGCGTGGAAGCGCTCTCGCGTGCGCCGGTCACGGTCATGCTCTCCAGGGCGTGGGCGGTGCTGGGGGGCTCGGTGGTCTCTGTGGACTGTGCGGCGGGGGCCTGCTGGGCCCAGGTGGATGCTGCGGTCAGGCTGGCCAGGGCGGCGGCCAGGGCGATGGGACGGATGGCGAGCGCCGTCCGGCGGTGCGATGCGGTCATGCGGAAACTCCGAGGGTAGGGGCTGAACAGACTGGCTGGCAGCGAGACACCCAGGAGGGGCACGGCGTGGCTATCGAGTGAAAAATTGTAAACAAGAATCGCTATTGTTCGATTTCAAGGCGCCGTCCTGCGCTGTTTTTGGTCTGTGCGTGTGGCGTGCATGCATCACGCCAGTGGTGGAGGCCTGTCTGTGGTGCAAGGATTGATGTAAAAAACGGATATGGCGCGCGTCAATATTGCGCAAGCAGCTATAAAAATAATAGCAATCAGGCAGCATGGCACTGGGCTGGGTGCGGCGTGTTGTTCTGGTGCAGCGCTGCCAGCCCACGCACCACTTCGCCCACCACGATGACGCTCGGGCTGCCCAGGCCGTGGTGGGCAATGGTGTCGGCCAGCTGCTCCAGCGTGGCTGTGGCGTGGCGCTGCTGGGGCAGGCTGGCGTGCTGGACCACGGCCACGGGCGTGTCGGCGCTCAGCCCCTGCAGCAGCCCGTCCTGGATGGGGCGTGCGCCGCTCATGCCCATGTAGATGACGAGCGTGAGCCGCGCCTGCTGCGCGGTGTGGGCCAGCAGGGGCCAGTCGGGGCCTGGTGCGCCGGGGCGCGCGTGGCCGGTGATGAACAGCACGCCCTGCGCGTGCTCGCGGTGCGTGAGCGGCACGCCCAGCGCCGTAGGCCCGGACAGCCCGGCGGTGATGCCGTTGACCACCTCCACGGCCACGCCCGCAGCGCGCAGGTGCTCGGCCTCCTCGCCGCCGCGCCCAAAGATGAACGGGTCGCCCCCTTTGAGGCGCACCACATGTTCGCCTTCGTGCACCGCCATGAGCATGAGCTTTTCGATGAAGGCCTGCGGCGTGCTCTTGCAGCCGCCGCGCTTGCCCACGCGCACGATGCGCGCGCTGCGCGGTGCCAGGGCGACGATGGCGTCGCTCACCAGGTCGTCCACCAGCAGCACGGTGGCCGATTCGATGGCGCGCACGGCCTTGAGGGTGAGTAGTTCGGGGTCGCCCGGCCCCGCGCCCACCAGGGTGCAGCGGCCGTGGGTGTCAGTGGGGTGCGGGTGGGGTGGGTAGGTGGTGGGCATCGTGCGCGGGCTCCGTGGACATCTGCCCTGCCATACGCAAGATGTGTTCCACCTGCCGCGCAATGGGGGCAGGTACGGGCTGCGCGCCGTCCAGCACGCTGCGGATCCAGGCGGCGGTGCTGGCTGCGTCAATGGCCGTGGGCAACTGAGGCAGGGCCGCAAGCGGGCCGGCTTGCACTTCCTGCACGCGCTGGTGCTGGCCGTGCAGGTAGGCGTCCATCTGCGGTGTGCGGCGCGGGTCGGCCACGGGCTCGCCCTCGGTGCCGCGCAGCAGCAGGGCGCAGGCGCCCGTCAAGGCACAGGTGGCGGCCATGGATTGGGCGTACTCCGGGTGGGTGTAGCTGCCCACCACGATGCTGTGTGCGCCCACGGGGGCCAGTGGGTCCAGCAGTTTGACCAGGCTGTGCGCGCTGTTGCGCAGGCCCAGCACGCGGCGCACCTGCAGCAGGCGTTCCAGGCCGGGCAGCAGCAGCGCCGTGGGCACATAGGCCACGCCGCCTGGGGCCGGGGTCTGCAATACAGGTTGCGGCGCCACGCCCAGCTGGGCCAGCACGTCGGCGCTGCTGGCGCGGCGCTCCTCGGTGGCGCTGCCGTGCACCAGCACGCTCAGGCCCTGGCGCGCCAGCAGCAGGGCCAGCAGCGGGGTCAGCAGCGGCAGCTTGCGCGCGCCGTTGTAGCTGGGCAGCACCACCAGCGGGCGCTCGGGCTCGGCCAGGCGGGGCAGGCGCTGGTGGATGGCGTCCAGAAAACCCGCCATTTCTTCGGGCGTTTCGCCCTTGATGCGCATGGCAATGCAGAACGCGCCCACCTCCAGGTCGCTGGCCGTGCCATCCAGCACCTGGCCCAGCAGGTCGGTGGCCTGGGCGCGGTCCAGAGCGCGTGCGCCGTCCTTGCCGCGGCCGATGTCTTTGAGGTAGTGGCTGATGGCCATGGTGTGAAAGCAAAAATGCAGGAAGGGTGCCGATTGTCGTGTGAAAGCGCCATGCCCTGCAGGCGCTGGGCCTTGTGCGCCAGGGCTTCAGCGCAGGCTGTGGAGCATGCCCAGGAGCACCACCACCGCCAGCCCCAGCAGCAGCGACAGGCCGCGCCAGAAGACCAGTGGGTTGCGCTCGGTCAGCGGCAGGCGGTGCTGGCGCAGGTAGGCTGCACCGGGGTGATGCAGGTCGTGCACGAATTCGGTGAGCGCCTGCTGGCGTTTGTGCGGCTGGGGCTGCACGGCGCGTTCGAGCACGGCGTCCATCCATGCGGGAATGGGGCGGTGCTCGTCCAGCGCGCTGCGGTACTGCAAGCGGCGCAGGTCTGCGCGTGTGCGCACGGCGGCGCCGTGGCTGCCATAGGGCAGGCGGCCGGTCAGCATCTGGTAGGTGAGCACGCCCAGGGCGTACAGGTCGGCGCTGGGCGTAGGGGCTTCGCCCAGCAGGCATTCGGGGGCGGTGTAGTGCAGATGGCCCAGCACTGGCGGGCTCTCTCCAGCGGGTTGGGCCTCGGTCAGTCCAGCCACCTGCACGGCGCCAAAGTCGATGATCTTTGCCGTGCCCTGGGCATCGATCAGCACGTTCTCGGGCCGCAGGTCCAGGTGCAGCATCTCGCGCCGGTGAAAGGCCTGCAGCCCGCGCGCCACCTGGCCCACGATGTCGCGCACCTCCACCAGGCTGGGGCGGGGATGGTCGGTCATCCACTGCGCCAGGGTCTGGCCGCTCACGTACTCCATGGCCACGAACAGGTGCTCGCGCGGGCGGGGCTGCGCGCCGTCGGCCGGGCGCAGCACATGCGGGCTGTCGATGCGCCGTGCGATCCATTCCTCCAGCACAAAGCGGTCGAGAAAGGCCTGGTCTTCCTGCCGGTCGATGGACGGGGTCTTGATGACCACCTGGCGGCCGCTGCCTGGCTCGGTGGCCAGGTACACGTGGCTGCGGTGGCTGGCGTGCAGCTCGCGCACGATCTCGTAGCCCTCGAACGGCTCGCGTGCCGACAGCACCGGCGGCAGGCGCAGCTGGGCGCGCTGGTGCTGCATTTCGCCGGAGTCGGCCAGGGCCACGCGGTCGATGGTGACGATCTGCACCGTGCAGTTGTCCGGGCTGCCGTTCTCCAGCGCCTGCTGCACGATGCTGCGTGCTGCGGCGTCCAGGTCGGGGGCGTGGTGGGCAAGGGCCTGTACGATGGCGCCGGGCGTTACATGCTCGTGTACGCCGTCGGTGCTGAGCACAAACACGTCGCCTGCGTCCACCGGCAGGCTGCGGTAGTCGATCTCGGTCTGGGGCTGCACGCCCAGCGCGCGGCCCAGGTAGCTGCGCCCGTCGGCCATGCACACGCGGTGGTCTTCGGTGAGCTGCTCCAGCGTGCGGCCCTGCACGCGGTGGATGCGCGTGTCGCCCACATGGAACAGGTGCGCCGTGGCCCCCTTCACGATGAGCGCGCTCAGCGTGCAGACGTAGCCCCGATCCTGGTCAAAGCGGTAGGGGCTGCGCCGCGTTTGCGCATGCAGCCACGAGTTGGTGGCTGCGATCACGCACTGGGCCGAGCGCTTGACGCTCCAGGCGTCCGAGGTGCAGTAGTAGTCCACCAGCAGCGCATGCACGGCGGCGGCAGCGGCCACGTCGCTGACATCGCTGCTGCCAATGCCGTCGGCCAGCGCCACGGCCACGCCCTTGCTCTGGCGTTGCGGCCCGTCGGGCAGGCATGCGCCGTGAAAGTCCTGGTTGACGCTTTTGCGCCCCGCATCGGAATGCTGGCCGACACGCACTTGCAACAGGGTTGACGTTGGCATATCAGTTATCCATTCCGCGAACGCATCACCCGCAGCGCATGAAACCGGCGCGTCCCAAGCGAGGGCTCCCGCGCAAGGGCCGCCCCGCCGCGCCGGGAGCGTCCCCCCTCCCGAATCGCGCAGCGATTCGAGAGAGGGGGGAAGGCGCCGAAGGCGACTCAGGGGGGCGTTTCACTTCACACCAGCTTGCGCTTGGGAGCGGTACGCACGTGGGTGGCGTACAGCGTGAGGCCGGTAAACGCCAGGCCGCCCACCAGGTTGCCCAGCACCACAGGGATTTCGTTCCAGATGAAGTAGTCCATGATGGAGAAGTTGCCGCCCATCATCAGGCCCGAGGGGAACAGGAACATGTTGACCACCGAGTGCTCGAAGGTCATGACAAAGAACAGCATGACGGGCATCCACATGGCGATGACCTTGCCGCTGACGGTGGTGGAAATCATGGCGCCGACCACGCCCGTGGACACCATCCAGTTGCACAGCATGCCGCGGATGAAAATGGTGATCCAGCCCATGAGGCCGTACTGCGCGTAGCCCAGGGTGCGCGCCTCGCCGATGTGGCCGATTTTCTGCCCGATCTCATTGGGCGGCGTCGAGAAGCCGTAGGTGAAGATGAACGCCATCATGAACGCCACCGTGAGCGCCCCCAGAAAGTTGCCCAGGAACACCAGCCCCCAGTTGCGCAGGATGCCCTTGAAGGTAACGCCGGGGCGCTTGTCCAGCCAGGCCAGCGGGGTCAGCACAAACACGCCGGTCAGCAGGTCGAACCCCAGCAGGTAGAGCATGCAAAAGCCCACCGGGAACAGCATGCCGCCCACAAGAGGGGAGCCGGTCATCACGGTGGCGGTGACGGCAAACACCGCCGCCAGCGACAGGATGGCGCCAGCCATGTAGGCACGGATCAGCGTGTCGCGCGTGGACATGTAGATCTTGGATTCTCCGGCGTCCACCATTTTGGTGACAAATTCAGCGGGAACGAGGTAGGCCATGGTTGTGGTGCTCCGGGGTGGTCTTCAAGGGTGATAAATCAGCTTGCGTGGGCGGCGCGCAGCGCGGGGCCGGCCAGCGGGCGGGTCTGGTGCAGGGCGTGGTGGGCCAGTTCATGGCCGTCGAGGTACACCGCGTCCTCCACCACCTTCACGCGGAAGGTGGGCGTGCTGCCCTCATCGGGCGCCTGGGCCTGGCCGTCGTGCAGTGCAATCGTCCAGTTGTGCAGCGGGCAGGCCACCTGGGCACCAAACACAATGCCCTGGCTCAGCGGGCCGCCCTTGTAGGGGCTGTGGTCCAGCAAGGCAAACACGTCGTCGTCAGCGGTGCGGAACACGGCAACCTCCAGCCCCTGGGGCCGGGCCACCCGGCGCGCGCCGAGCACGGGGATGTCGTCGATACGGCAAATGAATGTCCAGTCGTTCATGGCGATTCCTTGGTGGTGCATGTGCCGCCCCCAAAAGGCGGGGTGCGCGCACGGCATGCCAGAGGCAGAGCAAGCAGCGTGCCAAGCCGGGCCACTGCCACGACCAGGCACACGTGCCAGGGCACCGAACTTGCTTGCGCCTGTGAGCGCGCCCTCCACAATGGAGGCCTCCACGCCCCATCCCCATGCCCTTTCAACTCGACATTGGCCATTGCAGCCAACCCGGCCCCAAACCGGTGAACGAAGACTACTGCGCCGTGCGCCTGCCTGGTGCACAGGAGGCCGCGTGGGGCGCCATTGCCGCAGTGGCCGACGGCGTGAGCCAGGGCGGGCATGGGCGCGAGGCCGCGCAGACCACGGTGCACACGCTGCTGAGCGACTTCCACAGCACGCCGCCCGGCTGGGATGCCAGCGTGGCCCTGGAGCGCATCCTGGCCGCGCACAACGCCTGGCTGGCAGGCACCAACCAGCGCCGCGCACCGGCCATGGGGCTGACGGCACTCACCGCCGTGGTGCTGCGCGGCCACCGCTACACCGTGGCCCATGTGGGGGACACGCGGGCCTACCTGCTGCGCCAGGGGCAGATGGACTGCCTCACCAACGACCATGTGCTGCCCCAGCGCGACCTGGCCCACCAACTGGTGCGCGCTGTGGGCCTGCACGAGCGGCTGGCCGTGGACTATGTGCAGGGCGACCTGCAGGTGGGCGACGTGCTCATCCTCACCACCGACGGGGTGCACGGCAGGCTGCATGCGCGCCAGTGGCGCACGCTGTGCCAGAGCCACGAGGGGGCGCAGGAGCTGGCCAACGCCCTTGTGGCTGCGGCCCTGCAGGCGGGCGGCAAGGACAACGCCAGCGCCCTGGTGCTGCGGGTGCAGGGCCTGCAGATCCAACCCCTGCAGGAGGCACTGCAACAGGCAGCCCACCTGCCCCTGCCGCCACCGCTGCGCCCCGGCGACCTGTTCGAGGGCTTCCGGGTCAGTGCCCTGGTGGCCGACAACGGCGTGCACCGCATCTACCAGGTGCGGGCGGCAGACCAGACCTATGCCCTCAAGACCCTGCACCCCGCCCGTGCACAGGACACGCAGGAACGCTCCATGCTGGTGCAGGAAGCCTGGCTGGCCCAGCACATGCAGGGCAGCCCGGCGGCGCGCCACCTGGTGCGCAGCCACCCGCAGCCCCCGCACGGCCCGCCCCCGGCGCACCTGTATGCGCTGTACGACTGGCACCGTGGGCAGACGCTGCAGCAGTGGCTCGACAAAGGCCAGCCGGTGGGTGTGGAGCAATGCCTGCAATGGGGGCTGCAGGCGCTCAGTGCGTTGGCCCTGCTGCACGGCCAGGGGGTGGTGCACCGCGACATCAAACCCGGCAACCTGCACTGGGGCGACGACCAGGTGCTGCGCCTCATCGACCTGGGCGTGGCCCTGTGTGCGCACGAAAGCGCCCAGGCTGCACCGGCCCGGGCCGGCACGCCTAGCTACATCAACCCCGAGCAATGGGGGCTGCGCGACGGCGGCGCACTGGGCAGCCCGCAGCCGCCCGACGCACGCAGCGACCTGTTCGCACTGGGCGTTACCCTTTACCAAATGCTCACCCGCACGCTGCCCTACGGCGAGGTGCTCCCGCACCAGGTGGGGCGCTACGCGCGCGATCCCCAGGCGGCGTCGCAGCTCAACCCCAGCGTGCCGCACTGGCTGGACGCCGTGCTGGCCCGCGCCATCGCCCGCGACGCGCGCGAACGCTTTGCCAGCGCCGAGAGCTTTCGCCTGGCCCTGGAGCGCGGCGCCCAGGGGCCCATGCGCGCGCCCCCAGCCACGGCCCCGGCCCCCGACCTGGGCTGGAAGCTGGCGCTGGCCGTGTCGGTGTTGCTCAATCTGCTGCTGGTGCTGTGGTTGGTTTTCTTGCCAAAATAGGCCGTGGCGCCCGTAGATTGGGCGCTGGTAGCTATTAAAAACAGAGCGTTTTGCGGGGCGGTGGCGCTGTCGCTCCTGTCGGCTGCGCCGCCATCGGTCCCGCTGCGCGGGCCTTGCCGCCTTTTTACAGACAATGCGGTGTCGCTGGCGCTCCTGTCGGCTGCGCCGCCACAGGTCCCGCTGCGCGGGCCCGGCCGCCTTTTTATCGAAAACGCGGTGTCGCTGTCGCTCCTGTCGGCTGCGCCGCCACAGGTCCCGCTGCGCGGGCCCGGCCGCCTTTTTATCGAAAATGCGGGGTCGCTGTCGCTCCTGTCGGCTGCGCCGCCACCGGTCCCGCTGCGCGGGCCCGGCCGCCTTTTTCTGCCCAGGTGCGGGTCCAGCGGAGTTGCATCCAGCGCATCATCAGCAGCGTGAGCAGGGCCAGGGTGGCGAACAGGGCGAAGCCCCACAGGTAGGTGTCCAGGTACTGCTTGGACAGGCCCATGGCGTTGGGCACCAGGCCGCCGCCCAGGGCGCCGATCTCGCCGATCATCGAACCAGCCACGGCGGTGGATGCGGGCCAGCGCAGCGGCACCAGTTGGAACAGCGCGCCGTTGCCCGCGCCCAGTGCCGCAAAGCACAGCAGCATGAGCAGCGTGGTCAGCACCAGCGAGTGCTGCGTGAAGCCGCAGGCCAGCAGGCTCAGGCCCACCACCACCAGCACGGCGGTCAGGGTGTTGATGCCGCCCCAGCGGTCGGAGATCCAGCCGCCCAGCACCCGCAGCGCAGCGCCCATGAAGGCTGCCAGCATGGTCAGTTGCCCGGCCTGCACCTTGCTCACGCCGAACTGGTCGTAGTAGTAGCTGGGCAGGAAGGTGATCAGGCCGATGAAGCCGCCAAAGGTGACGGCGTAGATGGTGCTGAAGGCCCATCCGTCCTTCTCGAACAGGCAGGCCATGTGCTCGCGCAGGGAGGCGTGCTTGTCCACGTCGTCGGGCTCGCGCGCCAGGGCCACCATCACGACGATGGGTACGAGCAGGCCCAGGGCGGCAATGCCGTACACCGTTTTCCAGCCCCACCACTGTGCCAGTTGGGGGGCCAGGATGGCGGCCACCGAGGTGCCCACGTTGCCTGCGCCCACCAGCCCCATGGCCAGGCCCTTGTAGTGCGCCGGAAACGAGCCCGAACCCAGCGACAGCGCCACGCCAAAGCTGGCGCCCGCAATGCCCAGCAGCACACCCATGGCGAGCAGGTCGTTGAAGGTTTCGACCACGAAATAGCCGTACATCAGCGCCACGGCAATGCCGGTCATCTCCACCAGCGTGGCGTTCTTGCGCCCGATGTACTGGGCCAGCACGCCCAGCGGAAAGCGCATGAGCGCCCCGGCAAAAATGGGGATCGACAGCATCAGGCCCACCTGCGCGGGCGTCAGCCCCAGGGACTCCTTGATGAACGGTGCCATGGCGCCGTTGGACACCCACACGCCGCAGCAGTAGGTGAAGTAAATGAAGGCCGCCAGCAGTGTGGGCGAGTGGCCGGACTTGAGGAAGGTGCGGAATCCCGCCATGGAGCTTCTCCGGGTAAAACTGGGTTGTGGTGGAGGTCAGGCGTTGGCCAGGCTGGCCTGCACCATGCGTTGCAGTTGGGGTACGCAGGAGCCGCATTGCGTGCCGCAGCGCAGGCCGTCCTTGAGCTGCTGCAGGCGCTGGGCCGCATCGCCCGCGCAGCGCTGCAGCAGGCCGGTGATGGCCGATTCGGCCACGCCCTCGCACGAGCACACCGTGGCACCGCGTGCAACCACGGGCACGGGCGGGCGCGCACCCGCCTGCAGCAGGGCGCGGCGCAGGGGCTGCGCGTTCTGGCGCTCTTGCAGCAGTGGGGCAATCCAGGCCTGGGCGCTCACATCGCCCGCCAGCACCATGCCTTGCAGCAGCTGTGCGGCGCCTTCGTCCTGCAGGCGTGCGCGGCGCCACTGGCCGCGGCGTGCGTCCTGGTAGCTCAGGGCGCCCTGGCCCTGTATGCCCAGCACCTGGGCGATGCGTTCGAGCAGCGCTGTGTCCACCGCCTGGTGCGCGGCCGCGCGCAGTTGCAGGCCCACGCCGGTTTCGGGGCGGCCAAACAACGTGCAGCTGGCAAAGGGGAAGGCGGCCATCAGGCCCTCCAGCGTCTGGCGTGCCAGGTGCACCTGGGCCAGCGGCAGCCAGGCCTGGGCCCACACGCCCCAGGGCAGTTCGGCCTTGAGCACCTTGATGGCGGCGTGCTTGAGCTCGGGCTGCAGCGACTGCGGGCAGCGCGCCGCCGTGGTCAGCGCGTTCACGCCTGCCAGGCGCTTGCCGGTGCTGCTGGCGCCGCCCAGCACCTCGTCGCCCCAATGCATGGCCATGAACACCTGGCCGCTGCGCAGGCCGTCGACTGGCTGCACGGGAGCCAGCACGGTGCCTCGGCGGCTGGTGAGGTAGGCCAGGTCGCCGGGCGCCAGGCCCAGGCGGTCCATGTCCTCGCGGGCCATTTGCGCCACAGGTTCGCTGGCGTGGGCCCACAGGCTTTCCACGGTGCCGCTGCGGCTCAGGCCGTGCCATTGGTCGCGCAGGCGGCCGGTGATCAGCGCAAAGGGGTAGCGTGCATCGGTGGGCTCGGCCACGGTGCCGGGCTGGGGCAGCACAAAGCGGGCGCGGCCATCGGGGTGGCAAAACGGCCGTCGGTGTACAGGCGTGCACTGCCCTGGGGCTGGCCCTGGGGGCAGGGCCACTGCTGTGGGGCGGCGTCCAGTTGCGCCCAGCTCAGGCCGGTGATGTCCAGGTCGCGCCCGCGCGTGCTTTCGCGGTGCTCGTTCCAGATGGCCTCGGGGCCGTCGTAGGGAAACAGGCTGGGCAGGTGCGCGCGCGTGGGCAGCAGGGGCTGCACGCGCCGCGCCACTTCGGTGACGATGCGCCAGTCCGCCCAGGCCTGGCCGGGCGCCGCCACGGCGGCGCGCACGCGGCTGATGCGGCGTTCGCTGTTGGTCACGGTGCCTTCTTTTTCGCCCCAGGTGGTGGCGGGCAGCAGCAGGTCGGCGTAGCGGGTGGTGGCGCCGGTGGCATAGGCGTCCTGCACCACCACGAACTCGGCGCGCTGCAGGGCGCGGCGCACCAGGGCTTGGTCGGGCAGGCTGTGCGCGGGGTTGGTGCAGGCAATCCACAGCAGCTTGATCTGGCCGTCGGCGGCGGCCTCGAACAGCTCTACCGCCGCCTTGCCGGGCGTGGCGGGCACCTCGGGCACGCCCCACAGGGCGGCCACTTCGACACGGTGCTGCGGGTCGGCCAGGTTGCGGTGGGCGCTGAGTTGGTTGGCCAGCGCGCCCACCTCGCGCCCGCCCATGGCGTTGGGCTGACCGGTGAGCGAGAACGGCCCCGCACCGGGTTTGCCGATCTGGCCGCAGGCCAGATGCAGGTGGATGAGGGCGGTGTTGTTGTCGGTGCCATGCACCGACTGGTTCAGGCCCTGGCAGTACAGGCTGAGCGTGGGGCTGCGGCCGGTAGCGCCCGCGTCCACGCCGGCAAACCAGCGTGCGGCCTGCAGCAGCTCGGCCGGGGCAATGCCGCAGTGCTGCTGCACGGCGGCGGGCGTGGCGTGTTGCACCTGGGCGGCCAGGGCGTCCCAGCCCTGGGTGTGTGCGGCGATGAAGGCCTGGTCTACCCAGCCTTGCTCCAGCATGCAGCGCAGCATGCCGTGGTAGAGCCAGACGTCCGAGCCAGGTTGCAGCGCCAGGTGCAGGTCGGCCAGCTCGGCGGTGTCGGTGCGGCGCGGGTCGCAGACAATGATGCGCAACTGCGGGTTGGCGCGCTTGGCGTCTTCGATGCGCCGGAACACGATGGGGTGCGCCCAGGCCGGGTTGGCGCCGGTGATGAACAGCGTGGCCGCATGGGCCAGGTCTTCGTAGCAGGCCGGGGCGCGTCGGCGCCCAGCGTGGCCTTGTAGCCCGCCACGGCGCTGCTCATGCACAGGCGCGAGTTGGTGTCGATCTGGTTGGTGCCCAGCAGCCCCTTGGCGAACTTGTTGAAGACGTAGTAGTCCTCGGTGAGCAATTGGCCCGAGACATACAGGCCCACGGCATCGGCACCGTGCTGCTGCACGGTGGTGGCGATGCGCTGGCCCAGGGTGTCCAGCGCCTGGTCCCAGGCCAGCGGCAGCGCCGCGCCACCGCGTTGCGCGCGCTGCAGGGGTTGCAGCAGGCGCACCTGGGCCTGTACTTCGGGGCGGGCCGTGAGGTGCAGGGTCGAGCCCTTGGAGCACAGCCGCCCGAAGTTGGCCGGGTGCTCCGGGTCGCCGCGCACGCCGGTGATGTGCTCGCCTTCACTGTCGATGAGCACACCGCACCCCACGCCGCAGTAGGGGCAGGTGGAGCGGGTGGTGGTCATGCGCAGCGCAGGGCAGGGCCGGCCAGGGGGCGGGTTTCCGTGAGGGCGTGGCGCGCGAGTTCATCGGCGTCCAGGTACACGGCACCGTCTTCCAGCTTGACCTGGAAGTGCGGTGTGCAGCCCTCGTCGGGCGCTGCGGCCTGGCCGTTGCACAGGCCGATGGTCCAGTTGTGCAGCGGGCAGGCCACGCTCTTGCCAAACACCATGCCCTGGCTCAGCGGGCCGCCCTTGTGCGGGCAGCGATCCAGCAGGGCAAACACTTCATCGTCGGCGGTACGGAACACGGCCACCTCCAGCCCCTGCGCCCGTGCCACGCGGCGGGCGCCCAGGGCGGGAATGTCTTCGATCTTGCAAATGTAGGTCCACTGTGTCATTGCTATTACTTTCATAGCTGCTAGCGCTTATCTGGTAAGCGCTGCAGCCACTTTTTGTTCAAAACATGGGGTGTGCGGGGGCAGTGTGGCGGGGCCTCAGGCCGTGGCCAGGGCGATGGGGATGAACTGGCGTTCGTCCACCCGCGCTTTCTCGCCTTCGAACCAGGGGTCGGGCTCGCCTTCCAGCGCCGCCTGCAGCCGTGCCCACAGGGCCTTGCGGTTCTCGTGGTCTTCGAGCACCTTTTTCTTGGCGTAGTCCAGGCCCACGCGCGAGATGTAGTGCACCGTGCGCTCCAGGTACCAGCCCTCTTCGCGGTAGAGCTGCAGGAAGGCGCCACTGATCTCCAGCACCTCCTCGGCGGTCTTCACCTTGGTGAAGAAGTGCGCCACCTCCGTCTTGATGCCGCCGTTGCCGGCCACGTAGATTTCCCAGCCCGAGTCCACGCCGATGATGCCCACGTCCTTGATGCCGCTTTCCGCGCAGTTGCGTGGGCAGCCGCTGACGGCGAGCTTGACCTTGTGCGGGGCGTACATGCGCCACAGCGCGCGCTCCAGGTCGCGGCCCATCTGGGTGCTGTCCTGCGTGCCAAAGCGGCACCATTCGCTGCCCACGCAGGTCTTCACGGTGCGCAGGCTCTTGCCGTAGGCGTGGCCGCAGGGCATGCCGATGTCGTTCCACACGCCCTGCAGGTCTTCCTTCTTCACGCCCAGCAGGTCGATGCGCTGGCCGCCCGTGACCTTGACGGCCGGGATCTTGTACTTGTCCACCACGTCGGCAATGCGGCGCAGTTCGTCGGCCGTGGTCTCGCCCGCCCACATGCGCGGCACCACGCTGTAGGTGCCGTCCTTCTGGATGTTGGCGTGGCTGCGCTCGTTGATGGCGCGGCTTTGCGGGTCGTCCAGCGCCTCCTTGGGCCAGGTGCTGATGAGGTAGTAGTTGACGGCCGGGCGGCAGGTGGGGCAGCCGTTGGGTGTCTTCCACTCCATGAAGGCGAACACCTCCTCCTTGGACAGCAGCTTGTTGGTGCGGATCGCGTCGCGCACGGCCTGGTGGCCGTGGTCGGTGCAGGCGCAAACGGGCTTGGTCTTGGGCGTGGCGGAATAGTCGCCGCCCACCGTGGCCATTAGGATCTGCTCCACCAGGCCGGTGCACGAGCCGCAGCTGGCGCTGGCCTTGGTGTGCTTGCGCACTTCGTCCAGCGTGAACAGGCCTTTTTCCTTGATGGCCTTGCAGATGGTGCCCTTGGTCACGCCGTTGCAGCCGCAGACCTCGGCGTCGTCGGGCATGCTGGCGGCCTTGTTCTGGCCGGCGTGGCCGCTGTCGCCGATGTTGCTCTCGCCAAACATCAGCTTGTCGCGCAGGTCGCTCACGGGGCGGCCGTCGCGCAGCAGCTTGAAGTACCAGCTCCCGTCCACGGTGTTGCCGTACAGGCAGGCGCCCACGAGCTTGTCGTCCTTGAGCACCAGCTTTTTGTACAGCCCGGCGCCGGGGTCGCTCATCACGATTTCCTCGGTGCCCGCACCGCCCATGAAGTCGCCCGCGGAGAACAGATCAATGCCCGTGACCTTGAGCTTGGTGGACGTGAGCGAGCCCTGATAGCGCCCAATACCGAACTCCGCCAGGTGGTTGGCCGCCACCTTGCCCTGCTCGAACAGCGGCGCCACCAGGCCGTAGGCCACGCCGCGGTGCTCGGCACATTCGCCCACGGCGTAGATGCGCGCGTCGGTGGTGGTCTGCATGGTGTCGTTCACGACGATGCCGCGGTTCACGTGCAGGCGCATGCTTTGCGCCAGCGCCACGTTGGGGCGGATGCCCACGGCCATCACCACCAGGTCGGCGCTCACCTCGGTGCCGTCCTTGAAGCGCACGGCGCGCACGCGCCCGGCATCGTCGGCCAGCAGCTCCTGCGTCTGCGCCTTCATCAGGAACTGCATGCCGCGTTCCTGCAGTGCCTTCTGCAGCATCTTGCCCGCCACATCGTCGAGCTGGCGCTCCATCAGCCATTCGCTGGCGTGCACCACCGCCACCTGCATGCCGCGCTTGCACAGCCCGTTGGCAGCCTCCAGGCCCAGCAGGCCGCCGCCAATGACCACGGCGTGCTTGTAGTGCGCGGCCGCGTCGATCATGGCCTGCGTGTCTGCAATGTCGCGGTAGGCCAGCACGCCCTGCAGGTCCTTGCCCGGAATGGGCAGCATGAAGGGGTTGGAGCCCGTGGCCATGATGAGCCGGTCGTAGGCCACGCTCAGCGTCTCGCCCGCCGCATTGGTGGCGTGCACCATGCGGCGCGTGCGGTCCACCTGCGTCACGGTGTAGCCCGCGTGCAGGGTGATGTGGTGATCCTCGTACCAGGACCAGTCGTTGAGGACGATCTGCTCCAGCGTTTGCTCGCCCGCCAGCACCGGCGAGAGCAGGATGCGGTTGTAGTTGGGGTGCGGCTCGGCACCGAAGACGGTGATGTCGTACAGGTCGGGTGCGATCTTGAGCAGTTCTTCGAGTGTGCGCACCCCTGCCATGCCGTTGCCCACCATCACCAGTTTCGATTTCTTCATCGTGCCCTCGCGCGTTGCTTGTCCAGAAAGCGGCGGGCCTTGCTGGCGCGCCGTGCCTGCGGCCCTGGGGGCCACACACACAGGTCAATGCAACGACCGTGCCAGTGTCTGTGCGCCCCGCTTTGGCGCAGGGATGCACGGGTCTGTGGGAGGGGAGCGGTGCTCCGTTGCGCGGCCATGTGCCGCAGCGGCGCTGTTTTGGTGCACGCCTTGGTGCATTGCACCAAGGCAGGGGAGGTGGGCCACCGCCGTGCACCGGGGCGGGCGTTTCAGCCCAGTGCGATCCAGTGCGTGTCGGGCGACTTCTTCAGCGACCAGGCCAGCATGTCCTGGTGCCACAGAGTGGCTCGTGGCAGCAAGGGAAGGCGAGAAAGCGACATGACAGGATTGCGAATGCCGATTGCCGCTTGTTGTCGACCACTGGTCAGGGGGGGCAAGACCGCAAAGCAAAAGCCCGCAGGCAGGGCCAGCGGGCTTTTGGGGGGCGTTCAGTCTGCGGCCTGAACGCCGGGGGCTGCAAGCGCTTAGCTGCGCTCGCCCATGGCAATGCCGTGGGCACGCATGGCGATGGCACCGTTGGCGCGCACTGCAGGGCGCTCCAGAACGCTGGGGGTCTTGGCGTAGCGGTCGGCGGGAGGGCCGTCGTTGAAGCTGGGCAGAGCCTTGCGGCCTTCGGCGCGCACTTCGGCGACGCTGCGCACCGATTGCACCTTGGATTCGAAGTCGGTGCCGTACAGGTCGCCGTTGAGTTCAGCGGCCTGGGCGCCCAGGGTTGCGAAAGCGGACAGGGCTGCGATGGTGAGGATGCGTGCGGTTTGCATGATGGTTTCCTTGATCAAAAGTGACTCCAAAGGTGCTCCGGCAAAGGCCATCGGGTGATTGCTGGAGCTCTGTCGCTGAGTTGCGCGGTAGCGTTGGGCTCATCGATGGGGTGAACTGTACGCCTGCAAAGACCACAAAAAAACTGTTCAGTCGTTAATTGACTATTCCGGTTTTAAGAATAATCGTCGGGTCGGCAGCGTGTTGTCTCTCGAAGATCCCTGCCGTTGTCATGCAGGCGCTACAGGCCCGCCATGTGCGCTGCACCTCGGGCTGCCACGGCTTGCAATCCGCTGCGGCTTGGGCTGAAATGAATGCCTGAACCATCACCCTTGAAGGGGCTACCGCGTATGACCACCGTTGCAGAAATTCTCAAATCCAAATCACACGCTGCGGTGTACAGCGTGGCACCCCAAGACAGCGTGTTCCAGGCCTTGCGCACCATGGCCGAGAAGGAGGTAGGGGCGCTGCTCGTGCTCGATGGCGGCACGATCGCAGGCATCTTCACCGAGCGCGACTACGCCCGCAAGCTGGCCCTGCGCGGGCGTACCTCCATGGACACGCCGGTGCGCGACGTGATGACCGCCTCTGTGCTCTGCGTGCGCCCCAACCAGACCAGCGAGCAGTGCATGCAGATCATGACCGGCAAGCGCCTGCGCCACCTGCCCGTGGTGGAAGAGGACGGCAGGCTGCTGGGCATGATCTCCATCGGTGACCTGGTCAAGGACATCATCTCCGAGCAGAGATTCATCATCGAGCAGCTGGAGCACTACATCACTGGCGGTGGCCGCTGAACGCCAAAAGGCCCTGGCTGCGAAGCCAGAGCTTGTGAATTTGGCTTTTGGCCAGCGCGCCATGTATTGCGCGCAGCCCATGCGATACAGCGGCCCAGGCCAGTGGCCACCGCGCAAGGGCCGCCCCGCCGCGCTGGTGGCGTCCCCCTTCCCGCATCGCGTAGCGAGGCGAGAGAAGGGGGAAGCGGCGTAGCCGCTCAGGGGGATGCCTTTGATTACGCCGCCTTTTCGACGTGCGCTTGGCGCGTGTACAGGAAGTCGATCACCGCCTTGCGGTAGTTCACATAGCGTGCGTCCTCGGCCAGTTCCACGCGCGAGCGCGGGCGGGGTAAATCCACGTGCAGCACTTCGCCGATGGTGGCGGCCGGGCCGTTGGTCATCATCACGATCTTGTCGGACAGCAGCACGGCCTCGTCCACGTCGTGCGTCACCATCACCACCGTGCTTTGCGTGCGCGCCACGATCTCCAGCAGTTCGTCCTGCAGCTTGGCGCGGGTGAGGGCGTCGAGCGCGCCGAAAGGCTCGTCCATCAGCAGCACCTGCGGCTCCATCGACAGCGCCCGGGCAATGCCCACGCGCTGCTTCATGCCGCCCGAGATTTCGCCGGGGCGCTTCTGGCCCGCGTGCGTCAGGCCCACCAGGGCCAGGGCGGCGTCGGTGCGCGCCTTGAGCTGCGCCTTGCCCTCGCGGGCGCCGAACACGCGCTCCACGGCCAGGTAGATGTTGTCGAAGCAGGTGAGCCAGGGTAGCAGCGAGTGGTTCTGGAACACCACGGCGCGCTCCGGCCCGGGGCCCTTGATCTCCTTGTTGGCGCACAGCAGTGCACCGTTGGTGGGCGTGGTCAGCCCGGCGATCAGGTTCAGCAGCGTGGACTTGCCGCAGCCCGAGTGCCCGATGAGCGCCACGAACTCGCCCTTGGCGATGGTCAGGTCAATGTCGCGCAGCGCCGGGAACAGGCCCTTGGCGGTGCGGAAGGTCTGCTCCACGTCCTGGATCTCGATGAACTTGGTGGACAGCGATGTGTTCATGATTTCACTTCCTCGAATGTGAAGGCGGTTGCCAGCTTGACCAGGGCCGCTTCGAGCAGCAGCCCGACGATGCCAATCACGAAGATGGCGATGATGATGTTCTTGACGTTGAGGTTGTTCCACTCGTCCCACACCCAGAAGCCGATGCCCACGCCGCCCGTCAGCATCTCGGCCGCCACGATCACCAGCCACGCCGTGCCCACGGCCAGGCGCACGCCGGTCAGCATGTAGGGCAGTACCGAGGGGAACAGGATCTTGGTGAGCACCTTCCACTCGCTCAGGTTCAGCACGCGGGCCACGTTCAGGTAGTCCTGCGGCACGCGCTGCACGCCCACGGCGGTGTTGATGACCATGGGCCAGATGGAGCAGATGAAGATGGTCCAGATGGCGGCAGGGTTCGCGCCCTTGAACACCAAGAGGCCGATGGGCAGCCACGCCAGTGGCGACACCGGCCGCAGCAGGCTGATGAGCGGGTTGAACATGCGCGACAGAAACGCAAAGCGCCCGATGGCAAACCCCGCCGGAATGCCCACCAGCGCCGCCAGCCCAAAGCCCACGGCCACGCGCTGCAGCGAGGCCAGCACGTTCCAGCCCACGCCCTGGTCGTTGGGGCCGTTGCGGTAGAACGGGTTGCTGAACACCTCCACCGCCTGCAGCCAGGTCTCGTAGGGCGTGGGAATGCTGCGGCCCGTGCTGGCCGACACCAGCGCCCACAGCCCCACCAGCAGCCCCAGGCCCAGCATGGGCGGCAGCACGTTCTGCCAAAAGGCGCGCGATAGCGCACCGGCGTCGCGCTGGGCCTGGGTAGGTGCTGCGGGTGGATTTGAGGTTTTTTGGGCTGTAGCGCCCGTAGATAGGGCGCTAGCAGCTATGCTTTTAGTAGCATCGGATGCTTTGGCTGGCGTGGGTTCCAGCGGTGCATGAAAAACGGCGCTGACCATGGTGATCTCCGGTGGGTCGAAAGTGGTAGGTGGCGAAAGCCGTGGGTTCAAGCCTTGATCTTGAAACCGTCGGCGTACTTGGCGGGGTCCTTGCCGTCCCACACCACGCCGTCGATCAGCTTGCTGGTGCGCAGCACGTCCTTGGGCACGCTGATCTTCATGGCGCTGGCGACCGACTTGTACAGGTCCACCTGGTTCACCTGCTTGGCCACGGCCAGGTAGTCCGGGTGGCTCTTGAGCAGACCCCAGCGCTTGTGCTGGGTGAGGAACCACATGCCGTCCGACAGGTAGGGGAAGTTCACCGCGCCATCGTTGAAGAACTTCATGTGGTTGGGGTCGTCCCAGGTCTTGCCCAGGCCGTTCTGGTAACGGCCCAGGATGCGCTGGTTGATCGCATCCACGCTGGTGTTCACGTAGGCCTTGCCAGCCACCGTCTCGGCCATCTTGGTCTTGTTCGACAGGCTCGCGTCGATCCAGCGGCTCGCCTCCAGCACCGCCATCATCACGGCGCGCGTGGTGTTGGGGTACTTTTTCACAAACTCGGCCGAGGTGCCCAGCACCTTCTCGGGATGGTCTTGCCAGATGTCCTGCGTGGTGTTGGCCGTGATGCCGATGCCATCCATGATGGCGCGGTGGTTCCAGGGCTCGCCCACGCAGAAGCCGTCCATGTTGCCCACGCGCATGTTGGCCACCATCTGCGGCGGCGGCACGGTGATCAGCTTGGCGCCCGACAGCGGGTTGATGCCCGCCGCCGCCAGCCAGTAGTGCATCCACATCGCGTGCGTGCCCGTGGGGAAGGTGCCCGCGAAGGTGTACTCGCGCTTCTCCTTGGCCATCAGCGCCGCGAGCGAGGGGCCGTCCACCGCGCCCTTGTCGGCCAGGGCCTTGGAGAGCGTGATCGCCTGGCCGTTGTGGTTCAGGTTCATCAGCACCGCCATGTCCTTCTTTGGCCCGGCCGTGCCCAGGTGCACGCCGTACACCAGGCCATACAGCACATGGGCAAAGTCCAGCTCGCCATTCACCAGCTTGTCGCGCACGCCGGCCCATGATGCCTCCTTGGTGGGGATGATGGTCACGCCGTACTTCTTGTCGAAGCCCAGCACCGAGGCCATCACCACGCTGGCGCAGTCGGTCAGCGGAATGAAGCCGATCTTGACCTCCTTCTTTTCGGGCGCGTCCGAACCCTGGGCATGGACCAGCGCGCGCAGCGCGGGGCTCACGCCCACGGCGCCCACGGTGGCGGCCTGCAGCACGGTGCGGCGGTTGAGGCTGGTTTTCAGAACATCGGTCATGGGGCTCCCCTTGCAACGTGAAAAACAAAAAAAGGCGTCCTCACGCTGCACACGCCAGCCAGGGGCCGCATGCGCAGGGTGGGGACGCCTTTGTCCGGTAACAGGCGGCAGCCACCCGCCGTTGGGTGGCGCCGCCGTGGTGACCCCCGAGGGGGTCTGCAAGCATCAATGCAAAGCGCGTGCCAGCTATTGGAAGTCGTGGATTGCTATGAAATTAATAGCTGCTAGCGTATATTTCTAAAGCGCCAGAGACTGATTTGGCTTCAAGCGATGCAGGATGGAGTGCACCTGTGTTGTGCGGTGCACCAAGGCGGCGCGGAGGTGTGGTGCGAGAGGTGGGTAGGCGCTGGCACCCTCTGTGGGATATCAACGTGGCCGCAAGGACCAAGGACTGGTTTGCAGCGTAAGGAGCCATTTGAGCCTGGCGGCCGAAGTACCGCAGTCGGACCGCGACCGGCCGCTGGGAGCAGTGCCCCTTCCTGAGGAACTCCAGCTTAAGAGTCTGTAGCACCAGGTGCTATAAGATACGGGTTTAGTTGACGGAACGCTGGAGGAGGTGGACAGCGATGAGCAAGATGAGGTCACCCGTCATTGAAGCCGTGCGCGACACCACCAAAGGCCTTCGGAAAGCAGGCGTGATGGATCAGGTCACACTGCGCGAAATCGACCCGCTGTGGTTGCCTCCGGTCGAGCCATTGGAGCCGGCCGAAATCAAACGCATCCGCGAAAGCGCTCATGTCAGCCAAGCGGTTTTTGCGCGCCTGCTGAACACAAGTCTCTCGACCGTTCAGAAGTGGGAGATCGGGCAGAAGAAGCCCGCGGGCACTGCGCTCAAGCTGCTGCACCTCGTTCAGAAGCGCGGCCTGGAGGTTGTCGCATGACTGCGATGCTCCTGCAACACTCGATCCGACCGCAAGTTTGCGGACCAGGCTTCGGCAATGAAATCCAGTCTGTCTGCGTGCTATCACTCGTCCGACGGCTCGCAATTAAAGGTGATACCGCATGAACGCCGATATTCTGAAAAGAGTAGTACGAGCCATTGCCGATGGTTCGCAATCCGACTTGGACCGGCTTGCCGGCAAGATCGTCGAAGCAGAACGCAAGACAGGCCACGTCAGACTGGCTGAGCAGCTGGAGGCCATCCTTAAGCAGCCCAAGACAAGACGTGCGCCGCCGTCGCCGACTCCGTCGGCTGACATTGAGCGCACGCTGAAAGAGCTGCCCATGAGCCGGCGTCACGGGGAGACGCTGGCCACGCTCATTCCGCACGACCAGTTGGAACACCACATGGTGCTGCCCGAAGCGGTAGAGCAGCGCTTCGCCCGCATCGAAGCCGAGTACGCGGCACGTGACCGGCTGCGTACCTTCGGGCTCAAGCCCCGCAAGACTGTGTTGCTATACGGGCCACCGGGCTGCGGCAAATCGCTGGGCGCTAAGCGGTTGGCTTGGAATACTGGCTTGCCACTGATGAAAGTGCGCTTCGATGTGCTGATTTCGTCTTTTTTCGGCGAGTCAGCCCAGAACCTGCGATCCATCTTCAGCAGCGCCCGCGAGAAGCCCTGCGTGCTGCTGCTCGACGAATGCGACTTTATTGCCCGGTCACGCACGGCCTCCAAAGACATCGGCGAAGTCTCTCGCATCGTCAACTCCTTGCTGCAACTGATGGAGGAATACGACGCGCCGGGCCTACTGGTCGCGACGACGAATTTGGAGTCCGCATTGGACCCGGCGCTGTTCAGACGCTTTGACGATGTCTTCGCAATCCCGCTGCCTGGAAAAGCAGAGATCGAGAAGTTGCTTAAGTTGACGCTCTCCAGCGTGCGGATGGACAAACCTATCCACTGGGATGCTCTAGTTACCAGACTCGAAGGATCGTCTGCCGCGATGGTCGTGAAGGCCGGCCAGGACGCCGCCAAAGCTGCCGTGCTGGCCGGCCACCCCTCCCTGTCGCAAGACAAGCTGCTTAAGGCCATCGACGAGCTTCAGCGGCATGACGCAGCGCAGAAAGCCTAAGCCATGCCGGGTGCGCACAACTTTGAACACCTGCCACTGCTACTGCGCTATCAAGGCAAAGCGCGCCTGCGCGGAGGCGGCGATCCGTCGCCGCAAACGCTCGCCAATAAGGGAGCGCAACGCCAAGCGCACAGCGTCGCCCTGGACACGGCGGCGCAGGCGCTCAGTCAGAACTGGCAGGCCCGCAAGGCGCAGCGACTGGCGGCAGGGCTGGTCTTGCCCGACATCCCGGCGGGCATTCCCATCCTGCTGCAGATCGACACCGGCCTCGACTTAGACGCGCTGCGCGCCAAATTCGAATTCGAGATCGTGGCGGAACAGGAAGACGGCTATGTGATTGTGGCGTCTGAGGACATTCAGCTGACGGCGTTCCGCAACATGGCCCGGGGATTTGCTGTCACCGTGCACGGCTCGGCGACCATCGCCGAGGTCCACACGCTGTTCGACGATCCCAACCAGACAGACCGGCTGGGCCGCATCCTTTCCGACCAGTTGATAGCTTCGTGGGGCTACATCGACGAAGACCAGCTCTACATCGTTGACGTTGGCATCGCCTGTGCCGGCACGCAGGAAATTCCGCCTCGTCCGGTGCGAGGCAAGCGCGCGACTGACGCCCAGTGGGCGGCCAAGGAGTATGAATGGTCTGAGCGGCGGGCCAGTGCGTACAACGAGTGGGACGACATCAAGATCGAACGCGAGACTTCCATCCAGAAGTTCACAGATTTCTACCAAGCCGAAATCCTGCACATGCGGGATAGCGCCGACTTCGACGCGGGCGTCTTGCCTGACAGCTTTACGGTTCGGCTGAAAATCTCGGGCAAGGGGCTGAAGGACTTCGTCCTGAACTATCCCTACATCTTCGAAGTCGTCGAACCGGAAGATATCGCGCTGCCCCAGCACCTGAGCCAGCAAGGCGTGCAAGCGGCAACCGCCGTCGCGCCGGTCGCACCCGCCGCTGATGCGCCCGCCGTCTGTGTCATCGACAGCGGTATCCAAGAAGCGCACGTCATGCTCCAGCCGGGTATCGATCAAGCAACCTCATATTGCTTCCTACCGGGTCAAGCAGCGACAGCCGTCGCCGATGAAGTCGCGCCAGGTGGCCACGGCACACGCGTCGCTGGCGCAGTGCTTTATGGCGAAGATATTCCGGCTGACGGCGCACCGCAGTTGCCGTTCTGGATTCAAAACGCCCGCGTGCTCGATGCCCAGAATGCGATGCCGGTCGAGTTGTTCCCGCCCGAGGCGCTGCGCAAGGCGGTCGAACGCTTCAACGACAGCCCGCGTCAGACCCGCATCTTCAATCATTCAATCAACGCGCGCAGCTACTGTCGCACGCGCTACATGTCGTCGTGGGCGGCGGAGATTGACCAGTTGTGCAATGAACGGGATGTGCTCATCGTGCAAAGCGCCGGCAACCTGCCGCTGAAAGGCACGCCGCCATTCCTGGGCATCGCCGACCATCTGACCGCCGGCCGCGACTACCCGGCTTACCTGGTGGAAAGCTCAGCCCGCATCGCTAACCCAGGTCAAAGCCTGCAGGCATTGACCGTTGGCTCAATCGTCTATGACGCGGCAGAGCAAGGGGCATGGCGCACCTTCGCTACGCAGCCTGCAGGTCCGTCTGCATTCTCGCGGACGGGCCCTGGCATCTGGAACGTCATCAAGCCTGAAGTTGTGGAGTATGGCGGCGATGCCGCTCTCTCAAACAATGAGCCGCCCGACCTACAGGCCGGTGGCGTCATCCCTGCCGCTTGCCCCTATCTCGTCCGCTCGACGCTGTATGGTCCCGGACCCGCAGCTGACCGTGACACTGCCGGCACCTCTTATGCAGTGCCGAAGGTCGCGCGCATTGCCGCCCAAATACAGCGTGTCCTGCCTGCTGAGCCGGCGCTGCTGTACCGCGCACTCGTCGTGCAATCAGCGCAGTGGCCGGCGTGGGCAGAAGACCTGCTGACACGTTTGCGCAATCCGCCGCCCGGCATGACGCCTCAGGAAAAGCAGGCTCTACTCGCCTCGGCGTCTAGTGCTTTACGCAGCTTGGGTTTCGGTATTCCGGATGCGGAACGAGCCACTACCAATACTGACCATCGAACGACACTCATTACGAGCAGGGAGATCGGTATACATGCCGGTGAGTGTCACATCTATCAAGTGCCTATTCCCGCCGAGCTGCGTCAGCAGGCCGATGAATTCGATATCCGGATTGACGTGACCATGTCCTACGTCGCCCAGCCGCGGCGCACGCGCCGCAACCTGCGCCGGTATCTTTCAACCTGGGTCGATTGGAAGGCCAGCAGGCTGGGCGAGGGGCTGCATGATTTCCGAGTGCGCGCTATGAAGGACGCGGCAAACGGCGAGGCGCCGCTGCCTGGCACCACGCTGCCTTGGGTGCTGCATGACAAGCCCCAGGATGGCCTGATCCGCGACTTCAAGCGCAACAGCGGGACGGTGCAGAAGGACTGGGCGGTCGTCCGCTCGAACAGCCTTCCCGACCACTTCTGCATCGCCGTGGTCGGCCATCAGGGTTGGAGTCATGACCCGGACTCGACGGCGCGCTATGTGCTCGCGGTGACCTTTGAAATCCTGGGCGGCGAAATCACGATCTATGAACCGCTGCGCGCAGCAATAGCCGAACTTCAGGCCCAGACCGAAGTCGAGATCGAGGGCAACGAGGTCGAAGTGGAAGTCGAAGCGACTGAGTGACCCGCGGACACAGATCCAAAATAGGAGACAGAGTTGGTTGACTTTAAGAAGCAACTGGCCGGGAAAAAAGCTGAACGCCCTACCGATCCGGTGAAGCTGTTGACACCTTAGATCGTACGCACGATAAAGGGGCCGCTGCGGCCCGCTGAGGGCGCAGTGATAAAGGATTGCTTTGACAGCCCATCGCTAGCAGAAAGACGTGATCGACAAGCTACACAAGGGGCAGGACAAGATGCTAATCGGCCTGCTGGTGCTGCACTCCCGGCGCAACAACGGCAAAGGGCCGGCCAAATAGCCGACGACAGCTATCGTTCGAAGCAGCCGCTCAGCGTCCGAGACTGAGCGTCGGCTTGCAGCCTGAAGTCGCCTTTGCAGCGGTTGCCGTCATTTGCTGCATGGCCTTTGCTCCAAAGGCTTCGCTGCGCAGCGGTCACTGGCATGGTGTGCCACCAACACCCTGAAAGCGACGGAGGATCTCTGCCCTTTTCTGGCCGAGACATCACACCAGGGCGGCTCTTCCCAGGGGGCTGTGGTCGTGACCCAGGCCATCGACGGTGCGCAGTCAGCCACCGGCCGCTTTGGCGGGCATGAACGCCGTGCTGCCCATCCGGCCGGGCAGCGAGAGCTGTGCTGCGCTGGGCGCGGTCTGTGCCAGCAGCACGCCCTTGCGCCAGACCTTGAGCCGGGTGGCGCGCAGGCGTATCGCCTCCACCGGGTCGCGTGCCTGCAGCAGCACAAAGCTGGCGTCGCGGCCCACGTCGATGCCGTAGCCATCCAGTCCCATCACGCGTGCGGCGTTCACCGTCACGGCGTCGAAGCATTGGCGCATGCCAGCCTGGCTGGTTATCTGCGCGACGTGCAAGCCCATGTGCGCCACCTCCAGCATGTCGCCGCTGCCCAGCGAATACCAGGGGTCCATCACACAGTCGTGGCCGAACGCGACCGTGACACCCGCTGCCATCAACTCGGGCACCCGCGTCATGCCACGGCGCTTGGGGTAGGTGTCGTGCCGCCCTTGCAAGGTGATGTTGATGAGCGGGTTGGCCACCGCGCTCACCCCGCTTTCGGCGATCAGCGGGATCAGCTTGCTCGCGTAGTAGTTGTCCATGCTGTGCATGGACGTCAGGTGCGAGCCGTTGACCCGGCCCTGCAGGCCCAGGCGCTGCGTCTCCAATGCCAGCGTCTCGATGTGGCGTGAGAGGGGGTCGTCGCTTTCGTCGCAGTGCATGTCCACCGGCAAGCCCCGCTCGGCGGCAAGCTCGCACAGCAGCTTCACGCTGGCCGCACCTTCGCCCATGGTGCGTTCAAAGTGCGGAATGCCGCCCACCACATCCACGCCCAGATCGAGCGCGCGCTGGAGGTTGTCCAGGCCCCCTGGGGTGCGCAGCACGCCGTCCTGCGGAAAGGCGACCAGTTGCAAGTCCAAGTAGGGCGCAACGCGGTTTTTGACCTCCAGCATGGCGCGCACCGGCAGCAGGCTGGGGTCGCTGGTGTCCACGTGGCTGCGGATGGCCAGCAAGCCTTTGGCCACCGCCCAGTCGCAGTAAGTCAGCGCACGTTCGACCAGCGCCTCCTCGGTCAGCATCGGCTTGAGTTCGCCCCAAAGCGCGATTCCTTCGAGCAGCGTTCCACTGTGGTTGACGCGCGGCAGTCCGTAGCTGAGCGTCGCGTCCATGTGAAAGTGCGAATCGCAGAACGGCGGGCTCAGCAACTGGCCCTGGGCATCCACGGTTTCGTGCGCCGGTGCGTGCAAACCGGGTGCCACCTCGACGATGCGCCCCCCCTGAACGGCGACCGACATGTCGCAACGGCCATCCGGCAGGCTGGCATGGGTGATCAGCAGGTCAAGCATCATGGGCTCCTTCAACAGGCCATGCACCGCAGGCTTGTGCGCGCGCTGCTGTGGGGCGCCTGCAGGGCGCCAGGGGCGTGGCAGCAACCTTCAGCGCCAGCGGCGCAGCAGCAAAGACCATCGGGCTCACCAAGCAGGACAGGTGGCAATACCTGGGATGCACAAGCATGGCGCCAAGCATAAACCGCATGGCGCCTGCTGCTGTGCCATGCAAGTCCCGGTGATCCGCGCCGCTGGTGCGCAGATGCCGTGCTCGCAGGGCGGGTTGCACCACCCAGCGCACCACGAGCGGTCCGAGCCTGCCGCTGCTTACCCCAGCAAATCCACCATGTCCAGCATGCGCCGGGCCACCTCGCCCAGCTTCAGGCCCTTGTCCATGGCGGTTTTGCGCAGCTTTTCGTAGGCGGCCTGCTCGCTCAGGCCCTGGCGTTGCATGAGCAGGCCCTTGGCGCGGTCGATGGTCTTGCGGTCCTGCAGTTCGGTTCGGGCGTCGGCCAGTTCGGCGCGCAGGGCCTGTTCGTGGGCAAAGCGGGCCATGGCCACGTCCAGGATGGGGCGGATGCGCTGGGGCGCCAGCCCGGCCACGATGTAGGCGCACACGCCCGCGGCCACGGCGTCCTTGACGTGGGTGGTGTCCTCGTCGTTAGTGAACATGACGATGGGGCGGGGCGCCTCGCGCGTGGCCAGCACCACATGCTCCAGGGCGTCGCGGGCTTCGCTTTCACTGTCCACGATGATGAGGTCGGGCTGCAATTGCGCCAGCCGTTCGGCCAGAAAGGTGTCGGCCGGTATCGCGGCCACGAGGTTGTAGTTGTTTTCCAGCAGGCCGATGCGCAGCATGCGCGAGCGCGCCGCCAGGCGCGCGGCGTGTTGGTCGTCGGGGTTGGTGATGGCCAGGTCGGGCGCCACCACCACAATGCGCAGCGTGTCGTTCATGCCCGCATCCGCAGCAACAAACATGCCATGGCCCGATGTGTAGCGCGCCGTGCATCGCACTTGTTTGGTGCATCTGCGGCCCTTGCGGCGCCTGAAAGTAACTAATGGTCGGGCTTACCCGGTAGGGAAATTTGCGGGCGTCTTATATACCCCTGTGATATTTCATTTATCCGACGGAGTTTTCAGCATGATCCAACCATTGAACCGGCGCCGTTTTTCTGCTGGTCTGGCCCTGGCACCCTGGGCCGCAGGTGGCCTGCTCACGGGTTGCAGCAATATCCCCGACAGCATCAAGATCGGTGTCGCGCAGCCGCTGAGCGGCCCGCTCAGCGCACTGGGCAAGGATTTGCTCAATGGCGTGCAGTTGGCCGTCAACGAGCTGAACAAGGCCAATTTCAGCATCGAGGGCAAGCGCGTCACGCTGGAGGTGATGTCGGTGGACGACAAGGCCGATGCGGCCACGGGCAAGGCCGTGGCGCAGCAGTTGGTGGATGCTGGGGTGGTGGCCGTCATCGGGCACCTGAACTCGGGGGTCAGCATCGAGGCGGCGCCCATCTACGCGGCGGCGGGCATTGCGCAGATTGCCATTTCCACCAACCCCAAGTTCACCCAACTGGGGCACGAGACGACCTTCCGCATGGTGGCCAACGACAACCTGCAGGCCCGGGCCATCGGTTCGTTTGCGGCGTCGCAGTTTGGCGATGCGCGCTATGCCGCGCTGGACGATGGCACGCCCTACGGCAAGGGCCTGACCGATGGTGCGGTGGAGCAGCTCAAGGCAGAAAAGCGCGAAGTGGTGCTGCGCCAGTCGTTTGACGACAAGACGGTGGCCTTTGACGAGTTGGCCGCCAAGATCAAGGCCGAGAAGGTGGGGGTCATTGTCTCCACGCTCAACGACTTCCAGGCCGTGGCGCTGATTGCCGCGCTGACCAAGATCGACTACACCAATGTGCGCCTGCTGGGGGGCGATACGGTCAAGACCACCGACATGGTGAAGGCGGCGGGGCAGATTCAGGGCATCTTTGCCACCTCGCCGGTGCTGGAGGCCAAGGAGTTTGTGGCTGGGCGCCCGTTTCTGGAGCGCTACCTCGATGCCTTCAAGATTCCGCCTGCCTACGGTGGGCACTACAGCTACGACAGCATGCATGTGCTGGCTGCCGCCATGCAGGCGGCCAAGTCGGTCAAGCCCAAGGAGGTGACGGCGTCGCTGCGCCGCATCAACGGCTATGCGCCGGTCACGGGCTCCATGAAGTGGGACGAGAAGGGGGAGCAGCGCTACGCTGCCGTGGGCGTGTACGAACTGCGCCGTGGCAGCTGGGAGCTGCGCATGCGTTCGGACCGCTGGTAAGCGGCACACGGCTCCGCAGTGAGCAGCGGGCGCCGGGGGTGTTTTGCCCTCGGCGCCCGTTTTTTTCAGCACTCCACCACGTTCACGGCCAGGCCGCCGCGCGACGTTTCCTTGTACTTGGACATCATGTCCTTGCCCGTCTGCACCATGGTGCGGATGACCTGGTCCAGCGACACCACGTGTGTGCCGTCGCCGCGCAGCGCCAGGCGTGCGGCGTTGATGGCCTTGATGGCGCCCATGGCGTTGCGCTCGATACAGGGGATTTGCACCTGCCCGCCCACGGGGTCGCAGGTCATGCCCAGGTTGTGTTCCATGCCGATCTCGGCAGCGTTTTCCACCTGCGCGGGCGTGCCGCCCAGCACGGCGGCCAGCGCGCCTGCGGCCATGGAGCAGGCCACGCCCACCTCGCCCTGGCAGCCCACTTCGGCGCCCGAGAGCGAAGCGTTCATCTTGTAGATGCCGCCAATGGCGCCTGCGGTGAGCAGGAAGTCGGCAATGCCCGCCTCGGTGGCGGTGGGGATGAATTTCACGTAGTAGTGCAGCACCGCCGGGATCACGCCCGCCGCGCCGTTGGTGGGCGCCGTCACCACGCGCCCGCCAGCAGCGTTTTCCTCGTTCACGGCCATGGCGTACAGGTTGACCCAGTCGAGCATGGACAGCGGGTCGCGCAGCGCGGCCTCGGGCTGGCTGCTGAGCTTGTGCTGCAGCTCGGCCGCGCGGCGCCGGATTTGCAGCGGCCCTGGCAGGTGGCCCTGCGCAGCGCAGCCGCGCTGCACGCAGGCGGCCATGGTCTGCCACAGGGCGGCCAGGCCTTCGTGCACCTGGGTGGTGCTGCGCAGGTGTTCTTCATTGGCGCGCTGCAACTGGGCCACGCTCAGGCCGTGGGTGCGGCACAGGCCCAGCAGTTCGGCGGCGCTGGCGTAGGGGTAGGGTACCGGGCCTTCGGCCAGCGGCGCGGGGGGGCGGCTGAACACGCGCTCGCCGCGCGCATCGACGACAAAGCCACCGCCCACCGAGAAGTATTCGGCGCCCAGCAGTTCCTGGCCCTGCGCGTCCAGCGCGGCAAAGCGCAGGCCGTTGGGGTGGAAGGGCAGACTTTTGCGCCGGAACAGCAGGTGCTCTTTTTCTACAAAGCGCACCGTGTGCTCGCCCAGCAGGGCCAGTTGCTGGCGGCTGCGGATGTCCAGCAGCGCAGGGGCGATCTGGTCGGGGTCGATGCGGTCGGGCTCGTGCCCGGCCAGGCCCAGCAGCACGGCGCTGTCGGTGCCGTGGCCCCGCCCGGTGGCGCTGAGCGAGCCAAACAGTTCGGTGTTCAGTTGCTGGGTGGCGCCCAGCAGGCCCGCCGCCTGGAGCTGGCTGGCAAAGTGCCGGGCGGCGATCATGGGGCCCACGGTGTGCGAGCTGGACGGGCCGATGCCGATCTTGAAGAGGTCGAAAACGCTGACGGTCATGGGGTGTGCGCGGTGCGCAAGCTGTGTGGCCTTCAGGGTGGGGCTGCCGCAGCGCGCTGGCAAGCGCACATTCCCTGAGGCCTTGGTGCGCACGGCCCGTTGCCGTGGCCCGCACAGGGTGTAGTTTGCTATAAAAATAATAGCTATTCGCGCAATGAATACGGGTTCTAAAGCCCGATTTTCTTTGAATCTTGCGGCCCAAGGCGCACAGGCTTCAGCGCGGGTTGCGGGGCATGAATGTTTCTTACCCTACATCGCCAAGGCGCGGGCCAGCATGCCCGGTGCGTCCCACGCGCGGACGCGGGGGCGCTGGCACAGGCTGCGGCCTTGCAGGGCGTCCACCTTGTCCAGAATGCGCAAGCCCCCTTGCACCACCAGGCGCAGCTCCCAGCCCATGCGCCCGGGCACGCGGTGCACCAGCGGCGCGCCGCGCAACATGGTGTCGCGCGTCCAGCCTGAGAGTTCTTGGATCAGGGTCGTGGTCTGCGCCGAGGGCCGCAAGGCCAGCAACTGGGCGCGGTCCACGCCGTGGGCGGCGCAGTCTTCGTCGGGCAGGTAAAAGCGCCCGCGCGGCAGGTCCACGCTCAGGTCCTGCCAGAAGTTGATGAGCTGCAGCGCGGTGCAGATGGCGTCGCTCTCGTCCAGCGCCTGCGCGCCGTGCACGCCGTACAGGTGCAGCAGCAGTCGGCCCACGGGGTTGGCCGAACGGCGGCAGTAGTCCAGCAATTCGGTGCGGTGGGCGTAGCCGGCGCCATCGCGGGTTTTTTCCACGTCCTGGATGAAGGCGCTGAGCAGGTCGTCCAGCAGCGGCACGGGCAGGGCGTGGCTTTGCAGCATGGCGGCCAGCGGGGCAAAGACGGCGGACCAGCGCTCTGAGGGCGGTTGCTCCGCTGCGATGGCGTGCAGGTCGGCCCGGTAGGCGGCCAGGTCGGCCAGGCGCTGGGCGGCGCTGGCCGGGCCTTCGTCGGCGATGTCGTCGGCCGTGCGCGCGAAGGCGTAGATGGCGGCAATGGGTGCGCGCAGGTGCGGCGGGCACAGCCAGGATGCCACGGGAAAGTTCTCGTAGTGGGTGACGGGCGGGGGCAGGGGCGTGTTCACGGTCCGCATTGTCGCTTGACAAGGGACAAGCGATCACATAGATTACTAACCAGTCAGTCAGTAATTATTTGGACACATCCATGCGAACTTCGTCCGCAGCACAGCCCCGTATGGGGCTTTTTGGGGTTCTGGCCCTGCTTTCCCTGGTCACCGCCTGCTCGCAGCCCGAGCCCCCGCCCGAGCCGGTGCGGGCGGTCAAGCTGCTCACCGTGGGTGCCAGCGAGCTGCAGACGGTGCAGGAGTACGCGGGCGAGGTGCGTGCCGGTGTGGAGTCGCGCCTGGGCTTCCGCGTGGCGGGCAAGCTGGTGGAGCGCCCGGTGCAACTGGGCCAGCGCGTGCAGGCCGGGCAGGTGTTGGCGCAGATCGACCCGCAGGACTACCAGTTGAGCGCCGCCGCAGCGCGCGCACAGGTGGCCGCTGCGCAAACGCAGTACGAGCTGGCGGCAGCGGATTTCCAGCGTTTCAGCAAGCTCAAGGAGCAGAACTTCATCAGCGGGGCCGAGCTGGAGCGGCGCGAAAGCGCGCTGAAGGCCGCGCGTTCGCAGTTGCAGCAGGCCCAGGCGCAGGCCCAGGCCCAGGGCAACCAGGCGCAGTACACGCGCCTGCAGGCCGACGCCTCGGGCGTGGTCACGGGCATTGATGCCGAACCCGGCCAGGTGCTGGCTGCGGGCACGCCGGTGCTGCGCCTGGCGCATGACGGCGCGCGCGATGTGGTCATCGCCGTGCCCGAGGACAAGGTCTCCCGCCTGGAGCCGGGCCAGCCGGTGCAGGTGCGCACCTGGTCCACGGGCGAGACCTTGCCCGGCACCGTGCGCGAGGTGGCGGCCAGCGCCGACCCGGTCACGCGCACCTTCACCGTCAAAGTAAAGATCGACCCGGCCACTGCGCCACCGCTGGGCTCCACGGTGCATGTGGTGCCGCAGGCGCTGGCGGCCAAGGGTTTGCAGGCCATCAAGCTGCCCACCACGGCGCTGCGCCAAGAGGGCCAGGCCACGGCGGTGTGGGTGTACGAGGCCGACAAGGGCGCGGTGCGCTCGCAGGTGGTGCAGGTGGCCACGGCCGACGGCAACGACGCCGTCATCGTGGGCGGCCTCACGCCGGGCATGCAGGTGGTGAGCACGGGGGTGCATGTGCTCACGCCCGGACAAAAGGTCGTGGTTTTTCAGCCAAAATCGGCTCCAGGGCAATCTGGACAAGCGCAAGCAGCTACAAAAACAGTAGCAATCGGTGCTGTGGCTGCAGCGGCCTCCTCTGCCCAGTGAGCACGCCATGACGCCAGTGCAACCGAAAGAGGGTTTCAACCTCTCCCGCTGGGCCATCGACCATGCCCCGCTCACGCGCTACCTGATGGTGGTGCTCATGGTGCTGGGCATTGCGGCCTACTTCCAACTGGGGCAGGACGAAGACCCGCCCTTCACCTTCCGCGCCATGGTGGTGCGCACCTACTGGCCCGGCGCCACGGCGCAGCAGGTGGCCGAGCAGGTGACCGACAAGATCGAGCGCACCCTGCAGGAGGTGCCCAACGCAGACAAGATCCGCAGCTACTCCAAGCCCGGCGAGTCGCAGATCATCCTGGAGATCAAGGACAGCACCCGCGCCGCCGAGGTGGCCAACATCTGGTACACCGTGCGCAAGAAGGTGGGTGACATGCGCTACACCTTGCCGCAGGGCGTGCAGGGGCCGTTCTTCAACGACGACTTTGGCGATGTGTACGGCGTGATCTACGCATTGCAGGCCGAAGGCTACAGCTACGCCGAGGTCAAGCAGTTTGCCGACGACGTGCGCCAGCAACTGCTGCGCGTGCCCGATGTGGCCAAGGTGGAGCTGTTCGGCGTGCAGGACGAGAAGCTCTATATCGAGGTCTCGCAAAAGCGTCTGTCGCAACTGGGCCTGGACATGAATGCCGTGCTGGCGCAACTGGGCCAGCAGAACGCGGTGGAGGGGGCGGGCGTGGTGCAGACGCCGCAGGACCAGGTGCAGGTGCGCGTGGCCGGGCAGTTCCAGGCCATTGAAGACCTGCGCGCCATGCCCATCCGGGGGGCCACGGGCAACATGCTGCGCCTGGGCGACATTGCCGAGATCCGGCGTGGCTATGTGGAGCCCACGGCGGTGAAGGTGCGCCACGAAGGGCAGGAGGTGATCGCGCTGGGTGTGTCCATGACCAAGGGCGGCGACATCATCCGGCTGGGCAAGGCCTTGCAAGCGGCCACCGCGTCGATCGCCAAGACCCTGCCTGCGGGCGTGCAACTGGTGAACGTGCAGGACCAGCCCAAGTCGGTGGCCAGCTCGGTCAATGAATTCGTCAAGGTGCTGATCGAGGCCGTGGCCATCGTGCTGGCCGTGAGCTTTGTCAGCCTGGGCATGCACAAGCGCACCGGCGAGCAGCGCTGGTGGAGGCGCTGGTACATCGACCCGCGCCCGGGCCTGGTGGTGGCCATCACCATTCCGCTGGTGCTGGCGGTCACTTTCCTGGCCATGTGGTACTGGGGCATCGGGCTGCACAAGGTGTCGCTGGGCTCGCTCATCATCGCGCTGGGCCTGCTGGTGGACGACGCCATCATCGCCGTCGAGATGATGGTGCTCAAGCTCGAAGAGGGCTACGACAAGATGCGCGCCGCCACCTTCGCCTACGAGCTGACGGCCATGCCCATGCTGACCGGCACGCTCATCACAGCGGTGGGCTTTCTGCCCATCGGCATCGCCAAGTCGGCGGTGGGGGAGTACACCTTCGCCATCTTTGCGGTCACGGTCATTGCGCTGGTGCTGAGCTGGATTGCATCGGTGTATTTCGTGCCTTACCTGGGCACACTGCTGCTCAAGCCGCCGCCGCATGTGGTGGCTGCGGGCATCACCGACGACCCGCACGAGGTGTTCGACAGCCCGTTCTACACGGCCTTCCGGCGCCTGGTGCACTGGTGCGTGGAGCACCGCTGGATGACTATTGGCGCCACCTTGCTGATCTTTGCCCTGGGCATCGTGGGCATGGGCAAGGTGCAGCAGCAGTTTTTCCCGGATTCCAACCGCCCCGAGATCCTGGTGGACCTGTGGTTCCCCGAGGGCACCTCGTATGCGGGCAACGAGGAAGTCACGCTGCGCGTGGAAAAGCGCCTGATGGAGCAGCCCGGTGTGGCCAGCGTCAGCGGCTGGGTCGGTTCGGGCGTGCCTCGTTTCTATTTGCCGCTGGACCAGGTGTTCCCGCAGAGCAACGTGTCGCAGTTCATCGTGCTGGCGCAGGACCTGAAAAAGCGCGAGGCGCTGCTGGCCTCGCTGCCTGCCCTGCTGGCGCAGGAGTTCCCCGAAGTGCGCGGCCGCGTCAAGCTGCTGCCCAACGGGCCGCCAGTGCCGTACCCGGTGCAGTTCCGCGTGATGGGGCCGGATCCGGCGGTGCTGCGTGCCCATGCTGACGAAGTGAAGGCGGTGCTGCTGGCATCGCCCAATATGCGCGGTGTGAACGACAACTGGAACGAGTCCGTCAAGGTGCTGCGCCTGGAAGTGGACCAGGACAAGGCACGCGCGCTGGGCGTGACGAGCCAGTCCATCGCGCAGGCGTCCAAGGTCATGCAGACCGGCATGCAGGTGGGCCAGTACCGCGAGGGCGACAAGCTCATCGATATCGTGCTGCGCCAGCCGGGCGACGAGCGCCGCGCCATCACCGACATTGCCAACGCCTACCTGCCCACGGCCACCGGCCGCTCGATCCCGCTCACGCAGATCGCCAAGCCGGTGTTCACCTGGGAGCCGGGCGTGATGTGGCGTGAGGGCCGCGAGTACGCCATCACCGTGCAGGGTGATGTGGTCAAGGGCCTTCAGGGCGCCACGGTCACGCAGCAACTGCTGCCCGCGTTGCGCAAGATGGAAGCTGCCTGGCATGCGGCGGGGCAGAACGCGTACCACATCACCGTGGCGGGTGCGGTGGCAGAAAGCTCCAAGGGCTCGTCGTCCATCGCGGCGGGCGTGCCCATCATGCTGTTCATCACCTTCACGCTGCTGATGCTGCAACTGCACAGCTTCAGCCGCGCCATGCTGGTGTTTCTGACCGGGCCGCTGGGCATTGCCGGGGTGGCCGGGGCGCTGATCCTGCTGGGGCGACCGTTCGGTTTCGTCGCCTTGCTGGGCGTGATTGCGCTCATGGGCATGATCCAGCGCAACTCGGTGATCCTGATCGACCAGATCGAGCAGGACCGCGCGCGCGGCGTGCCCGCCTGGGATGCCATCGTGGAGTCGGCGGTGCGCCGCCTGCGTCCCATCGTGCTGACAGCCGCTGCCGCCGTGCTGGCCATGATCCCGCTCTCGCGCAGCGTGTTCTGGGGCCCCATGGCCGTGGCCATCATGGGCGGGCTGATCGTGGCCACCGTGCTCACGCTGCTGGCCCTGCCGGCCATGTATGCGGCCTGGTTCCGGGTGCGCCGACCGGGCCCCGAGGTGGGCTGATCGCGCACCGGGTGTGCTCATCAGGTTAAAATCAAGAGTTAACCAGTTTCAAGCAGGCGGCAGGAGCACACCGGCCGCCTGTCTGTTTGAAGACCGCGCGGGTGGCGAAATTGGTAGACGCACCAGGTTTAGGTCCTGACGCCAGCAATGGTGTGGGGGTTCGAGTCCCCCCCCGCGCACCACCCCTTTGAGACGTTACGGACACAGCGCCTCTGCCCCGGCAGTTGGCGCGTTTAACAAGAAATTTAGGAGTAGCCATGGCTGTTACCGTTGAAACCCTCGAAAAGCTCGAACGCAAGATCACGCTGAGCCTGCCCCTGTCTGCCATCCAGAGCGAGGTGGAAACGCGCCTCAAGCGCCTGGCACGCACCGTCAAGATGGACGGTTTCCGTCCAGGCAAGGTGCCGATGAATGTGGTGTCGCAGCGTTATGGCTACTCGGTGCAGTACGAAGTGCTCAATGACAAGGTGGGCGAGGCCTTTGCCAACGCCGCCAACGAAGCCAAGCTGCGCGTCGCGGGCCAGCCGCGCATCACCGAAAAAGACGGCGCTCCCGAAGGCGAGGTGACCTTCGACGCCGTGTTCGAGGTGTTCCCCGAAGTCAAGATCGGTGACCTCGCCGAGGCTGAAGTCGAAAAACTGAGCGCCGAAGTGACCGACAGCGCCATCGACAAGACCCTCGACATCCTGCGCAAGCAGCGCCGCAGTTTTGCCCAGCGCGCCCTGGAGGCAGCAGCACAGGACGGTGACCGCGTGACCGTGGACTTCGAAGGCAAGATCGACGGCGAGCCCTTTGCAGGCGGCAAGGCCGAGGACTTCCAGTTCCTGGTCGGCGAAGGCCAGATGCTCAAGGAGTTCGAAGACGCCGTGCGTGGCATGAAGTCGGGTGAGAGCAAGACCTTTCCGCTGGCTTTCCCTGCCGAATACCACGGCAAGGACGTGGCGGGCAAGACCGCCGACTTCCTCGTCACCGTCAAAAAAATCGAGTCTGCACACCTGCCCGAGGTGAATGACGCACTGGCCAAGTCCCTGGGCATTGCCGACGCCACCGTCGACGGCCTGCGTTCCGACATCAGGAAGAACCTGGAGCGCGAAGTCAAGTTCCGTCTGCTGGCCCGCAACAAGGCCGCCGTGATGGAAGCCCTGCTGTCCAAGGCCGAGCTGGACCTGCCCAACGCCAGCGTGCAGTCCGAAATCGAACGCCTGAAGGAAGGCGCGCGCGCCGACCTGAAGCAGCGCGGCATGAAGGACGCCGACAAGGCCGAGATTCCCGATGACATCTTCCGCGCGCAGGCCGAGCGCCGTGTGCGCCTGGGTCTGGTGGTGGCCGAGCTGGTGCGCGCCAACAACCTGCAGGCCAAGCCCGAGCAGCTCAAGGCCCACATCGACGAGCTCGCTGCCAGCTACGAGAAGCCCGAAGACGTGGTGCGCTGGTACTTTGGCGATCGCCAGCGTCTGGCCGAGGTCGAGGCCGTGGTCATCGAAACCAACGTTGCCGACTTCGTTCTGGGCAAGGCCAAGGTCACGGACAAGGCCGTGTCCTTTGACGAACTGATGAGCGGCGCAGGCCAGCAGGCCTGATCTGGTCCAACCCGCGCAGGGCGCCCTGGGGCGTTGCCTGCCTGGGTTTGGGGTTCTGCTTGGGGGCTTGTGACCGTGGGCACAAGCCCCAATTCGTTTCTGGGTACAGTACCCGCCTGACTGGAGAAAATATATGAGCGCACTGGAAACACAAGCCCTGGGCATGATTCCCATGGTGATCGAGCAATCGGGCCGCGGCGAGCGGTCGTACGACATCTATTCACGCCTGCTCAAGGAGCGCGTGATCTTCCTGGTGGGCGAGGTCAATGACCAGACCGCCAACCTGGTGGTGGCGCAGTTGCTGTTCCTCGAGAGCGAGAACCCTGAAAAGGACATCTCGTTCTACATCAACTCGCCCGGCGGCAGCGTTACGGCGGGCATGGCCATTTACGACACCATGCAGTTCATCAAGCCTGACGTGTCCACGCTGTGCTGCGGCTTTGCTGCCAGCATGGGCGCCTTTTTGCTGGCTGCCGGTGCCAAGGGCAAGCGGTTTTCGCTGCCCAACTCCAAGGTCATGATCCACCAGGTGCTGGGCGGCGCCCGTGGCCAGGCGACCGACATCGAAATCCATGCCCGGGACATCCTGCGCACCAAGGACCAGATGAACCGCATCCTGGCCGAGCGCACAGGCCAGTCGCTGGAGAAAGTTCAGCGCGATACCGAGCGCGACTATTTCATGACCGCCGACGAGGCCAAGGACTACGGCATCATTGACCAGGTGATCGCCAAGCGGGCCTGACCGGCACAGCGGCTGGGAAGGGGCGTTTTCCTAGCGGATGAGCGCCCTTACATCCCGTTTCCGTTTGGGTATCATCCAGACAACTTTTCAAGCAACACAAGGCACAGCCCCCATGGCCGAGAAAAAAGGCTCTTCCAGCGAAAAAACCCTTTACTGCTCGTTTTGCGGCAAAAGCCAGCACGAGGTAAAGAAGCTGATCGCCGGTCCGTCGGTCTTTATCTGCGACGAATGCATTGACCTGTGCAATGAGGTCATCCGGGACGAACTGCCCTCGGGTGACCTGGTCCGCGAAGCGCGCACCGACCTGCCCACTCCTGCCGAAATCAAGGCCAACCTAGACAACTACGTCATCGGCCAGGAGGTTGCCAAGCGCACCCTTGCGGTGGCCGTGTACAACCACTACAAGCGCCTGCGCCACAAGGACAAGGCGCACAAGGACGAGGTGGAACTGTCCAAGAGCAACATCCTGCTTATCGGCCCCACGGGTTCGGGCAAGACGCTGCTGGCGCAGACGCTCGCGCGCATGCTCGACGTGCCCTTCGTGATGGCCGATGCCACCACGCTGACCGAGGCCGGCTATGTGGGCGAGGACGTGGAGAACATCGTCCAGAAGCTGCTGCAGAGCTGCAACTACGAGGTTGAGCGCGCCCAGCGCGGCATTGTCTATATCGACGAGATCGACAAGATCTCGCGCAAGTCCGACAATCCCAGCATCACGCGCGACGTGTCGGGCGAGGGCGTGCAGCAGGCGCTGCTCAAGCTCATCGAGGGCACCATGGCCAGCGTTCCGCCGCAGGGTGGGCGCAAGCACCCCAACCAGGACTTCCTGCAGATCGATACGACCAACATCCTGTTCATCTGCGGCGGCGCCTTTGCGGGGCTGGAAAAGGTCATTGAAAACCGTACCGAGGCTTCGGGTATCGGTTTTGGCGCGGCCGTCAAGAGCAAGAAGCAGCGCGCACTGTCAGACGTGTTCCAGGAGATCGAACCTGAAGACCTGATCAAGTTCGGCCTGATTCCCGAGCTGGTGGGCCGTATGCCCGTGGTGACGGCGCTGGCCGAGCTGAATGAGGATGCGCTGGTGCAGATCCTGACCGAGCCCAAGAATGCGCTTGTCAAGCAGTACAACAAGCTGCTGGCCATGGAAGGCGCTGAGCTGGAGATCCGTCCGGCGGCGCTCAAGGCCATTGCACGCAAGGCACTGGCACGCAAGACGGGTGCCCGTGGGTTGCGCTCCATACTGGAGCAGGCGCTGCTGGGCACCATGTTTGATCTGCCCAACGCCACCAATGTGGAAAAAGTGGTGGTGGATGAATCCACCATCGAAGAAAGCAAACCGCCCCTGCTGGTGTACCGCGAAGCAGCGAAAAAGGCCTGAAAGCCTGTGGCCCTTGCTCTGGCAACCGCTGCCGTCCAACCCTTGTGCCAGCGCGGTTGCGCTGGTGGCTGGTATCCGGGCGCGCTGCCGGGTTGAAAATCACTGACTGCGGACCATATTCCAAGCAGTTTCACGAGGATTCCCATGTCCGGACATACCCCCCTGCCTCCCACACCCGTCGTGCTGCCGCTCCTGCCGCTGCGCGATGTGGTTGTTTTCCCTCACATGGTGATTCCGCTGTTCGTGGGGCGACCCAAGAGCATCAAGGCGCTGGAGCTGGCCATGGAGGCCGACCGCCGCATCATGCTGGTCGCCCAGAAGGCAGCCGCCAAGGACGAACCGTCCGTGGACGACATGTTCAATGTGGGCTGCATTTCCACCATTTTGCAAATGCTCAAGCTCCCCGACGGCACCGTCAAGGTGCTGGTCGAAGGCCAGCAGCGCGCACTGGTGGGCCCGATTGAAGATGCCGAAACGCATTTTTCGGCCACGGTCACTCCGGTCGAGGCGGCGGGTGCGGAGCACCGCCCCAGCGAGATCGAAGCACTGCGCCGCGCCGTAATGCAACAGTTTGATCAATACGTCAAGCTCAACAAGAAAATTCCGCCCGAGATCCTGACCTCGATCTCCAGCATCGACGACCCCGGCCGCCTGGCCGACACCATTGCTGCGCACCTGCCGCTCAAGCTGGAGAACAAGCAGGCCGTGCTGGACCTGTCCGACGTGAAGGATCGGCTGGAGAACCTGTTCGAGCAGCTCGACCGCGAGGTCGACATCCTCAACGTGGACAAAAAAATCCGTGGCCGCGTCAAGCGCCAGATGGAGAAGAACCAGCGCGACTTCTACCTCAACGAGCAGGTCAAGGCCATCCAGAAGGAACTGGGCGAAGGCGAGGAGGGCGCAGACCTCGAAGAGATCGACAAGAAGATCAAGCTCGCCAAGATGCCTGCCGAGGCGCGCAAGAAGGCCGAGGGCGAGCTCAAGAAGCTCAAGCTCATGTCGCCCATGTCAGCCGAGGCCACGGTGGTGCGCAACTACATCGACGTGCTGGTCTCGCTGCCATGGAGCAAGAAGACCAAGATCAAGCACGACCTGGGCAACGCCGAGGTGGTGCTCAATGAAGACCACTACGGTCTGGACAAGGTCAAGGACCGCATCCTCGAATACCTTGCGGTGCAGCAGCGCGTGGACAAGGTCAAGGCGCCCATTTTGTGCCTGGTGGGGCCACCGGGCGTGGGCAAGACCTCGCTGGGCCAGTCCATCGCCAAGGCGACGGGGCGCAAGTACGTGCGCATGGCGCTGGGCGGCATGCGCGATGAGGCCGAGATTCGGGGCCACCGCCGCACCTACATCGGCGCCATGCCGGGCAAGGTGCTGCAGAGCCTGGGCAAGATCGGCACACGCAACCCGCTGTTCCTGCTCGACGAGATCGACAAGCTGGGCCAGGACTTCCGGGGCGACCCGTCGAGCGCGCTGCTCGAAGTGCTGGACCCCGAGCAGAACCACACCTTTGGCGACCATTACGTCGAGGTCGATTTTGACCTGTCGGATGTGATGTTTGTGGCCACGTCCAACTCGATGAACATTCCATCGGCGCTGCTCGACCGCATGGAGGTCATTCGCCTGTCGGGCTACACCGAGGACGAAAAGACCAACATCGCCATGAAGTACCTGCTGCCCAAGCAGCTCAAGAACAATGGCGTGAAGGAAGAGGAGCTGCAGATCACCGAGGCCGCCGTGCGCGACATGGTGCGTTACTACACCCGTGAGGCCGGTGTGCGCTCGTTGGAGCGCGAGCTCTCCAAGATCTGCCGCAAGGTGGTCAAGGGGCTGCTGCTCAAGAAGTACCAGCCCCAGGTCAGCGTCACGCCCGACAACCTGCCGGACTTTCTGGGCGTGCGCAAGTACACCTACGGCCGTGCCGAGGAACAGAACCAGGTGGGCCAGGTCGTGGGCCTGGCCTGGACCGAGGTCGGTGGTGACCTGCTAACCATCGAGGCCGTGACCATGCCCGGCAAGGGCGTCATCACGCGCACTGGCTCGTTGGGCGATGTGATGAAGGAGTCGGTGGAGGCTGCCCGCACTGTGGTGCGCAGCCGCGCACGCGTCCTGGGTATCAAGGACGAGGTCTTCGAGAAGCGCGACGTGCACATCCACGTGCCCGACGGAGCCACACCCAAGGACGGTCCCAGCGCAGGTGCCGCGATGGTCACCGCGTTTGTGTCGGCGCTGACCGGCATTCCCGTGCGCGGCGATGTCGCCATGACGGGCGAGATCACCTTGCGTGGCGAGGTGACCGCCATTGGCGGTCTCAAGGAAAAGCTCCTGGCAGCCTTGCGTGGCGGCATTCGTACGGTGCTGATCCCTGAGGAAAACGTCAAGGACTTGCAGGAGATCCCGGACAACGTCAAAAGTGGTCTCGACATCGTTCCTGTCAAATGGATCGACAAGGTGCTCGACATCGCCCTGGAACGCAAGCCCGTGCCGCTGACCGATGAGGAAGTGGCTGCCGCCGCCGTGGTGGTTGCCGCCCCCGAAAAGGTGGCTGCAGTGCCCGCTGCCGAATCCGTGAAACATTGAAGGTTTTTGAAAACCAGCCCATTTTTGCGCTACAATGCACCCATTGCAGACAAACGTTGTAGAATGTAAAGCTGCAAGCAATGCGGGAATAGCTCAGTTGGTAGAGCGCAACCTTGCCAAGGTTGAGGTCGAGAGTTCGAGACTCTTTTCCCGCTCCAAATTCCGCAAAAAGGGAAGCAGCTGCTTCCCTTTTTTGTCGAAGTGAAGGTTTGGCGCGGTAGCAAAGCGGTTATGCCCCGGATTGCAAATCCGGTTAGCCCGGTTCGACTCCGGGCCGCGCCTCCAGAACCACGATCTCGCCAGACATTTTTATGGGCGACGTTCAAAGTTCTGGATAGCGCTGAAAAATGCGCTATAATACGGGGCTTGCCAGCCTTGATCTGTAAAACAGATTGAACAGGCGCCATGCGGGAATAGCTCAGTTGGTAGAGCGCAACCTTGCCAAGGTTGAGGTCGAGAGTTCGAGACTCTTTTCCCGCTCCAGTTCAAAAAAGGGAAGCTTCGGCTTCCCTTTTGCATTTGCAGGGCCTGGTGCCATGCGCGGGCCTGATGGGCATTGCGTGCATGGTGGGCAAAGGGTACGCTGCGCGCAAGCGCCAAGCCCGGAGCGACTCGCCCCGATGGTGAAATTGGTAGACACTGCGGACTTAAAATCCGCCGCTTCCTGAAAAGGGGCGTGCCGGTTCGACCCCGGCTCGGGGCACCACCACTGAAAACGAACATGCCACATTACAACGCTCCCTTCGAAATCCACGTGCACGGCCAGGTGCAACTGCGCTCTGGAGTGGACTACGACCAGTTGCAGGATGCGCTCAAGCCCCTGTGGAAGTACGCAGGCGCGCGTTCGCTGGCCGATGGTGCGGCCAGCGCCTATGAGGAAGAGCCCGGCATCCAGTTCGATGCCAAGGCCCAACTCCTGCAGATGTGCTGGACGGTGCGTGGCGATGAGGATTTCCGCCAGTCGCTGGACGACATGTGCATGGGCCTGAACGACCTGGCAGAGCAGGGCGCCGCCATCGAGATCACTTTCTACGACACCGAGTTCGATGAGGACGAGGCCGACGATGATGCCGAAGCCCGCGACGACTTTGTGATGCTCTTTGTGGGCCCCACGCCCGCTGCCATCATGCAGGTGCAGCGCGACCTGCTGGTGCAGGATGTGGTGAACATGATGGAGCGGCATTTCGACGGCTCCGAGCTGGGCGGTGTGGTGGCCGAGATCGACAAGCTCTTCTCGCAGCGCTTTGATGCGCTGGTCAACTCCCTGGAGATCGGCAAGCCTCCGCGCGGCCCGGGCGGTGGCCCTGCAGGCGGACATGGCGGCGGAGGTCGCAGGCCGCGCCACCTGCACTGAGCTTCGGCGACCCATGGCAGGTGCGCAGCATGCGCTTTCCGGGCTGGGCTATCTTTCGTCCTACCCGGCAGGGATACGGGAGCAGGTATCTGCGCTGCTGGCCCAGAACCCGTCCGCCTTGGGGCCTTTGCTGTTGCGCAGGTACCCCCAGGCCCATGCGGTGCGTACCGACAAGGCGCTGTACCAGTACACCATGGACCTCAAGGGCCGGTACCTGCGCAATGCAGATGCGGTCAACAAGGTGGTGTTCGACAACAAGATCCATGTGGTACGCCATGCCCTGGGTCTGCACAGCACGATCTCGCGGGTTCAAGGACGCAAGCTGGCTGCGCGGCGCGAGATCCGCATCGCGGCCCTTTTCAAGCAGGCGCCCGAGGAGTTCCTGCGCATGATCGTGGTGCATGAGCTGGCGCACCTTCGCGAACGCGAGCACGACAAGGCCTTCTACCAACTGTGCCAGCACATGGAGCCGCAGTACCACCAGTACGAGCTCGATGTCCGGCTCTACCTGACCCACATGGAGTCGTCTGGCGAGCGGCTCTGGGACGCCTGACTACAAATCCACTGTAGAACAGCACCGCGCAGGCAACTGCAACCAGCGGCCCACGGCGTTTTGCAGCGGCTCCAGGGCGCCGGTGGTGAACACAGTGACCGCATCTGCCCCGAGGGGCGTGTCCTGGCAAGCCAGGGCATGGGCCGTTTGCAACAGGCGCCGGGTCTGGCGTGCCACGGGCTCGCCTGTGGCGATCAGGGCCACGTCAGGGCCCAGCAGGTCGCGCAGGATGTCCTGCGCAAACACATAGTGGGTGCAGCCGAGCACCAGCGTATCGATCGCGCCTTTTTCTGTGCCAAATGGGCCCATGGCGCCCGTGTACTGGGCGCAAAGTGCTCTTATTTCTGTAGCGTCCTGCGCGGCCGTAGGTGGGTGGGCGGTGCTGCGTTCGATGGCATGGGCCAGCCCGTCACAGGGCTGGATGGTGAAGCGCGCCTGTCCTTCCAGCGAGGCCAGGAGCCGGGCAAACTTGGCGCTGCCCAGCGTGCCGCGCGTGCCGATCACCCCCACATGGCCAGTGCGTGTGGCTGCCACGGCGGGCTTGAGTGCAGGCTCGACGCCCACCAGGGGCAGCTGCGGGTGGCGCACCCGTGCTTCGTGGATGGCGGCAGCCGTGGCCGTGTTGCAGGCCACCACCAGCGCCTTGATGTGGTGCTGCGCGCAAAGAAAATCGCTGATGGCATGGGTGCGCGCAGCCACATAGGTGTCGCCGCGCTCACCGTAGGGGGCATGGCCGCTGTCGGCCACGTACACGAAGCGCTCGTGCGGCAGTTCGGCACGCAGCGCCTGCAGCACGCTCAGGCCGCCGACACCACTGTCGAACACGCCGATGGGCTGCTGCGCTGTGTCGTTCATGCGTGCGGCAGAGAGCGCTGGTGCAGTCAGCCCGCGTTGACGCTGATGCCCTTGAATTCGCCCGTGGCGATGCGCTTTTGCCACTCGGCCGGGCCGGTGATGTGGGCGCTGGTGCCCCCGGCGTCCACAGCCACGGTCACGGGCATGTCCACCACGTCGAATTCGTAGATGGCCTCCATGCCCAGATCGGCAAAGCCCACCACCTTGGCACCCTTGATGGCCTTGGAGACCAGGTAGGCGGCGCCGCCCACGGCCATCAGGTAGGCGCTCTGGTGCTTCTTGATGGCCTCGATCGCGGTGGGGCCGCGCTCGGCCTTGCCGACCATGGCGATCAGGCCGGTCTGGGCCAGCATCATGTCGGTGAACTTGTCCATGCGCGTGGCGGTGGTCGGGCCTGCGGGGCCGACGACTTCGTCACCGACCGGATCGACGGGGCCGACGTAGTAGATCACGCGGTTGGTGAAGTCCACGGGCAGCTTCTCGCCCTTCGCCAGCATGTCCTGGATGCGCTTGTGCGCCGCGTCGCGGCCGGTGAGCATCTTGCCGTTGAGCAGCAGGGTCTGGCCCGGCTTCCAGCTCGCGACCTCTTCCTTGGTGAGCGTGTTGAGGTCCACGCGCTTGCTGGTCTCGGTGTTGGGTTCCCAGTCCACCTTGGGCCACAGGTCCAGGCTGGGTGGGTCCATATAGACCGGGCCCGAGCCGTCCATCACGAAATGGGCGTGGCGCGTGGCCGCGCAGTTGGGGATCATGGCCACAGGCTTGCTGGCGGCGTGCGTGGGGTACATCTTGATCTTCACGTCCAGCACGGTGGTCAGGCCCCCCAGGCCCTGCGCGCCGATGCCCAGGGCATTGACCTTCTCGAACAGTTCCAGGCGCAGCTCTTCCACCTGGGTGAGCTTCTCGCCCCGAGCGTTCTTGGCCTGCAGCTCGTACATGTCCAGGTCGTCCATCAGGCTTTCCTTGGCCAGCAGGACAGCCTTTTCTGCCGTGCCGCCGATGCCGATGCCCAGCATGCCCGGTGGGCACCAGCCAGCGCCCATGGTTGGCACGGTCTTGAGCACCCAGTCCACCAGGTTGTCGCTGGGGTTCATCATGATCATCTTGGACTTGTTCTCGCTGCCGCCGCCCTTGGCCGCGACGGTGATGTCCAGTTTGTCGCCGGCCACGATCTCGGAGAAGATGACGGCGGGCGTGTTGTCCTTGGTGTTCTTGCGTGCGAACAGGGGGTCGGCCACGACAGAGGCGCGCAGCATGTTGTCGGGGTGGTTGTAGCCACGGCGCACACCTTCATTGATGGCGTCCTCCAGGCTGCCTGTGAAGCCTTCCCAGCGCACGTTCATGCCCACCTTGAGGAAGACGTTGACGATGCCCGTGTCCTGGCAGATGGGGCGGTGGCCGTAGGCGCTCATCTTGCTGTTGGTCAGGATCTGCGCCATGGCGTCCTTGGCGGCGGGGCTCTGCTCGCGTTCATAGGCGCGGGCCAGATGCTGGATGTAGTCGGCCGGGTGGTAGTAGCTGATGTACTGCAGCGCAGCGGCGACGGACTCGATCAGGTCTTCTTGGCGGATGGTGGTCATGGTGGGGCGATACTCTGCGGTGGAGTGTGGGGAAACCCGCCAATTATCGCCGCTGCCCGCTGACGCGACCCTTGCCCGGTGCCGCGCGGGCCTGCAGGGGCCCCACTGCTGTCGACGCTTCCACTGTGAGGTCTGCCATGAACTTCCGTACCGAACGCGATACCTTCGGCCCCATCGAGGTGCCGGCCCACCGGCTCTGGGGGGCGCAAACGCAGCGCTCGCTGCTGCACTTTGACATTTCCGGCGAGCGCCAGCCGCAGGAGATCATCCACGCGTTGGCGCTGGTCAAGCAGGCGTCGGCCACGGTCAACCATGCGCTGGGCCTGATGCCGCGCGACAAGACCGACGCCATTGTGGCCGCCGCACAAGAGGTGATCGACGGCCTGCATGCGCAGGAATTTCCGCTGGTGGTGTGGCAGACCGGCTCGGGAACGCAGACCAACATGAACGTCAACGAGGTGCTGGCCAACCGCGCCAGCGAACTGCTGGGCGGTGAGCGCGGCGAAGGCCGCAAGGTGCATCCCAACGACGACGTGAACCGCAGCCAGTCCAGCAACGACGTGTTCCCCACGGCCATGCACGTGGCCGCGGTGCAGGCCTTGACGCAGCGCCTGCTGCCCGCTCTGGCCCTGCTGCGCGGTACGCTGGAGCGCAAGGCCTGCGATTTTGACGACATCGTCAAGATCGGCCGCACCCACCTGCAGGACGCCACCCCGCTGACGCTGGGCCAGGAAATGTCGGGCTGGGCGGCGCAACTGGCCCAGGGCGAAAAGCATGTGCACGCCGCGCTGCCACACCTGTGTGAACTGGCACTGGGCGGCACGGCCGTGGGCACGGGGCTGAACGCGCCCAAGGGTTATGCCGAGGGCGTGGCGCACGAGCTGGCGCAGCGCACCGGCCTGCCCTTTGTGACGGCGCCCAACAAGTTCGAGGTGATGGCGGCCTGCGATGCCCTGGTGCACGCCCATGGCGCGCTCAAGACCCTGGCGGCCAGCCTGATGAAGATTGCCAACGACGTGCGCTGGCTGGCCAGCGGCCCGCGCAGCGGCATTGGCGAAATCACCATCCCCGAGAACGAGCCCGGCTCGTCCATCATGCCCGGCAAGGTCAACCCCACGCAGTGCGAAGCGCTGACCATGCTGTGCTGCCAGGTCATGGGCAACGATGTGGCCATCAACATGGGCGGGGCATCGGGCAACTTCGAGCTGAACGTGTTCCGGCCCATGGTGGCGCACAACTTCCTGCAAAGCGTGCGCCTGCTCGCCGACAGCATGGTGAGCTTCAACGACCACTGCGCCGTGGGCATCGAACCCCAGCGCGAACGCATTGCCGAGCTGGTGCAGCGCTCGCTGATGCTGGTGACGGCGCTCAACCCCCACATTGGCTACGACAAGGCGGCCGCCATTGCCAAGAAAGCGCACCAGGAGGGCACCAGCCTGCGCGAGGCGGCCATTGCCTCGGGCTTTGTGAGCGCGCAGCAGTTCGACCAGTGGGTGGTGCCCGAGCGCATGGTGGGGCGGTGAGAAATCCGTTTATACTGAATGTTCATTTTTAATGAACCTTTAGCCATGCACGACCATTCCACACCCGAAGCGATTTATCCGTTCGACGCCCGTGGCGTTGCCAAGCGTTTCCGCCATGCCGCCATTTTTGGTGCGCTGGACGCGCTGAACCCTGGCGAAACCATGCGCTTCATGAACGACCACGACCCGCTGCCGCTGCTGCACCAGATGCAGATGCGCTATGGCAATGGTGTGCGCATCGAATACCTGCAGCGTGAGCCCGGCGCGATCCTGATCGACTTCATCCGCCAGTAAGCATTTGCTATCAAAATAATAGCTTACAGCGCCCATAAATAGGGCGCTGGAGGCTGTTTTTGTTTGGGTTTTCGGGGGCGCCTGGGTGCAGTCGCTTCACGGCAAGGCCAGGATGGCCTGTGCCACTTGGGCGATGCCCTCGTCGTCAAGGCTGGCGGCCTGCACGGTGGCGCGCTGTGCCCATTGGTGCAGATTGGTGCTTTGCGAGCGTGCGTACAGCGGGTCGTAGTGCAGGACCATCAGCTCGGTGAACAGCGGCTGCAGCGCACCCTCTGCAGCCCAGCCCTGCCAGCGCTCGATGACCTGGTGGCCGTGCAGTTCGCGCAGGGTACCCAGCAGCTGCGCCAGGGCGGCGCGGTCGTCGCCCAGGTGCGTGTAGTCGCGCAGCAGAAAGGCCAGCCGTTCGTCGTTGGGGGCCTGGATTTCAATGCAGGGGCTGGCGCGCAGGTGGCGTATCAGCGGCATGGGCACCGTCAGGCGGCCAATGCGGCTGCTCTCGGCCTCCACGTACACCGGGCGGGAGGGATCCAACTGCTCCACCTGCTGGGCCAGCAGGGTTTCAAACGCCGTTTGTGAAGGCTGGGCCACGCCCGGCAGCGCGCCCAGCACCGAGCCCCGGTGGCGCGCACAGGCTTCCAGGTCGATGACCTGCGCCCCTTGCGCGGCCAGCGCGTGCAGCACGCGCGTCTTGGCGCTGCCCGTGGGGCCGCAGAGCACGCGCAGCGGCAATTGGGGGCTCAGCGATTCCAGCAGCGCAATCACATGGCGGCGCCAGGACTTGTAGCCGCCCTGGAGCTGCTGCGCATCCCAGCCCACCAGGCGCAGCCAGGTCACCACCGAGCCACTGCGCATGCCGCCGCGCCAGCAGTACACCAGTGGCTTCCAGGATGCGGGCTTGTCGGCAAAACGCTCGCGCAGGTGGCGCGCCAGGTTGGCTGCTACCATGGCGCCGCCCACGCGGCGCGCCTCAAAGGCGCCCTGCTGCTTGTACAGCGTGCCGACGATGCGGCGCTCCTCGTCGTCCAGCGCGGGGCAGTTGATGGCGCCGGGGATGTGGTCCAGCGCAAATTCGGCGGGCGAGCGCGCGTCGATCAGTGTGTCGAAGGCGTGGCGGTCTTGCACCGTCACGGGGCCGCGTGGGCTCATGGAAAGGACTCCTGCGAGAGCAAGGGGGGCAGCAAGGCGAGGGCGGGGCTGGCACAATCCAACCCATGACCGAAGCTGCTACCCCCATGGAAGAAACCCCCAAGCTTACCCAGTTTGCCCATGGTGGCGGCTGCGGATGCAAGATCGCCCCCGGCCTGTTGCGCGAGATCCTGGCCCGCGCACCCCAGGGCGTGGTGCCGCCCGAGCTGATGGTGGGCACGGAAACGGCCGACGACGCGGCCGTGTACCGCCTCAACGACACCCAGGCCCTGGTGGCCACCACCGACTTTTTCACCCCCATTGTCGACGACCCCTACGACTTTGGCCGCATTGCCGCGACCAACGCGCTGTCCGACATCTACGCCATGGGCGGCACGCCCATCCTGGCGCTGGCGCTGGTGGGCATGCCCATTGCCAAGCTGGCGCCCGAGGTCATAGGCCGTGTGCTCGAAGGCGGCGCATCTGTCTGCCGCGAGGCAGGCATTCCCATTGCCGGCGGGCATTCCATCGACGTGCTGGAGCCCATTTACGGCCTGGTGGGCCTGGGCCTGGTACACCCTGACCGCGTGCGGCGCAATGCCGATGCGCAGGCGGGTGACGTGCTGGTGCTGGGCAAGCCGCTGGGGGTGGGGGTGCTCTCGGCAGCGCTCAAGAAAGGCCAGCTCGACGCCGCAGGCTATGCCGAAATGCTGCGCCACACGACCCAGCTCAACCGCGTGGGCAGTGCATTGGGGCAGATGGATGGCGTGCACGCCATGACCGATGTGACCGGCTTCGGCCTGGCCGGCCATTTGCTGGAGATCTGCCGTGGCTCGGGCCTGTCGGCAAGGGTGGAGTTGACGCAGTTGCCGCTGATTGCCAGCGCCGTGCAATGGGCCCGCGAGGGCGTGGCCACGGGCGCCTCGGGCCGCAACTGGGCGGCCTATGGCAGCGATGTGGACTGGCCCGCCGGTGCGCCTGAATGGCAACGCACCCTGTGCACCGATCCACAAACCAGTGGCGGCTTGCTGGTGAGCTGCGCCGAAAGCGCGGCGCCCGCCGTGCTGCAGGCCTTCCATGCCAGTGGGTTTGCGACGGCCTGTGTGGTGGGCCGCATGCAGGCCTGCGAATCCGGTCGCGGATCGCGCCTGGCCTTCGTTTGAACTGTTCTTCAAGGGTGCTGTCGCCTGCGGGCGGCAGCACACAAGGTCTTATTTCAGATCTTCCGCCAGCACGCGCACGATGCTCTCGGCGTTGGCCGACGATTCGGGCGCGCCAGCTGCGTTGAGCACCGAGACGGTGGTCGCCTCGCCCTCGCTGCGCACCACGACGCGGTACTTGAGCGGCGGCACGGCCTTTTCGGAGGAGGCGAAGCTCATCAGCTTGCCCAGGAAGCCGGGATCCTTCTTGTCGCCCTTGGGTGCCACGTAGCGCACAAAGTACAGGCCCTGGCTGCGGTCGCGGTCTTCCACGGTGAAGCCGGTGCGGTCCAGCGCCAGGCCCACACGGCGCCAGGCGCGGTCAAAGCCCTCGTCGATCTGCAATACGGGCACGCCGCCCACATTGCCCACGCGGGCATTGCTGGCGCGAGCTGCGGTGGGGTTGGCGGCCACGGCCTTGGCCTGCTCCTGGCTGGCGCCAAGCTTGACCATCAGGCGGCGCAGGAACTCGGCCTCCAGCTCGGGGTCGGCCGCGCGTGGCTGCCACACGGTGCTTTCCTTGGTGCTGGTGTTGTACACCTCTTCCATGCCCCTGTGGCTCACGTAGATTTCGGTGCCGCCCTGGGCGTTGCGTTCCAGGCGGGTGCGGAACTTGTCGCGCTCGCCGGTGGAGTACAGCGAGTCGAGCACCTTGCCCAGCGTGCTGCGGATGATGTCCTGCGGGATCTTGGCACGGTTTTCGGCCCAGTCGGTTTCCATGATGCCGATGGTGGCCTGGTCCAGTGCGAGGTTGAAGCCGTTTTCCTGCCAGAACTCGCGCACCGGGTCCCACAGCTTGTCGGCTGGGCGGTTGACCACCAGCCAGCGCTGGTTGCCGTTGCGCTCAATGCGCACATCACCCAGCGCAGACACCGCAGTTTGTGGCCCCGAAGGCTGTGCTGCCTGGCTGGCCTGCAGGGCGTTGGCAGAGACCACGCCGCCGGGCACGTTGTAGCGCGTGTCGCGCGAGAGCGTCTTGAGGTCGGGCGGCACTTCGAGTGTGGAGCCCTTGGAGGCGCTCTTGTAGTCGATCTTGTCGCCTTCCAGCACCGAGCAGGCGCCCAGTGCGATGGTCAGGCCGAGCAGGCCCAGTCGTGCGGAGTTTTTCACGCGGCTTATCCTCTTGAAACGCTGAAGGGAGCGGATTGGTTACAGCAGACCGGCGGCGCGCAGCGCGCCTTCGACCACAGCCTCGTTGCCCTGGGTCAGGGGGGTCATGGGCAGGCGCAGCGTACCGCCGCACAGGCCCATACGGGCCATGGCCCACTTCACGGGGATGGGGTTGGCCTCGACAAACAGGTGCTTGTGCACGGGCATGAGGCGGAACTGGATTTCCATGGCGCTGCTGGTGTCGCCAGCGATGGCGGCCACGCACAGTTCGTGCATCAGGCGCGGGGCCACGTTGGCCGTCACGCTGATGTTGCCCTGACCGCCGCACAGCATCAGTGCCACGGCGGTCGGGTCGTCGCCCGAGTACACGGCAAAGCCCTTGGGCACGTCGCGGATCAGCCACTGCGCACGCTCGATGTTGCCCGTGGCCTCCTTGATGCCGATGATGCCCGGCACCTGCGCCAGGCGCAGCACCGTGTCGTGCTGCATATCGGCCACCGAGCGGCCGGGCACGTTGTACAGGATGATGGGCAGGTCGCCCGTGGCTTCGGCAATCGCCTTGAAGTGCTGGTACTGGCCCTCTTGCGTGGGCTTGTTGTAGTAGGGCACGACCTGCAACTGGCTGTCGGCCCCCACCTTCTTGGCGAAGCGGGCCAGTTCGATCGCCTCGGACGTCGAATTGGCGCCGCAGCCGGCCATGATGGGCACGCGCTTGGCGGCTTGCTCCACGGCCACACGGATGATCTCGCAGTGCTCCTCCACGTTCACCGTGGGTGACTCGCCCGTGGTGCCCACCACGCCGATGCAGTCGGTGCCTTCGGCCACGTGCCAGTCGATCAATTTGCGAAGCTGGGCGTAGTCCACGCTGCCATCTTCGTGCATGGGGGTGACAAGGGCGACGATGCTGCCGGTCAGGGGGGCGGTGGGAGAGGTCATGTCCGCAGTGAATAACGGTAAAAGAGCATTCTAACTAGGAGAGTGCGCGCAAGGGATGGCGTGCCGGTGACAGCCCGCCCTCTGCCACGCGCACTGCCGTGATGCGTTGCACGAAACGCGCCGGGTCTTCGAGGAAGCCGTCCTCGTAGGCCACCACGCGCAGACCCGCGCCGGCCGTGAGCAGTTCGCCGGGACGCAGCAGAAAATCGGCCCGCGCAGGGCGGCCCACGGTCTCGTTGCCCTGGGCAAAGGTTTCGTAGATGAGCACGCCACCGGGTGCCACGCTTTCCACCATGGTGGGCAGCAGCGGGCGCCAGAGGTAGTTCGTCACCACCACGGCGCCAAAGCTGCGGCCCGCCAGCGGCCAGGGGCCGTGCTCGATGTCGGCGGCAATGGCTTCGCCCACCTCGGCTGCCGCCTGCACGGACAGCGGGTCGCGGTCGATGCCGGTCACCGCATGGCCACGCGCTTGGAACCAGCGCAGATGGCGCCCCGTGCCGCAGGCCACGTCAAGCACGGCAGCGTCCTGCGGCACCAGGTGCGACCAGCGGCATACCCATTCGGAGGGCGCCCCCGTGCTTTGGGTGGAGGAAATATTTGCTATAAAACTCATAGCTGCTAGCGCTTATTCAGCAAGCGCTGGAGGTCAATTTTGCTCAAAAACAGGCCCACACCTGATCCGCCAGCATGAGCATGAATGCTGGGTCGCGGTAGAGCAGGAGCACCGCCAGCAGCACAAGCAGCACCAGTGCCCAGCCCAGCCAGCGCTGCCAGGGGCGGGGGGCGCGGTGCAGGGGCGGGTTCATGGCTAGGGCCTGTTCACACTATTTTTACCAGTGCGAACACGGTGCAAACCGCGCCAATCTAGGCGCGGGACGACGCCAAGGCCGGGGCCTTGGCTAGGAGTGCAACGACGAGTGGCCCGGTTTTCACCGTGTTCCCTTCGGGTTGCGACCAAAAAGGGCCATGCGCGGCGTTGCCAAGCCTCGCTGGGGCTGCACCCCAGCTTCGTTTGGCGTCTTGCGCCTGGCCCTTTTTGATCGCAACGCATCTGGTAAAAATAGTGTGAACAGGCCCTAGTTCAGGCCGCTTGGGGCGCTGTGCGCTGCAGCGGCTGCTCGCGCACGGGCAGGTTGACCAGGCAGGCCAGCACGCCCAGGCCGATGGAGATGTACCAGACGATGTCGTAGCTGCCGGTGCGGTCGTACAGCACGCCGCCCAGCCACACGCCCATGAAGCTGCCGATCTGGTGGCTGAAGAACACCAGGCCGCCCAGCATGGACAGGTGCTGCACGCCGAAGATCTGCGCGATGGTGGCGTTGGTGGGCGGCACGGTGGAGAGCCACAGCATGCCCATCACGGCCGAGAAAACGTACACCGACATCGGCGAGATCGGCACCAGCAGGAAGATCACTATGACCACCGAGCGCGCCAGGTAAATGAAGGACAGGATGAAGCGGCGCGGCATGCGTTGGCCCAGCGAGCCCGCGATGTAGGTGCCGAACACGTTGAACAGCCCGATCAGCGCCAGCGAAAAGCTCGCGACCTGGGGCGAGAGGCCCAGGTCCTTGATGTAGCTGGGCATGTGCACCGCGATGAACACCACCTGGAAGCCGCAGACGAAGTAGCCCAGCGTCAGCAGCGTGAAACTGGGCGTGCGCACGGCCTCGGCCAGCGCCTGGCCCACGGTCTGGCTGCGCTGTGCGGGCGCCGTGCCCCGGAAGCCCGGCTCGCGCAGGCCCAGCGCCAACGGGATGATCAGCAGCACCAGCAGCGACAGCGCGATCAACGCGTCCTGCCAGCCCAGGCTGGAGATCAAGAAACCCTCCACCGGCACCATGAGGAACTGCCCGAACGAACCTGCCGCCGCCGCCACACCCATGGCCCAGGAGCGCTTCTCGGGCGCGATCTGGCGCCCCAGCACGCCATAAATCACCGCATAGGTGGTGCCCGCCTGCGCCGCACCGATGAGCAGGCCGGTGGTCAGGGCGAACAGCAGGGTGGTGGGCGAAAGTGCCATGCCCACCAGGCCCAGGCCGTAGAGCACGGCGCCCACGACGAGCACGCGGAAGGCGCCGAAGCGGTCGGCTGCCATGCCCGCGAACACGCCCACCAGCCCCCAGGCAATGTTCTGGATGGCCAGCGCCAGCGCGAACGACTCGCGCGTCCAGCCCATGGCCTGGGTGATGGGCTGCAACCACAGGCCGAAGCCGTGGCGTATGCCCATGGACAGGGTCACTATGGCGGCGCCGCAGGCCAGCACCTGGAACATGGAAAGCTTGGGAGGGCTCAAGGACATTCCCGCAATGTAACGGGATGCGGCGTTTTGTGCCGGTACAGCATTCGCCGGTACAGCATTCGCCGGTACAGCGCAGCAGCCTGTCATGCCTGTGATTTCATCCAGCACTACAATCCGCGCCCATGGCAGTCAAACCCGTTTCCGCATCCGAATACTCCGAAGGCTCGATCCGCGTGCTCAAGGGCCTGGAGCCCGTCAAGCAGCGCCCGGGCATGTACACCCGCACGGACAACCCCCTGCACATCATCCAGGAGGTGCTGGACAACGCGGCCGACGAGGCGCTGGCCGGTTTCGGCAAGAAGATCAAGGTGACGCTGCATGCCGATGGTTCGGTCAGCGTGGAGGACGACGGCCGGGGCATTCCCTTCGGCCTGCACCCTGAGGAAAAGGCGCCGGTGATCGAACTGGTGTTCACCCGCCTGCACGCGGGCGGCAAGTTCGATAAGGGCAAGGGCGGCGCCTACAGCTTCTCGGGCGGCCTGCACGGTGTGGGCGTGAGCGTGACCAACGCGCTGGCCACGCGCCTGGAGGCCACCAGCCACCGCGAAGGCCAGGCCGCGCGCCTGGTGTTTGCGGGCGGCGACGTGGTAGAGCCCCTGGTGGCGCGCCCGCTGGAGGCGGGCGAACGCAAGCAGGGCACTACGGTGCGCGTGTGGCCCGACGCCAAATACTTTGAATCGAGCAACCTGCCGCTGGGCGAGCTCACGCACCTGCTGCGCAGCAAGGCCGTGCTGATGCCCGGCGTGTCGGTGACCTTGGCCAACGAGAAAACCCGTGACACGCAGACCTGGCAGTACAAGGGCGGCCTGCGCGACTACCTGGCCCAGACGCTGAGCGCCGACCCGGTGATTCCGCTGTTCGAATGCGAGGGCTTTGCCGACGCTGGGCACGACAGCTTTGCCGAAGGCGAGGGCGCGGCCTGCTGCGTGGCCTTCACCGAAGAAGGCGCGCCGGTGCGCGAGAGCTACGTCAACCTCATCCCCACCAGCGCCGGTGGCACGCACGACAGCGGCCTGCGCGATGGGCTGTTCCAGGCCGTCAAGAGCTTCATCGAACTGCACAGCCTGCTGCCCAAGGGCGTCAAGCTCCTGCCCGAAGACGTGTTTGCGCGCGCCAGCTACGTGCTCTCGGCCAAGGTGCTGGACCCGCAGTTCCAGGGCCAGATCAAGGAACGCCTGAACTCGCGCGACGCCGTGCGCCTGGTCTCCAGCTTTGTGCGCCCGGCCATGGAGCTGTGGCTCAACCAGCATGTGGACTACGGCAAGAAGCTGGCCGAGCTCGCCATCAAGGCTGCGCAGACGCGCCAGAAGGCGGGCCAGAAAGTGGAAAAGCGCAAGGGCTCGGGCGTGGCCGTGCTGCCGGGCAAGCTCACCGATTGTGAAAGCCGCGACCTCGCGCACAACGAGCTGTTTCTGGTCGAGGGCGACTCGGCCGGCGGCAGCGCCAAGATGGGCCGCGACAAGGAATGCCAGGCCGTGCTGCCGCTGCGCGGCAAGGTGCTCAACACCTGGGAGGTCGAGCGCGACCTGCTGTTCAAGAACAACGAGGTGCACGACATTGCCGTGGCCATCGGCGTCGATCCGCACGGGCCGAACGACACCCCCGACCTCTCGGGCCTGCGCTACGGCAAGGTCTGCATCCTCAGCGATGCCGACGTGGACGGCGCGCACATCCAGGTGCTGCTGCTCACGCTGTTCTTCCGCCACTTCCCCAAACTCATCGATACGGGCAACATCTACGTGGCGCGCCCGCCGCTGTTCCGCGTGGATGTGCCCGCACGCGGCAAGAAGCCTGCGGCCAAGATGTACGCGCTGGACGAGGGGGAGCTCACCGCCATCCTCGACAAATGCGCCAAGGACGGCGTGCCGCCAGAGAAATGCCCGATCAGCCGCTTCAAGGGCCTGGGCGAGATGAACGCCGAGCAACTCTGGGACACCACCCTCAACCCCGACACCCGGCGCCTGCTGCCCGTGCAACTGGGCGACCTGGACTTCGCCGCCACCGAAGGCCTCATCACCAAGCTCATGGGCAAGGGCGAAGCCGCCGCACGCCGTGAGCTGATGGAGCTGCATGGGGATGCGGTGGAGATTGATATTTGATCCATGGAATTGAGTCATGCGCATAGAATGCGCACGAAGGAGCCCTGCGCCATGCCCACCCTCGATACCGCTGCCAAAAAACCCGTCAACCTGTCACTCAACGAAGCACTGGTGCGCGAGTCGCGTGCCTATTGCGGCAACCTGTCGGCCAAGGTGGAAGAGATGCTGCAAGCCTACGTGGAGTCGCAGCGCGAGCAACGGCGCCAGCACCGGGAACAGGCGCAGGCGGCGGTGGCCGACTGGAATGCCCTGCACGACGCGGCGGGCTCCTACGCCGACGCCCACTCTACGCTGTAGATGCGCCATGCCCCAGTTTGATGTCCATCGCAACCCAGGCCCGCAGCGTGACACTGTTCCGCTGGTGGTGGTGGTGCAGTCCTCGCTTTTTGAGGGCTACCGCCGCCGGGTGGTCGTGCCGCTGGTACGGCGAAGTGCCCTGCCCGCAGGCGGGCGCGTGGCGGGTACCCGCATGAACCCGTTGTTCGAGGTGGCAGGCCAGACCGTGGTGCTGCACCCACTGGACATGGTGTCCGTCGCCCTGGATCAGCTGGGGCCGGTGGTGGGCAACCTGGCGGAGCAGGGGCAAGCCATCACTGACGCATTGGACGAATTGCTGACCCGCAGCTGGGGTTAGCAGTTGCTATATTTTTCGTAGCTGTCTACGCAATAAATACGATCGCTAGAGCCCGAATTTATATACAAACATGAGCGATACACCGATCATTGAAGTGAGCTCCGCCAGCGGTGGTGCGGACGACGAATTCAACCTGGCGAACTACGCCCAGCGCGCCTACCTGGAGTACGCGCTGTCCGTCGTCAAGGGCCGTGCGCTGCCCGATGTGTGCGACGGCCTCAAGCCGGTGCAGCGCCGCATCCTGTATGCCATGGACCGCATGGGCCTGGGTTACAGCGGCCCCAGCCGCAACGTGGCGGCCAAGCCGGTCAAGAGCGCCCGGGTGGTGGGCGATGTGCTGGGCCGCTTTCACCCGCACGGCGACCAGTCGGCCTACGACGCGCTGGTGCGCCTGGCGCAGGACTTTTCGCAGCGCTACCCGCTGATCGACGGCCAGGGGAACTTCGGCAGCCGCGACGGCGATGGCGCGGCGGCCATGCGCTACACCGAGGCGCGGCTCTCGCGCATCAGCACCCTGCTGCTCGACGAGATCGACATGGGCACGGTTCAGTTCGTGCCCAACTACGACGGCAGCACGCAGGAGCCGCGCCAGCTGCCTGCGCGCCTGCCGTTCGCGCTGCTCAACGGTGCCAGCGGCATTGCCGTGGGCCTGGCCACCGAAATCCCGAGCCACAACCTGCGCGAAGTGGCCGACGCCTGCGTGGCCCTGGTCAAAAACGCCAAGCTCACGGACGACGAGCTGTTCGCCCTGGTGCCCGGACCGGACTACCCCGGCGGCGGCCAGATCATCAGCCAGGCGGCCGACATCCAGGACGCCTACCGCAGCGGGCGCGGCAGCCTCAAGGTGCGCGCGCGCTGGAAGATCGAAGACCTGGCGCGCGGTCAGTGGCAAATGGTGGTGACCGAGCTGCCGCCCGGCGTCTCGGCGCAAAAGGTGCTGGAAGAGATCGAGGACATCACCAACCCCAAGGTCAAGGCCGGCAAGAAGGCGCTCACGCAGGAGCAGACGCAGCTCAAGGCCAGCATGCTGGCCGTGCTTGACGGCGTGCGCGACGAGTCGAGCAAGGACGCGCCGGTGCGCATCGTCTTCGAGCCCAAGACCGGCAAGCTGCCGCAGCAGGAGCTGATCACCGCGCTGCTGGCGCACACCAGCCTGGAGACCTCGGCCCCCATCAACCTGACCATGGTGGGCATCGACGGCAAGCCGGTGCAGAAATCGCTGCGCCAGATGCTGGAGGAATGGATCGCCTTCCGCCAAACCACCATCACCCGCCGCACGCAGCACCGCCTGGACAAGGTGCTGGACCGCATCCACATCCTCGAAGGGCGGCAGATGGTGCTGCTCAACATCGACGAGGTGATCGCCATCATCCGCGCGGCCGAGGATCCCAAGGCCGCGCTGATCGCGCGCTTTGCCCTCAGCGACCGGCAGGCCGAGGACATTCTGGAAATTCGCCTGCGCCAACTCGCGCGGCTGGAAGCCATCAAGATCGAGCAGGAGCTCAAGGAGCTGCGCGAGGAGCAGGGCAAGCTCGAAGACATATTGGCCAACCCGGCCTCGCTGCGCCGCCTGATGGTGCGCGAGATCGAGCAGGACGCCAAGCAGTTTGGCGATGCGCGCCGCACCCTCATCCAGGCCGAGAAGAAGGCCGTGGCCGAAGTGAAGGTGGTCGATGAGCCGGTCACGGTGATCGTTTCGCAAAAAGGCTGGGTGCGCGCACGCACCGGCCATGGCCACGAGGCGGCGAGCTTTGCCTTCAAGGCGGGCGACGGCCTGTATGGCACCTTTGAATGCCGCACGGTGGACCATTTGCTCGTGTTCGGCAGCAACGGCCGCATCTACTCGGTGCCGGTGGCGCAACTGCCCGGCGCGCGCGGCGACGGCCAGCCTGTCACCACGCTGATCGAACTGGAGCCCGGCAGCAGCATCGCGCACTACTTCGCGGGCCCGGCCACAGCGCAACTGCTGTTGTCCAGCTCGGGCGGCTACGGCTTTCTGGCCACCGTGGAGCACATGCTGTCGCGCCAGCGCGGCGGCAAGGCCTTCATCAGCCTGGGCGAGGGCGACACCGTGTGCGCACCCTCGCATGTGGCGCACAGCAGCGCCAGCCAGCCGTTGGCGCCCGCCACGCATGTGGTCTGTGCCTCGGTGGGTGGGCGCATCCTGAGCTTTGACATCGGCGAACTCAAGACGCTGGAGAAGGGCGGGCGCGGCCTCATGCTCATCGACCTGGAAGACAAGGACCGCCTGGCCGGTGCAGCCGCCTACACGCGCAGCATCCGCATCGAAGGCGTGGGCCGGGGCGGCAAGCTGCGCGAGGAGCAGCTCGAAATCCGCAGCCTCAACAATGCCCGTGCGGCACGTGGGCGCAAGGGCAAGGCGGCAGACCTGGGCTTCAAGCCGTCGGCCATCACGCGGGTGGAATGAGGCGGCGCCTGCGGCGGCCCAGTGTTTCCGCCAGACGAGATGAACCATCCAGATGAGGCGCGGCCTGGTTTTGCAAGCAAGGCGTTCGTAGCGAAGCCTCGCCGGGTGCAGTGGGGCCAAGGCCCAGCGTGATAGTCGGGATTGCGGTGGGCGTATCCGGCTTTGTTGCACAAAGCCAGTCCGCTGAGCTGGTAGCCTCGAGACATGAGTGAACCGAAGGGGTCCAAGGCCCGCTACAAGACCACCAACTGGGCAGAGTACAACGCCGCGCTCAAAGCCCGAGGGTCGCTGACAATC
>JAKLLE010000011.1 GCA_023150295.1 Giesbergeria sp. | reverse complement strand
CAGCATACCTGCACTGATCAAATGCGCGATATCCACCTGTGTGGGCAATGTCTTGCGAGTTCTCGCCATCCCGGGCCTCCATCAAGTCCTTGATGGGGGCCGATTATCAACTAATACCGCCTACTATCTGAACAGTATTGGCTCTAGGCGTCGGCAATCACGGTATCGCGCTGCTTCTCCAGCATGGCGACAAATGCATCTTGTGCCTTGAGATAGCGAGCAATCTGCAAGGTGAACCCTCATCTGCATAGCGCTGGGTCTCCACCACATCGCCAGCGCCCTTGAGTTCCCACACCTTGGCCACACCGGCCAGCGTGGCCTTGCGCTCCACCAGTGCCTGGTCGAGCACCGCCTTCTCTTGCGGGTCAAGGGTCTGGGCAACAATGCCCTCCTGAATCTTGCTAATCCCTGCAATGACCTCCTTGACCTTGGCGTCGTACTGCTGGGCCAGCACGGCATCGGTGGTCACTGTCGCACCCATCAACATGACGGTGGCCGTTTCCGTTGCTCCACGCCAGCGCACCGCCTGAATAATGCGGCCATTGATGGAAATGACCTCCTCAGTGGCCTTGGCCATGGAACTGTTGGCACGGTATTGCTGGAAGCCCGAAATCACCAGCATAGCCAGCATCAGCACCAGGAACATGCCCTACAGCTTGCGGGACACACGGATAGTGTCGAGTTGCATGGTTCTCTCCGAATTCACAAGGCGGCTGTAGCGCCCACCCCATTAGATTACGCCAGCCAGGCCCCGCCACACCGCCTGTGCAGGCAAGGACAAACCCGTAGAATGGCTTGGTGACCCGCACCCCCTACACCAACCCCGACCTGCACTGCCACAGCACCGTTTCCGACGGCACACTGGAGCCCGAGGCCGTTGCCGCCAGAGCGCGGGCCAACGGGGTTGACTTGTGGGCCCTGACGGACCACGACGAGGTGGGCGGCCTGCAGCGTGCCGCCGCTGCCGCCAAGGCGCAAGGGCTGGCTTTTTTGACAGGAGCAGAGATCTCGGTCACCTTTGCCAACACCACGGTACACATCGTGGGCCTGGGCTTTGACGCCAGCGACGAACGCCTGGTGCAGGGCTTGCGCCAGACCCGCGGCGGGCGTGGCGAACGCGCCCAGGAAATGGCAGCCCAACTGGCCCAGGTGGGCATTCCCGGCGCCTACGAGGGCGCGCTGCGCTACGTGGGCAACCCGGAGCTGATCTCGCGCACGCACTTTGCGCGCTTTCTGGTCGAGCAGCGCGTGTGCCGTGACACGGGCGAAGTCTTCCGTCGCTTTCTCACCGAGGGCAAGCCCGGCTTCGTGCCGCACCGCTGGGCACGCCTGGGCGATGCGGTGCGCTGGATCTGCGACGCAGGCGGCGTGGCCATCATCGCCCACCCCGCCCGCTACAGCCTGAGCGCCAACGAAGAGTTTGCGCTGTTCTCCGAGTTTCGCCAGCACGGCGGCCAGGGCGTGGAGGTGGTCACCGGCAGCCACACCACGGCCGAATGCGCCACCTATGCCGGCATGGCGCGCGAATTCGGCCTGGCGGCCTCGCGCGGCAGTGACTTCCACAGCCCCGACGAATCCCACACCGACCTGGGCACGCTGCCGCCGCTGCCAAGCGATCTCACCCCCGTGTGGGAGTTGCTGGCGGACCGCATCCAACACGCCTGACCCATGGCCCAGTATTTCGAAGTCCACCCAGACAACCCGCAGCCGCGCCTGCTCAAGCAGGCCGCCGCCCTGCTGCACAAGGGCGGCGTGCTGGCCGTGCCCACCGATTCGAGCTATGCGCTGGTGTGCCACCTGGACGACAAGAACGCCGCCGACCAGTTGCGCCGCATCCGCCAGGTGGACGACAAGCACCACCTCACGCTGCTGTGCCGCGACCTGTCGGAGCTGGCCAGCTACGCGCGCGTGGACAACCGGCAGTTCCGCCTGCTCAAGCTGGCCACACCGGGGGCCTACACCTTCATCCTCGAAGCCACCAAGGAAGTGCCGCGCCGCGTGAGCCACCCCTCGCGCAAGACCATCGGCCTGCGCGTGCCCGAGCACAAGACACTGCAGGAACTGTTGGCCCTGCATGGTGCGCCGCTGCTGGCCACCACGCTGATCCCGCCCGGCGATAGCGAGCCGCTGAACGACGCCCACGGCATCCGCAAGCAGTTCGAGCATGCGCTGGCCGCCGTGGTCGATGCGGGGGCCTGTCCGTCCGCACCCACCACGGTGATCGACCTCACGCCCATGGGCACGGGCGGCGAACCCGAGGTGGTGCGCCAGGGGCGCGGCAGCCTGCAGGCCCTGGGCCTGTGATCGCCCCACGGGCCAGGCGGGCGCGCTGCGTCTGAGACAATCGGCGCGTGGACACCTCCAACCTCATCCAAACCGTTCTGATCTACGCCCTGCCGGTGCTGTTTGCCATCACCGTTCACGAGGCGGCCCATGGCTACGCGGCACGCCACTTTGGCGACAACACCGCCCACATGATGGGGCGCATCACGCTCAACCCCATCAAGCACATCGACCCGGTGGGCACCATCCTGATGCCGCTGCTGCTGTACTTCGCCACCTCGGGCGCCTTCCTATTCGGTTACGCCAAACCGGTGCCGGTCAACTTTGGCAACCTGCGCAAGCCCAAGCAGCACATGGTGTGGGTGGCGCTGGCAGGGCCAGCCTCCAACTTTGTGCAGGCGGTGCTGTGGGCGGTGTTCCTGGTGGTGCTGGTAGGCATGGACATCGACGAGCGGTTTTTCCTTGAAATGGCGCGCGCCGGGGTGCTGGTCAACCTGGTGATGTGGGCGTTCAACCTGTTTCCGCTGCCGCCGCTCGATGGCGGGCGCATCCTGGTGGGGCTGCTGCCCTGGAAGCAGGCGCACCTGGTGTCGCGCATCGAACCCTGGGGCTTCTTCATCGTCATGGGCCTGGTCATTGCGGGCATTGTGGGCAGCCTGTGGCTGCGCCCGCTGATGAACCTGGGCTACGGCATCATCAACCTGATGCTCATCCCCATCACCACGCTGATGCGCTAGACCCGTCCTTCCCTCCTTCCTGCTGACTTCGTTCCCATGAGCACCACGCGTTTTCTCACCGGCATCACCACCACGGGCACGCCCCACCTGGGCAACTACGTGGGCTCCATCCGCCCCTCGGTGCAGGCCAGCCTGCGGCCTGGCGTGCAGAGCTTTTACTTCCTGGCCGACTACCACGCGCTCATCAAGTGCGAAGACCCGGCGCGCATCCAGCGCTCCACGCTGGAGATCGCTGCCAGCTGGCTGGCTGCGGGCCTGGACCCGGAGAAGGTGGTTTTCTACCGCCAGTCCGATATTCCGGAAATCCCAGAACTAACCTGGCTGTTGACCTGCGTGACCGGCAAGGGCCTGCTCAACCGCGCCCACGCCTACAAGGCCGCGCAGGACAAGAACCAGGCGGCCGGGCGCGAGCAGGATGACGGCGTGACCGCAGGCCTGTTCATGTACCCCGTGCTCATGGGCGCCGACATTTTGATGTTCAAGGCGCACAAAGTGCCCGTGGGACGCGACCAGGTGCAGCACATCGAGATGGCGCGCGACATGGGCGCAAGCTTCAACCACCTCTATGGCGAGCACTTCATGCTGCCCGAGGCGGTGATCGACGACAACGTGGCCACCCTGCCCGGCCTGGATGGCCGCAAGATGAGCAAGAGCTACGACAACACCATCCCGCTGTTCTGCAGCCGGGAGCAGCTGCGCAAGCTCATCCAGGGCATCGTGACCGACTCGCGCGCGCCGGGCGAACCCAAGGACACCGAGGGCTCGGCCCTGTTCCAGATCTACCAGGCGTTTGCCACCCCCGAGCAGACCGAGGCCCTGCGCCAGGCCTACGCCGCAGGCATGGCCTGGGGCGACGCCAAGCAGCAGTTGTTCGAGCTGGTGGACGGCATCGTCACCCCCCTGCGCGAACGCTACGAGGCGCTGGTCCAGGACCCGGCCCGCATCGAAGCCACGCTGCTGGCCGGCGCCCAGCGCGCCCGCGCAATGGCCACCCCCTTCCTGCGTGAACTGCGCGCCGCCGTGGGCCTGCGCAGCCTGGCCCAGGGTGCCAGCACAGCCAAGGCCGCAAAAGCCGCCAAAACCGCCCTGCCCGCCTTCAAGCAGTACCGCGAAAAGGACGGCAAGTTCTACTTCAAGCTCGTGGCGGCCGACGGTCGCCTGCTGCTGCAAAGCACCGGGTTTGACGCCCCCAAGGACGCCGGGCAGGCCATCGCGTTGCTGCAACGCGAGGGGCTGGGTGCTTTGGCAGAGCGCTGCACACTGACCGAAGGCGTGGCGCAGGCAGAGGTACAGGCCGCGCTCCAGGCCCTGGCAGAGGCCGCAGCGGCCAAGGAATAGCTATTATTTTGATAGCGCATTGCGCTTATTCCATAAGCGCTGCAGGCCAAAAACACCATTAATCCATACGGTAGCGCAGGCTGGCCCACAGCGCAGGCCGCACGGTGCCGTGCAACGGCGTTTGCAAGGTACCGGTCCAGGCCCAGCGGCGGTCTGCCGATTCGCGGAACAGCACCAGGTTGAGGTTCCAGCCCGCCCCCAGCGCCGACTGGGCCGCCTGGTCGGCAAAGCGCGAGCCCCGGTACACCAGGGACGCCAGGCTCAGGTCGCGCCCGCCATGGCGCCAGGCATGGGCCAGCACGGCGGTGTGGCGCGGCACGCCGGGCAGCGGCAGCCCTGCGAAAGCCGCGCCGGTGTTGCGCGAACGGGCCCAGGTGTAGCTGGCCAGCAGGCTGCGGCGTGGGGCCCACACGTGGTTGACCGCCACACCCATCTGTTGCAGGCTGCCCTGCCCGAAAAAGGGGTTGCCGTTGTAGGCATCGATCGCAATCTGGCCCGAGGCCGACACCGGCGCCAGCACATCCGCGCGGTCAGACACTGCCACGCCCATGCCGGGGATGAGCACGCGCCCATCCGGCCCCTGGGGGTTGACGATGTGCTGGCTGCTGGCCATGGCCCAGGCAAAGGTGCGCGGGTCGATCTCCCAGTCCCATTGCAGGGCACGTTTGCGTGCCAGGCTGCCCATGCGCTGGTACTGGTGGTCTGCGGCAATCGCGCCCACAGCGACTGGCGCCAGGGTGTGCGTGGCGGGTGCGTGCACGTTCTCGATGTAGGCTGCATGCAGTGCCCGGCCCGGCCCCATGTGGTACGACACGCCCACGCGGGGCCGCAGCTTGCGGGCGTGCCCGGCCTCGGTGATGGCGGGCGGCAGCAGGTCGGCGCCGTCGGTCTGGCGGTAGTAGCGGCTGGTGCTGCGCACCTGCAGGTGCGGCCAGTAGGCACCGGCCTGCCAGGTCCAGGCGCCCTGGCGCCATTCGGCGTCGACCCAGGGCATGTCGAATGCCACACGGGTGCTGGCCTCGGACGCCTCCCAGGGCAAGCCTGGGTCGTACAGGCCGTTGCGCGTCTGCGCCCGTGCATATTCCCAGCCCAGGCTCCAGCGCTGCCCAGGCCACTGCACCACATGGCGCAGCATCGCGCCTTCCAGACGGTCCACCAGGCGCGAATCCTGCGGCCCCCAGTCCACCAGGTCCAGGCTGCGGGCATTGCTGTTGCGCGCATGGTGCAGCTTGAACCAGGTCTGCGCATCGGCGGACCAGCGCCAGGAACCTCCCAGGTCGGTGCGCGTGGACGTGCCACGGGCCACGCCGTCAAAGCGGGCCGTGCCCAGGTCCAGCCCGCCGGGGTAGCCCGAGCGGTCGCTGCCTTGGTTGTGCACCGCAAACAGGCCCAGACGGTCTACCGGCCGCGCCCCCCAGGCCAGATCCACCATGGGCGCCGTCAGCCAGTACGAGCCCGAACCGCCGCGCGGCCACAGGCGCAGCCCATTGGCGCGCACCAACCAGGCCATGGGCATGGGTGCAGCTCCCAGGCCCCGCAGCACGCCATCGGCGGCCAAAGAGGTCTGCCGCGCATCGCGCCCGGCGCTGGCCACCACCACGGCTTCGGTGCCCAGCGTGCGCAGCACGGGCACCTGGCGCTCGCCCATGCCAAAGGCCAGAGGGTCGGCCAGGTAGCCCTGCATGAGCTCGGAGTTGCGGCTGAAGTCGCTTTCGTAGCGGTTGGCCATGAAGAAATGGCTGCCCGCCCACAGCGGGTAGTACGACTGCTGCGCGTAGGCACGCGCCCAGTGCTCCAGCCCGAAATCGCCCAAAGCCTTGCCCAGGTTGGCCGAGCCCTGGGCGTCGCTGGCCAGCGGGTTGAGCGATTTGAGGTAGGGCAGGCGACCCAGGGCCTCGCGCGCGGCAGCGATGGCGGCTTCGGGCTCGCCGCCGTCGTTGCGCAGGATGGATTCCACCTGCCAGGGCAGCGGGTCTTTGGGGTCGGCCAGCCGCGCGCGCTCCAGGGAATCAAAGGCTGCGGCCTGCCCACCCAACCGGTATTCGGCCACCGCAAGCCAGACATGGGCCTGGGCGTAGCGCGGCTCGATCACCAGCGCCTTGAGCAGCAAGGTGCGCGCGCCTCCGGGGTCGCCCTGCTGCAGGGCCCACAGGCCGGCACCCGCCAGGCTCACGTAGTCGTCGCCCGCCATCGCCAGGGCGGCGTCGAGCCCGGCACGCGCTTGCGGCATGCGCAAGGCCTCGGTCGCAGCGGTTGCCTGGGCACCACGGTAGGCGGGGTTGTCGGGCACCAGCGCCACCGCACGCGCCAGGGCCACGCGGGCGGCGTGCAGGTCGCCACGCTCCTGCAACGCCCGGCCCAGGCCCCATTGCGCGGCCGCCTGCGTGGCTGCGGTCTGCGCGCGGGCCACGGCCTCGCGGTACAGCGCCAGGGCCGCGTCGCCTTGGCCTTGCAGTCGCTGCCAATCTGCGTCTGCCAGCAGCAGCTCCGGTGCTTCGGGCGCCGTGGGGCGCGTGGTGTCGAGCCAGGCGCGCGCCTCGGCGGCACGGTCCAGCAACAGCAGCAGCTCCGCTCGGCGCGCGGCCGTGCGCGGGTCCTGCGTGCGCTGCCAGGCCTGCGCCAGGCGCACTAGGGCGGCCTCGGTCTGGCCGTCGGCCAGCTCCAGGTCGGCCAGGGCGAGCGCGATGGCAGCGGCCCCTTCGCCCTGCGCACCCAGCGCCAGCAATCGTTCGCGCGCCAGGCCCCATTGCCCCGCCTGCACCAGCGCACGCACATCGGCCAGCGGCCCGCTGAGGCCGGGGCGCTGGAATTCCTCCCAGCGCGTGGGGTCTGCCGGGTAGGCCGCCACCCATTGCACGCGCTCGCGCGGCTGCACCAGCATGCGCTTGACGGGCGCCTGGCCCGGCACCACCACGCCTTGTTCGGCCGGGCCCAGTTCCACACGGCCCAGTTCGTTGGAAAGCTCCACCCGCCCCGAAAGCACGGTCAACGTGGTGCGCCCGCCCTGTTCCACCTCCACGTCCCAATCGGTGCCGCGCACCACGGCGGTGGCGGCCGGGGTGCGCAGCTCCAGCCCAGCGGGGGCCTTCTTGGTGCGCGCCCACAGGCGCCCGGCCATCAGTTCCAGCAAGCTACGCTCGGGCCGGGACTCGCACAGGCGCACCTGGGCCTGTGCCGCCATGCGGATCTGCGTGCGGTCTGCCAGCAGCAGCGCAGCGGACGACAGGGCCAGGGTACGCACATCGGACCCGGCACCCAGGTGCTGCGACAGCGCGGCGGCCTGCCAGGGTGCAGCCTCACCCGCCCGGGTTTGCCCCTGCCCCGACAGCGCCACCACCTGGGCCGCAGGTGCGCCGGGCTCCAGCACCGAACCTGCGCATTGGGCGGCGGCCTGGGTGACACCCCAGCAGCCCGCACCCAGCACACAAAGAGCTCTCCAAGAGGGGATGGCTGACCACATGGCGGCACTCCTTCCACATCACACTTTGTCCAACGGCGTCGGGGGCAGGGGCTGGCCGCTCTGGCCTGAGCGCTCGGCCTCCTGCAGCCGGTGCTGCCAGCGCTCGGCCTGCGCCCGCCACGGGGCTGCTCCCTGGCCTCCGAGTGCGCGCCAGGCAGCGCAGCACTCCAGGGCCTGCACCCATTGTCCCGACTGCACGGCCTGGCGCAAGCCCTGGGCGATGTCGGCCAGCGCCGCATCGTCGCAGGGCGTGTACACATCAATGCCGGCGCTGCGGCCCGCCAGGCGCACCGTGTCCAGCCACAGCAGGGGCTGCGTCCAACCTGCCGCCTGGGCGGCATCGCGCAGCGCACCCGATAGCAGAATGGGTGTGCCCAGCGCCTTGTTGGCGCCTTCCAGCCGGGATGCAGTATTGACTGCATCGCCCACGGCGGTGTAGGTGAAGCGTGCCTGCGATCCCAGGTGGCCTACGGCCGCCTCCCCGGTGTGCAGGCCGACGCGCAGTTGTACCTGCGCATACGGGGTGCCCTGCCACAGCGCGCGCAGCTCCTGCATGGCGGTCTGCATGTCCAGCGCGCACGCCAGCGCGTTGCGGGCATGCAAAGTGTCGGGCAAGGGTGCGTTCCAGAACGCCATGACCGCGTCGCCAATGAACTTGTCCAGCGTTCCGCCGTGGCGGTGCACACAGTCGGTCATGCGGGAGAAATACGCGTCCAGCGCATCGGCCACCTGCTGCACCGGCATGGTCTCGCTCGCCCGCGTGAAGCCTGCCAGGTCGGCAAACAGCAGGCTCAGTTCGCGCCGCTCGCTGTGCGTGTGGTGCTGAAAGCCCGAATGCACCAGTTGATCGACCACCGGCGCGGGCAGGTATTGCGCAAATTCGCGGCGCAGCGCCTCGCGGCCCTGGCGCTCCTGCCAGTAGCTGTTGGCGGCGCCCACATTCAGGTGCAGGGCCAGCACAGCCACGGTAGGCAGCGCCGTCCACCACACACCTGCCACGTAGGCCGCCCCACTGCCCAGGACAGTTGCGCAGGCCAGCGCCAGGCTCCACAGCGCCGTGCTGCCACCCTGCCAGACGCGGGTGCGCAGCGCCAGCACCGCCAGCACCATCACCGCCTGGAGCCAAGGCCCTGCGGGCGGCGCAGGCACCACCCAATCCCCAGCCAGGGCATTGGCCAGCGCCGTGGCGTGCAGGCGCACCCCTGCCTGTGTGCCCTCGCCCAGCACATGCAGCGGGGTGCGCAAGCGGTCCACGCCGTCAACAGGCGTGTCCTGCCCCACCAGCAGAATCTTTCCGCGCAAGGTGCCGGGGGGCAGTGCCTGCGCGGCATCCAGCGCCTGGACATAGTGCACGGTGGGCACGGCCGCTTCGGGGGCGTAGTGGCGCAGCAAGGCGCCGGGTGGTGGCGCGCGCACCGTGCGGCCTGCGGCCTGCGCCAGCACACGCCAGAAGGCATCGTCCGCATCGGGCAGCCGCCGCACCACCCCGTCGGCATCGACCGGCATGACCACGTTGCCGTGGCGGGCGCCTGCAAAGATGGATTCCACGCGCTGGCGGTACTGCTGCAACTGGGTGCTTTGCACGTCCACGTCGATGCTGGCCAGCACCACCGGCAGGCTACCCTGCAGGGCTTGCGCCAGCGCGGCATCGTCTTGCGGCGCCTGTGGGGCGCTGAACAGCAGATCCCAGCCCACGGCGGCCACCCCCTGCCCGGCCAATGCCTGGAGCATGCGTGCGTGCAGGTGGCGCGGCAGGGGCGGTGCCAGGCCCAGGCTGCTGAGGCTGGCTTCATCGATGGCCACCACCGCCACGCCCACCGGCGGGTGGGCAGGCGCCGTCAAGCTGGCGAGCAGGTCGTATTCCAGGCGCTGCAAGGGCAACCACAGCGGCGACAGCCACAGCAGTGCCAGCAGCACCAGGCTGCCCAGCACACGCGGCACCCACAGGCGCCAGGCAAGGGAAGCTGCGTCCATGCCAACACACTCCTGCGCAGCGCGGCGCGGTGTACCCCGGCCCAGCGACCGGGAGGCAGTCAAGACTGTAGACGAGTTCGCGCCAGACCAACAGCCCCCGCCACCTGGGGAATGCGAGGCCCCCTGCCGCCGATCGCTCGCCATAGACTACCCCAAGCTATTCCTTCCCCTGCCATGCATTTACTTCGTCTGTCCTTGCTGTGCTTCGTGTCTGCGCTGACCAGTGCCAACGTACTTTCTGGCGACGGCACGGTGAAAGAGACCCGCAGCCCCACCCGCTGGACCAACTCCCTGGGCATGGTGTTCGTGCACATCCCGGCGGGCAGTTTCTGGATGGGCAGCGCAGAATCGCCTGCCAGCCTGGCGCGCGACTATCCCCACCTGGAGCCGCAGCGCTTCACCCAACTGGGCGACGAGGCCCCGGTGCACCGCGTGCGCATCACCCGCGCCTTCTGGCTGGGGCAGCATGAGGTCACGGTAGGGCAGTTCCGGCGCTTTGTCGAGGCCTCGGGCCATGTGCCGCAGTCAGTGGCCGATGGCACTGGGGGCTACGGCTACAACCCCGCCTACGACCCCGCCACCACGGTGCGGGGCGACGCCTTCGAAGGCCGCCTGCCGCGCTACTCCTGGCGCGACCCCGGCTTTGCCCAGACCGACGAGCACCCCGTGGTGAACGTGACCTGGCACGACGCCCAGGCGCTGGCCGCCTGGCTCAGCCGCACCGAAGGCCACCGCTACCGCCTGCCCACCGAGGCCGAATGGGAATACGCCTGCCGCGCAGGCAGCCGCACCCGCTACCCCCATGGCGATGACCCGCAGGCGCTGGTGCAGCACGCCAATCTGTTCGACCAGGACGCGGCCCCCTACTGGCCGCGCTGGCGCCAGCACGCCCTGGCGGCCAGCGACGGCCACGCCTTCACCGCACCCGTGGGCAGCCATGCACCCAACGCCTGGGGCGTGCAGGACATGCTGGGCAACGTGTGGGAATGGGTGTCCGACTGGCATGGCGACGATTACTACGCCCGCTCCTCGCGCAAGGATCCCCAAGGTCCCGCGCAAGGCACGGTGCGCGTGCGCCGGGGTGGCTCCTGGCACACCTGGCCGTTCTACGCACGCTGCAGCTTCCGCAACTGGAACGACCCCGACACCCGCTACACGCTGGTGGGCCTGCGGCTGGTGCGCGAATGACCCTGCAGTCGGCCGCCCCACTGTCAAACCTTTGACACCCAGTGCACGCGCCAGGCGGCGACAATCGCCCCATGCCCTGGGACCTTGCACAAGCTTTCACCCTTGACCTCACCCCGCAAGCCGGTGACATCGACGGCCTGAACCACACCAACAACGCCGTGTACGTGCAGTGGTGCGAACGCATCGGCTGGGCGCACTCCGAGGCGTTGGGCCTGAACCTGGGCGACTACCACCGACTGGACCGCGCCATGGTGATCCGCCAGGCCCACTATGACTACCTGCTGCCCTCACTCCTGGGCGAACCGCTGGTGCTGGGCACCTGGATCACGGCCAGCGACGGCAAGCTCACCATGGAGCGGCGCTTTCAGTTGGTGCGCGCCAGCGACAAGGCCACCATCCTGCGCGGCCACTGGCACCTGGTGTGTGTGGAGCTCACCAGCGGCAAGCCCCGGCGCATGCCCGAGGCGTTTTGCAGCATCTATCTGCCAGCGCTCACTGCGGCCTGAAGCGGCGCCCACCCTCACTGCCGCTGGGGTTTGTCACGGCCCTGCCATGCCGGGGCGCTCCAATCACGGGCAACGGAGAACAACCCGATGCTCAAGGAACAAGCGGTGGCCTCGCTAGGCCAGTCCTCGCTGCTCATGCCTGCGTGGATCAAGGCGGCCCTGGCGGCCAATGACCGACTCAAGCTCTACCTGACCCTGCTGCAGTCCGCAGCCCAGCGCGCCAGCGCCCCCGAACACACCGAGGGCGGCTGGGAGGCCGAACTCGCGCGCTCGCTGCTGCGCGACGCCCCCTGGGTGCAGGACATGCTGCAGGGCGCCTACTTCGACGACGAGCTGCTCGTGCTGCCGCACCTGGACGATCTGCTGCGCGCGCTGTCTGCCGACCTGTCCACCATGGCTCGCCCGGTGTGCGATGCTGGGCCGGACAGCGCACGCCCCCTGGCCCAGCGCCGCGACGCCTGGCTGCAGCGCCTGCACGCCCTGGCCGACGACGAAGGCCTGCCGCGCAGCGTGCTGGCCGAACTGACCCACGGCGACCACCAGCGTGGCGACAGCCTGCACCTGCTGGTGATGGACCTGCACAAGCAGCTCAACACCTTGTCGGGCACGCTGGCCACCGAGGACGTGGACGGCGCCCACACCTGGCAGTTGCCCGAGAGCGACCTGCCGCTGATCCGAGCCTTCATGCGCGGCCTGCACCGCACGGCAGAGCTGAAGTTCTCGCACCCTGGGCTGGACACCGCCGCCACACGCGACGGCGAGCGCCTCTTGATCCAGAACGACATCGGCACCAACGACGTGCATGTGCTGGTCATCGAGGTGCGCGGTCTGGAGGTGTCGCTCACCTATTCCGACCTGCACCCTGGGCGCTTTGGCTTTTTTCGGCAGATGCTGGAAGAACAGGGCTTTGCCTGGCAGGTGTTCGACCCGCGCGTGTCCGACGGGCTCAACAGCGGCAAGCCCTACCTCGTCGGCCAGGCCAGGCTGGTCGCCGCCGACACGGCAGCCCTGCAGACTGCGCTGGAGCAGCTGGCCTCGCGCATCGTGTTCGTGATCGACTGGAACCGCGCACGCAAGCGGCTGCAGCACTTTGTGGGCAAGCCCCAGGCGCACACACTGCTGGCGCAGGCCGCACGCAACGACTGGGGCCACATGGCCTGGCTCATTGCGGGGGCCGAGCGCCTGGTCTACAACGCCATGCAGTCCGTGGACAGCGAAGCCTTCCGCGTGGGCGACCGGCTCGACGACGTGCTGGGCGAGCAGGCCGCCAGCCAGTACCTGCTGGAGCTGCTGCGCCTGTCCAGCCTGCTGCTGCGCCAGCAGCAGCCCCTGTCGCTGGTGGCCGACGAGGCCCGGCTGCTGCTGGGCCGCATGCTGCGCCAGCGCAGCTTTGAATTCGACCTGCTGGCCGAACACGCTGCCTACACCCACGCCCTGGCCGAAGGCCTGTGCCAGGCCCTGGAGTCCCCTGGCGACGCCGAGCAGACCCAGGCCCAGGTACTGCGCGCCAAGAACTGGGAACGCCAGGCCGACCACCTGCTGATGGACGCGCGCCAGCGCGCCGAGCGGCGCGAGCGCTGGCGCCCGGTGGTGGACTGCCTGGGCAAGGCCGATGACGTGGCCGATGCGCTGGAGGAAGCCACCTTCATGCACTCGCTCACGCTCACGCCGCCCTGCCCCGGCCTGCCCCCCACCGTGCGCGCGGCGCTGTGCCAGCTCGCCGCCACCACGCTGTGCGCGATCCAGGACCTGGTCAAGGCCATTGAAATTGCGCGCCAGGCCGTGCACCAGACCGACGGCAGCGACAGCGACCTGTTCCTGCAAACCCTGTGGCGCATGCTGCGCGCCGAGCGCCAGTGTGACGACCTGCTGCGCCAGGCGCGTACCACCATGGTGCGCCACCTGCACGATGCGCCGGTGGCCTTCACCCTGGCCAGCGACCTGGCCGCCACCCTGGAAAACGCCACCGACCACCTGCTGCGCGCAGGCTACGCGCTGCGCGAAATGGTGCTGAACAAAACCGGAGCCGCCGCATGAAGCCCCAGACCACCCTGCCCCGGCACCTGTACCTGGTGCGCACCCCGGCCCGCACCGACCTGCACAAGCCCTCGCCCGACACCATGGGCGGCAAGGGCTACAACCTGCAGCGCATGGCCGAGGCCGGGCTCAACGTGCCCGCCGCGCTGGTCATCGGCACGCACTACAGCCACGCCCCGCAGGACTGCCTGCTGCCCGTGTTCTCCATGGGCCTGCCCGCACTGGAAGAAAGCACCGGCCTGCTGTTTGGCGATGAACGCAACCCGCTGATCCTGTCGGTGCGATCCGGCGCGCCGGTGTCCATGCCCGGCATGCTCGAAACCCTGCTCAACATCGGCCTGAGCGACCACACCCTGCCCGGCCTGGTGCGCCAGACCGGCAACCCGCGCATGGCCTGGGATGCCTACCGCCGCCTGGTGGCCTGCTATGGCGAAGTCGTGGCAGGCCTGCCCGCCGCGCTGTTCGAGGACGAGATCACCCACGTCACCCAGGGCCGGGACGAGCGCCTGCTGGACTTTGCCCAACTGCGCCAGCTCACACGCAGCTTTCTGGCCCTGTACGCCGAGGCGGCCGGTCGCCCCTTCCCGCAGGACGCGCACGAGCAGCTCAGTGGCGCCATCGGCGCCGTGTTTGCGTCGTGGAACGCCGACAAGGCGCAGGAGTACCGCCGCATCCACGACATCGACCCGGACATGGGCACGGCCGTCATCCTGCAGCGCATGGTGTTTGGCAATGCGGGCGGCCATTCGGGCGCGGGCGTGGGCTTCACGCGCGACCCCAGCACCGGCGAGCCGCGCCTGTGGGTGGACTTTCTGGCCAACGCACAGGGCGAAGACGTGGTCAGCGGGCGGCGCAACGCCCACGGCCACGACACCCTGGCCAGCGTGGCCCCGCAGGCCTGGCAGCAACTGCAAGCCGCGGCCCAGGTGCTGGAGCGCGACTTTCTGGACATGCAGGACTTCGAGTTCACCGTACAGGACGGCGTGCTGCACATGCTGCAAACCCGCGCAGGCAAACGCACCGCATTGGCCGCCGCCCGCATTGCACTGGACCTGCACGACGAGGGCTGGATTCCCACCCTCGAAGCCCAGCGCCGCACCCAGACCCTGGAGCCCGAGCAACTGGGCACCTGGCGCATGGTGGCCGAAGACGGCCAGGCCAGCACGCTGCAGCCCCTGGCCACCGCTGTACCGGCCTGCACCGGGGTGGTCAGCGGCGCCATTGCGCTGGACACCGATGCCGTGCGCGCCCTGGTGGCCCAGGGCAAGGCCGCCGTGCTGGTGCGCCAGGACGCCGAAACCAGCGACATCGCCGCACTGCAGGCCGCGCAAGGCCTGCTGACACAGCGCGGCGCACGCACCTCGCACGCGGCCGTGGTGACGCGCCAACTGGGCAAGACCTGCCTGGTGGGCTGCAACGCCCTGCAGATCGACCTGGGCACACGCAGCCTGCGCCTTGGCAGCCAGACGCTGCACGAGGGCGACGCCCTCACCCTGGACGGCAACGACGGCGCCGTGTACGCAGGCCAGGCGCGCATTGCCCTGGTGCCCGACACCGCACTGCAGACCCGACTGCACACCTTGCGCGCCCAGGGGCACAAAAAGCACGCGCACTGACCAGCTTCAGTGGGGTAACCTGCGGTTTTTGACATGGAGGCTCGCATGCGCCCATCCCCCCTCTTGGTTGCTCTGGTGACTGCAGTGCTGACCGCTGGCTGCACCACCCCGGCACCGGCCACCGGCCCCACGGGCGCGCCGCGTGGCGACCTGTGCAATGCCCAGGCGGCGCAATCGTTTGTGGGCCAGACCAGCACCGCCCAGGTGGTGGAGGCAGCGCGTGTGCAGTCGGGCGCGCTCATGGCACGCACCCTGCGCCCAGGCCAGATGGTGACCAAGGAATACAACGCCCAGCGCCTGAACCTGGAAGTGGACGCCAACGGTCGCATCGTCGCCATACGCTGCGGGTGATAGAGACACCGCCCTGCGCAACCTCGGCTTGTTCAGGGCACCGCGCAGCTACAGAAACAGTTCCTGCAGGTCGCTCAGAAAATCAAAGCCCCGGGGCGTGGGCTTGACGCGGCCCAGGTCGCGCTGGACCAGGCCCTTGCGTTCGGCCTCTTGCAAAGGGGCCTCGATGGCAGTGAGGGCCAGGCCGGTGCGCTCGACAAAGTCCTGCAGCGCAAATCCGCTGCGCAGGCGCAGGGCGTTGAGCATGAATTCAAACGGCAGGTCACCACGGCGCACCTCGTTGTCCTGCGCCAGGGCCTGGCCTGCGAGCGCCTGGTCCATGTAGCGCTGCGGATCGCGAAAGCGCACCTGGCGCACCACGCGGTGGGCAAAGCTGAGCTTGCTGTGCGCGCCCGCACCAATGCCGAGGTAGTCACCAAACTCCCAGTAGTTGGTGTTGTGCTGGCACTGGTGGCTGCGGCGTGCGTAGGCGGACACCTCGTAGCGCTCCAGCCCGGCCTGGGAGGTCAACTCGGTGATGTGGTCGAGCATGGCGTAGGCGTCGTCGTCGGGCGGCACGGTGGGCGGGTATTTGGCGAACCAGGTGTTGGGCTCGATGGTCAGGTGGTACACCGACAGGTGCGGCGGCGCCAGCGCCAGCGCGGTGCGCAGGTCGGCGTCCAGTTCGGCCAGCGTCTGGCCGGGCAGCGCGTACATGAGGTCGAGGTTGAAGGTATCGAAGGCCTGCTGCGCCTCCTCCACCGCCGCAATGGCCTGGGCGCGGTCGTGCACGCGGCCCAGGGCCTGCAGGTGCGGGTCGTTAAAGCTCTGCACACCCACCGACAGGCGCGTGACGCCCGCCGCGCGAAAGGCGCGGAAGCGGTCTTTCTCGAAGGTGCCGGGGTTGGCCTCCATCGTCACCTCGCAGCCCGCCGCCAGCGGCAGGCGCGCACGGATGTCGGCCAGCAGCCGGTCGATGGACGCGGGCGCAAACAGACTGGGCGTACCCCCGCCAATGAAGATGCTGTGCACCTGGCGACCCCAGACCAGCGGCAGCGCGGCCTCGAGGTCGGCGCACAGGGCGTCCAGGTAGCGCTGCTCGGGCAGGGCCTCGCCGCCGTCACGGGCGTGCGAGTTGAAGTCGCAGTACGGGCATTTGCGCAGGCACCAGGGAATGTGCACGTACAGCGACAGCGGCGGCAGGCTGCTGAGCTGCAGCAGCCCAGGGCGCATGTAGTGCTGGATGTCGCGCTGCGGCGCGGGCTGCGCCTCGTCGGCGGCAGAAACAATGGGGATGCTCATGGCGATATCAAAACCATAGCTGCTTGCGCTTGCCTGCATTGGGTTTCAGTATGAAAAGTATCTGAAACGCCCGAATGGCAAGCGCTGGCAGCTCACATTTGTGAAGCCTCCGGCAACCAGCGCTCGCGCATCAGCGCCAGCATTTGCTGCGCCGCGTGGCCGCGGTGGCTGTGGGCGTTCTTCACTTCGGGGGGCAGCTCGGCGAAGGTCTGGCCGAACTCGGGGATGAACATTACCGGGTCGAAGCCGAAGCCGTGGCTGCCGCGCCGCTCGCGCGCGATCTCGCCGACCACGCGGCCCACGGCAATCAGCGGCTCGGGGTCTTGCGGGCTGCGCACGGCCACCAGGGTGCTGACCATGGCGGCGCTGCGGTTGCGCTGGCCCTGCATTTGTTCGAGCAGGGCGCGCACGTTGTTGTCGTCGCCCTTCTCGTAGCCGAACTGGGTGGCGTAGTAGGCCGTGTCCACGCCCGGCAGGCCGCCAAAGGCGTCCACGCACAGGCCGGCGTCGTCGGCCAGGGCCGGCAGGCCGGTGTGTGCGCTGGCAAAGCGGGCCTTGGCCAGCGCGTTTTCGACAAAGGTGCGGTGCGGCTCCTCGGCCTCGCCCACGCCCAGATCGGCCTGGCGCACGAGCTCCACGCCCAGGGGGGTGAGCATGGCCTGCAGCTCGGCGAGCTTGCCGCGGTTGTTCGATGCCAATACGATTTTCATGGTCAAATGTGCCTCCAGCGCTTATCCATCATGCGCGAGCAGCTATTATTTTTGTAGCGACTGCTGCTGCATCTGCATCAGTTCGCCAATGCCTTTTTCCGCCAGGGCCAACAACTGGTCCATCTCGCGGCGCGTGAAGGCCACGCCCTCGGCCGTGCCCTGCACTTCCACGAAGTGTCCGGCACCGGTCATGACCACGTTCATGTCGGTGTCGCAATCCACGTCTTCCACGTATTCCAGGTCGAGCACGGGCGTGCCCTCGACGATGCCCACTGAGATGGCGGCCACGGGTTCGCGGATGGGCGAGACGGTGAGCTTGCCGCTGGCGAGCAGCGTGTTCACCGCGTCCTGCGCGGCCACCCAGGCGCCGGTGATGGCGGCGGTGCGCGTGCCGCCGTCGGCCTGGATCACATCGCAGTCGAGCACGATGCTGCGCTCGCCCAGGAGCTTGAGGTCAAACACCGCGCGCAGCGAGCGGCCGATGAGGCGCTGGATCTCCTGCGTGCGGCCGCTTTGCTTGCCGCGCGCGGCCTCGCGGTCGCTGCGGCTGTGCGTGGCGCGCGGCAGCATGCCGTATTCGGCGGTGACCCAGCCCTCGCCGCTGCCGCGCTTGTGCGGTGGCACTTTCTCTTCGACCGAGGCGGTGCACAGCACACGGGTGTTGCCAAACTCGATGAGCACCGAGCCCTCGGCGTGCATGGTGTAGTGGCGGGTGATGCGCACGGGGCGCAACTGGTCGGCGGCGCGGCCGCCGGGGCGAACGAAGGAGGTCATGGAATATCCGTCAAAAATAGGGCGTTGCATGCAGCGCCCAGATGGCCTGAAACAAACGAAACACGACGCACTGATGCAGCCACAGAGGCGGGCAGGTCACCGCGAGCAACCGCCGCGCAAGGGCCGCCAGCCTTCCCATGTAAAGGCGCAACGCCTCAGGGGGAGGGTCACCCCCTTTTTGCCGCCGATCGCCGGATGGCTTCGTTGATCTCGGCAATGGAGCGCTCGATGGCTTCGTCGTCCAGGTCATCGACCAGCGCATCCAGCGGCCCGGCCTGGATGGTGGAGGCAAACACGTCGTCGCCAATGCTCTCGGTGGACACACCCTGGGTGGACTCAAACGCATCGGGCGTCTCCCACTCCATGGCGACCACGGTCACGTTGTCGCTGCTCTCGCCCGCCTTGCGCAAGGCCTGCTCCACCAGTTCGGGCACCGACTGCGCGACCGCATCCGTGGCCAGTTGGCGGGAGATGTCCTCGTCGCTGAGCGTGCCCCACAGCCCGTCGGAACACAGCAGCAGGCGGTCGCCCTGCTCCAGCAGCACCGGGCCGGTCATGTCGTAGATGGGTTTGGTGGGCGAGCCCAGGCAGGTGAACAGCACGTTGCGGTTGATGCGCTCCAGCGCCGCAGGCACGTTGCGCAGTTCCAGGTACGAGTGGTCGCGTGTGCGCGTGAGCAACTGGCCCGAGCGCACCATGTACAGGCGCGAGTCGCCGCAGTGGATCCAGTGGGCGTTGCCCGCCTGCACCACGGCCACCACCAGCGTGGTGCGGGGCGAATCGATCATGCCCTTGTCGCTGGCGTAGCGCAGGATCTGGTGGTGGGCCGCCAGGAGCGAGGCCGACAGAAACTCCTGCACATCGGGCAACTGCGGCCGCGCCTGGCGCTGGAACATCGAGGCCACGGTCTGCAGCGCGATCTGCGCGGCGACCTCGCCCTCGGGGTGGCCCCCCATGCCGTCGGCCAGAACAAACAGACCGGACTCGCGCGTGTAGCAATAGCCCATGCGGTCTTCGTTCTTCTCGCGACCGCCACGGCGGCTGATCTGGAATACAGAGAATTTCATTTGGGCTTGGCCGCTACGGCCGCAGGGGCGGTGGCCTTCTGGACGGTTTTCTTGGTGTCGGTGACCAGGTTGTCAATCTGCAGCCGCATCTTCTCGGCCACGGTGAGCTTGGTGTAACGACGCTCGCCCTCGCGGGCCAGTTCTTTCTGCAGGGCAAACACCGACTGGGGGCGCGAGAGTGGATCGAGGGCCATGCACCATTCGACCACCTCGATCAGGTTGTCCGAATACACACCGCGCAGCTTGGCCAGCGCCAGCGACAGGCGATCCTTGTCCTGGCGCTGCGACGCCTCGTTGGGCGGGTAGCCCTGCATGCAGGCGTAAATGCAGGCACCCAGGGCGTAAATATCGGTCCAGGGTCCCATGGAAGCGTCGCGCCGGTACATCTCGGGCGCGGCAAAGCCGGGCGTGTACATGGGGCGGATGAAGTTGCCCTCTTTGGACAGCACCTCGCGCGCGGCGCCAAAGTCGATCATCACGGCCTTGTTGTCGTCGGTGATGAAGATGTTGGCCGGCTTGATGTCCAGGTGCAGCATCTTGTGCTGGTGCACGATGCGCATGCCGCGCAGCACTTCGTCGAACAGCGAGCGGATGGTGGACTCGCGAAAGACCTTCTGGCCCTTGAGGTCGCGCGCCGTGATGATGTAGTCCTGCAGTGTGGCGCCCTCCAGGTAATTCATCACCATGTAAACGGTTTCGTTCTCGCGGAAGAAGTTGAGCACGCTCACCACCGAGGCGTGCGAGATCTGCGCCAGCGCGCGTCCTTCTTCGAAAAAGCTCTTGAGCCCCAGGCGGTAGAGCGAGAGCTTTTCGGGCTGCACCTTGGGCAGCAGCTCCCCCGGCGCACGGGTGGCCAGCGAGGACGGGAGGTACTCCTTGATGGCCACTTGCTGGCCTTCGGTGTCCTGCGCCAGATAGACCACACCAAAGCCACCCGCAGACAATCGGCGAATCACGCGGTACCCACCTATGACGGTATCGGGCGGCAACGGGGCCGGTTTGATTTTTGACATATTCTGCGAAGAAGATTGGAGGGCCCGGCAGAACCCGGATAATCGCGGGGATCGCAAGCCACCATCAATAGTCCGATGCCAGTTTACAGCATGACCGGATATGCCAGCGCTCAGGCGGCTGGCACCGCCGAAAGCCCCGACGCCGAGGGCCGGACGGCCCCCACGCGCCGTCTGGGGCTGGAAATCCGATCGGTCAACAGCCGTTTTCTGGATCTGGCCTTCCGCCTGCCAGACGAACTGCGCGCGCTGGAGCCCGCATTGCGCACGCTGCTGACCCAGAGCGTTCGGCGCGGAAAGGTCGAGGTGCGTGCCACGCTGGAAAGCACCGAGGCCGCTGCCGTGCCTGCGCCCACGCCCCAGCTGCTGCAGCGGCTCAATGCCGCGCAGGACACCATCCGGTCCTGGCTGCCCCAGGCCACCCCGCTGTCCGTCGCCGACGTACTGCGCCTGTGCGGCACCCAGGGCCCAGCCTCTGAGGACTGGGGGCCCACCGCCCTGAGCCTGGCCGAACAGGCACTGGCCGCCCTGCTCAAAGCGCGGGCCCAAGAGGGCGCGCGCCTGGCCACCATGCTCAAAGGCCACCTGGAACAACTGCGCGCACTGGCCCAGCAGGCCGGCCCCCTGGTACCCCGGCTGGTGGATCAGCAGCGCCAACGGTTCATGGAGCGCTGGCAGGAGGCCATGGGGCTGACCGAGGGCGCCAGCCCATCCCCCGTAGCGGCCCAGGAGCGCGCACTCAGCGAGGCCACGGCCTTCGCCATCCGCATCGATGTGGCCGAGGAAATCACCCGCTTGCAGTCCCACCTGGACGAAATCGAGCGCCTGCTGAAAAAAGGCGGCGACATCGGCAAGCGCCTGGATTTCCTCATCCAGGAGCTGCACCGCGAAGCCAACACCATGGGCTCCAAGTCGGCCGCGCTGGAACTCACCCGCATCAGTGTCGACATGAAAGTGCTGATCGAGCAAATGCGCGAGCAAGTGCAGAATATCGAGTGATGCTTCTATTTTGATAGCGCCTTGCGCAATACTGATATGGAATATCCAGGAAATCTGTTTGTCGTTGCAGCCCCCAGCGGCGCCGGAAAATCCAGCCTCGTCAAGGCCTTGATGGAACTCGATTCCCAGGTGCGGGCCTCGGTTTCGCACACCACGCGCCCCCCCCGAGGGCAGGAAAAGCACGGGCGCGAGTATTACTTTGCCTCCGACGCCGAGTTCGACACCATGGTCGCCTCCAACGCCTTCGTCGAATGGGCCCATGTGCACGGGCGACGCTACGGCACCTCCAAAAAGGCCATCGAAGAGCGCATTGCCCAGGGCAACGACGTGATCCTGGAGATCGACTACCAGGGCGCACTCCAGGTCAAGCAGGCCTTTGCCAATGCCGTGCTGATCTTCATCCTGCCGCCCAGCTGGGAAGAACTGCGCTCGCGCCTGGAGCGCAGGGGCGAGGACTCCGCCGAAGTCATCGAACTGCGCCTCAAGAACGCCGCCGAGGAAATGGCCCAGGTGCATAAATTCGACTTCGTTATAATCAACGAGTTGTTTGAGCGTGCGCTTTTCGACATGAAAGCCATCGTCCACGCACAACGCCTCAAGTACGCGGCCCAGCGCCGCGCCCGTGCCCAGACGTTCCAGTCGCTCAACATTTCCTGATTTTCCGGAGTACCCCATGGCCCGCATCACCGTCGAAGACTGCCTGGAGCAGATCCCCAACCGTTTTCAGCTCGTTCTGGCCGCGACCTATCGCGCCCGCATGCTGAGCCATGGCCATGCCCCCCGCATCGAGAGCCGCAACAAGCCTGCCGTCACGGCCCTGCGCGAAATCGCTGCAGGCAAGGTCGGCCTGGAAATGCTCAAGAAAGTACCGGGCTGATTCGCACCGGCCCCTGCCGAGCACCGCTATGCGGTGCTTTTTTTATGGATCAGGGCCATAGAGGCTTTTGTGCTCCGCCCCGGAAGCATCCGCGCTACATTTGACCAATGGAAATGCAGGCCACTCCCTCCGCCCATGCCAAGCCCGCAGGTGCCCCGCCCAGGGCGGCCGCCAACGCCGCTGCGGCCAGCTTTGCTGCGCTCACGGACAACCTGGACTACCTGGACAGCGCCAGCATCGAGCAAGTGCGCCAGGCCTACCGCTATGCCGACGAGGCCCATCTGGGCCAGTTGCGCAAGAACGGGGAGCCCTACATCACCCACCCCATCGCCGTGGCCGCACAGTGTGCCACCTGGAAGCTCGACGCCCAGGCCCTGATGGCCGCCCTGCTGCACGACGCCATGGAGGACTGCGGCGTTACCAAGGTCGATCTGATCGAGCGTTTTGGCGCGCCAGTGGCCGAACTGGTCGATGGGCTCACCAAGCTCGACAAGCTGCAGTTCGACACGCGCGAGGAGAACCAGGCCGAATCCTTCCGAAAAATGCTGCTGGCCATGGCGCGCGATGTGCGCGTCATCCTGATCAAGCTGGCCGATCGCTCGCACAACATGCGCACGCTGTCGGACATGCCGCGCAGCAAATGGCAGCGCATCTCCTCGGAAACGCTGGAAATCTACGCGCCGATTGCCCACCGCCTGGGCCTGAACCAAACCTACCGCGAGCTGCAGGACCTGTCCTTCCGCCACCTGCACCCCTGGCGCTACGCCACACTGGCCAAGGCCGTGGGCAAGGCACGCAACCGCCGCCGTGACCTGGTCAAAAAGGTGCAGACCGATGTCGACGCCGCTTTCTCGCGCCTGGGCATGCCGGTGCGCCTGGCAGGCCGCGAGAAAACCCTCTACGCCATCTACCAGAAGATGGTGCTCAAGCACCTGAGCTTTGCCCAGGTGACCGATATTTACGGCTTTCGGGTGATCGTGCCCAGCGTGACCGACTGCTACACCGCCCTGGGCGTGCTGCACCAGATGTACAAGCCGGTGCCCGGCAAGTTCAAGGACCACATCGCCATCCCCAAGCTCAACGGCTACCAGTCGCTGCACACCACGCTGGTAGGCCCCTCGGGGGTGAACGTTGAGTTCCAGATGCGCACCGAGGAAATGCACCTTGTGGCCGAAGCGGGCGTGGCCGCCCACTGGCTGTACAAGGCCCAGGATGCCGACGGCGCCGCCGCCGAGCGCCTGGGCACCAAGTGGCTGCAGTCCTTGCTCGACATCCAGAACGAAACCCGCGACGCGGCCGAGTTCTGGGACCACGTCAAGGTGGACCTGTTCCCTGATGCGGTGTACGTCTTCACCCCCAAAAGCCAAATCCTGGCTCTGCCCCGGGGCGCCACGGCGGTGGACTTTGCCTTTGCCATCCACAGCAACGTGGGCAGCCACACGGCAGGCGCACGCATCAACAACGAACAAGTGCCGCTGCGCACCGAACTCAAGAACGGCGACGTGGTGGAGATCATCACCGACCCCACCGCCACGCCCAACCCCGCCTGGCTGGGCTTTGTACGCACGGGCCGTGCCCGATCCAAGATTCGGCACCACCTCAAAACCCTGGCGCAGACCGAATCCGAAAACCTGGGCGAAAAACTGCTGTCCCAGGCCCTGCGCTCCGAAGGCATGCAGCAACTGCCCGCGCAGGACGACGGCCACCAGCAAATCTGGGAAAGGCTGCTGCGCTTTACCGGCAACCGCTCCCGCAGCGAGTTGCTGACCGACATCGGCCTGGGCAAACGCATTGCCAGTATCGTCGCCAAACGGCTCGTGGTACTGATGACCGAACACGGCCACAAACCCGATGCGCTGCTGATGACCCGGGAGCGCTACACCTCGCACGAAACCGTCTCGCAAGGTGGCGTGACGCTGGACGGTAGCGAAGGCGCATCGGTGCAATACGCTGCCTGCTGCCGCCCGGTACCTGGCGAACCCATCATGGGCTACCTGGGGCGCGGCGAGGGGCTGGTGGTGCACTCCAGCCAATGCGCCGTCGCTCAGCGCCTGCAGCACAAGGACAGCGAGCGCTTCATCGCCGTGGACTGGTCCGAAGAGCCCACCCGGCCCTTTGAAGCACGCATCGTCGTCACGGCACGCAACGGCAAAGGCACCCTGGCACGCATTGCCGCCAACCTGGCACGCTCTGAGGCGGACATCACCCATGTGGACATGGACGAACAAACGGCCATGGACACCATAGACCTGCGCTTCAGCATTGCCGTGCACGACCTCCAGCACCTGGAAACCGCACTGCGCAACCTGCGCCGCACCGCAGACGTGCTGCGTGCGGTGCGCGCCATGCCCCAGCCATGATGCGCCGCTGACCGCGCCTCAGCCAGGCTGCGGGTAGCGCACTTCCACCACCTCCAACTGGCGCACGCCCGAGGGCGTGGGCAAGGCCACCTCATCACCCACACGTGCCTTGAGCAGGGCGCGCGCCACCGGCGCCACCCAGCTCACCTGCCCCTGGCTGCTGTCGGCTTCGTCAATGCCCATGATGGTGATGCAGCGCTCCTCGCCCAGGTCATCCACATAGCGCACCGTGGCGCCAAAAAAGACCTGGTCGCTGCCAGCATGCAGCGACGGATCGACCACCTCGGCAATCTCCAGCCGCTTGGTCAAAAAACGGATGCGGCGATCGATCTCGCGCAAGCGCTTCTTGCCGTACAGATAGTCGCCGTTCTCCGACCGGTCCCCATTGCTCGCAGCCCAATGCACCACCTCGACCACACGGGGACGCTCCTCGTCCATCAATTGCAGCAGCTCGGCGCGCAGACGCGCATAGCCCTGGGGCGTGATGTAGTTCTTGCCCCCGGCGGGGATCGGCGGCAATGCCGGGCCGTCGTCCTCGTCGTGGTCAGTTTCCTTGGTGAAAGCCTTGCTCATGGTGATGACGATAGTGGCTCTGGGAAATTCCAAAGGAAAAAGCCCTGAGTCTTTTCAGACTCAGGGCTTACCTGTTGGTGCGGCTGGCAGGAATCGAACCCACGACCCCTTGGTTCGTAGTTTTGCAGCCGCTGGTAAGTGATTGATTTTAATTGACTGGATGCCGTCCGTTCCGACACATACTGCACTGTAATGCTCAGGCCAGCGCGGCCGAGTCCCCCGAATCTCCCCACGGCTCCAGCCCCGCAGCCAGAGCTGCGCAGGCCAGCGCGACAGTGCGGCTGGGCGTGACGGGCTTGCCCGTGGTGCGGCTTTTGCCCGCGAGCCACTCGGCGTATGTTGCCCGGCTCACGCCCAGGGCTTGGGCGGCGGTGTCGTATGTCAGGCCCATGTGGGCCTGCCAGGCGCGCAGGTCGGAGGGGGTCATTCTGCTGGCGCCATGGCTGCGCTGGCTTTACGCTGGTCAAGTGACCGGGTGGCACCGGCGTTGACTTGCGCAAGGATGCCAGATGGCGAGCGGGCCAGCGCGCCAATATCCATGCCGCGCTGGACGGTGCCAAGCATTTCCCACCCGGCCAGCGGGTGGGTGTACAGACGCCAAGGCCCCCCTGGCGTCACGATGAGGCGAGCCCTGTTGCCCATGGGGCTTACCAATTGCTGGTTCCCGCACGCTCACGTGCCACCACTGCCGCCATGTGCTCGGATGTGTAGTTACCACTCCATTCGTAATCATCGGGAAACCCAGGCACAGCAATTCTCACCGCGGCTACGGAGGGGTCTGCCTTCCGCAGATCGCTGCAGGCGGGCATGAGTCCATCGCTAGTGAGACGGGCGCCGACCAATGCCGGAGGGGTGAGAATGGTCTTCGTGGTGACTTGGCCATTCGTGTGCAGGATGCGTGCGATGAATTCCATTTTTCTCTCCTGCCCCTCATTCCGGGAGGCGCCGGGGACTTGCGTTATTGCTTGTCCATGGGCTCTATCATAGTCTCATTTTGAAACTATGCAAGCTTTTTTTTCATCGCCTCCTTCATCCCCTCAAGATAGGCCGCCTCCAGCGCCGCTTTGAGGTTCCAGACGGCAACGTCGTGGAAATCGAGCCTGTCGGAGCGGCGCTCCTCCAATGTCTCGATGCGGCAGTGCTCAAGCGCGATGCGGGCGATGGCCTTTTCGGCCTTGGCTGGGAGCTTGGTCGTTGTCATGTTCAGGCCGTCACGTTGTTCAGGCGATCCAGGATGGCGGCCATGTCGCCCGCGATGCCCCAGTTCTCGGGGCGGGCCTGCATGTGGTCTGCGCTGCGCTGGATAACGGCCTTGATGTGCTCAAGCTGGGCGAGCGCGGCGGCCATGGTTTCTGCGTGCTGTTTTTGGGCTGCGGTAGGTGCTGTGGTCATGTCGGTCTCCTTGCGTGGCACCAGTAACGCTCTGGTGCCGGGCCTCAGTCAACCCCGGCGCGAGTGTCCCCACGCCGTGGTCTGACACGCCCTACTCGAACAACCCGGCGGGCTCTGCGGCGCGATCCCAGCTATAGATGATCAGCTCGGTGCGGGCCACGCTTTTGCCGCCACCGCCCACCTGGTAGGTGATGGGCACCTCGTCCATTTGCAGGCCCGCAAAGCAGGTACGGATGTCCGGATGGTCGTTGATGCTGAGCACGGCCTTGCCTTGCAGGTTGCGCATGCAGTGGGCCATGGCCTCGTACTGCGGCCACTCGAAGGGCACGCCATAGCCCTCGGTCTGCCAGTACGGCGGGTCAAGGTAGAACAGGGTGTGCGGGCGGTCGTAGCGCTTGATGCACTCCTGCCAGTCCAGGCGCTCGATGTACGCGCCCGTGAGGCGCAGGTGCGCGGCGCTCAGGTCTTCCTCCAGCCGCAGCAGGTTCACCGTGGGCGCGGCCACGGTGGTGGCGGTGCCCCAGGTCTGGCTCTCCACGCGCCCGCCGAACGCCTGGTGCTGCAGGTAGTAGAAGCGGGCCGCGCGCTGAATGTCGGTCAGTGTTTCGGGCGGCGTGGCCTGCGTCCATTTGAAGACCTCTCGGCTGCTCAAGGCCCACTTGAACTGGCGCACGAATTCCTCCATGTGCCGCTGCACCACACGATAGAGATTGACCAGTTCGCCGTTGATGTCGTTGAGCACCTCGCAATCGGCACGCGGGCGCAAAAAGTAGAGCGCCGCGCCGCCCGCGAACACCTCCACATAGCAGGTATGCGCAGGGAAGCGCGGGATGATGATGTCGGCAAGGCGGCGCTTTCCGCCGAGCCACGGGATGATGGGGTTTGCCATGATGGGCTCCAGGGGTTGATACACTCGCCCCCGCCTGTACAGGTGGGCGGGGCCTTGGCTGGGCTCACTGGCACGTTCAGTGGTCTTGGTGGCCGTCCGGGTGTTCGTAGCACCCAGGCGGTCGCCTCGTTCTTTTTTTTCAGGGCGCAGCCGATGGGGCTGCATCCGGCGTTGTCAAAGCGCGGTCTGCATCGACCACGCCGCGCAACAGCACTACTTCGGCGTCTCGCCGCGCAATAACTGCTCTGAGGTCTCCGACCACTGCAACGCCTTCGACAAGCTGGGCGTCGAGGGCTGCAAGTCGATCCGCGACACCGCCGCTGGCAGCGGCGCAGGCTTGGGACATCGCGCGGTAGGTGGCGGCTCTGCGGGCCTGGTCGAGGCGCAGCCGCTCAACGCGAGCAAGATCAGCGCGGTGCAGAGCATCGCGCACGGGCTGTGAAACGGTGAACGCATCGGATACCTCCTGGGTTTGCTGCGCGTGGGTGGATTCCTTGGCCGCGGCTTGCCGCTCGATGGTGAGCGCCGCCGTGGCGCGCTCAGTGGCCGCTTGGGCCGTGCTGGTCTTGAGCTTTTCGTGCGCTACTTGCTCGGTGTGCAGCCGCCCGGTTTGCACCAGCAGCAGCACGCCCAACGCCAGCGCAAGGGCCTGGAAGCCGTAGGCCTTGATCTTGTCGAGCATGGCTAGACCCCCAGCCATTGCGCATACCGCCACCGCCGGGGCTCCAGCGGCACGGTGGCGCGCACGTGGGCGCGGTTGATCTCGAACGCGCTCGCGCCGTAGCCCTGCCAGGGCGTGCGGCTCTTGGCGCTGTGGTGCTCCACGTGGCCGAACCACTGCGCGGGGTCGCAACCGTCGGTCAGGGCGCAGAGCTTGCGGTCTTGCTGCACGCCGCCCAGGCCGCCGTTGTAGGCCGCATCGCAAAACGCCAGGCGGGCCATTTCGTCGTCAATCCCCAGGCGCTCAAAGCGGCTGTGGCAGTCGCGCAGCTTGACGATGATGGCGCGCACGCCCAGGTCTGCGCGGGTGTACACGTTGGCCCAGTTCAGTTCGCGCAGGGCCTGCGGCGCCATTGCGCGGGCTTCCTCCAGCGCGTCAAAGCGCAGTGTGCCGTCGGGCCGCCAAGCGCGGGTAAGCTGCCCCAGGCCTGCGCCCTCTTCCCTGCTGGTTTTGAGGCGGGCCGTGGTGCTCCAGCAAGAGCGATGCGCCAGGGTGATGCAGGTTTCCTTTTCGATCAACGCGCCAAGGTAGCTGCGGCGCGGCGCGGCGGGCCAGTGCTGCTCGATCTCGTGCACCACCAGCGGCGCCATGGCCTGCGCGGGCTGCGGCACGGGCTGCGCCCGCGCAAAGCCGGTGAAGGCCAGCACCAGCACAGCAGACACAAGGCACAGGCCCAGGAACGCAAGGCCCGCGCCCACGGGGTGCTGCATGGCCTTGAGCCATGCCTCGCGCCCGTGGGCATAGTCGAACAGGGCTTTGCGCGCGCTGTGGGCCAGCGCAACGCACAGCGCCGTCCACGACAGCCACAGCAGCTTTACCACTGGCTCACGCCAGCCATCGGGGCCGAAGCTGTTGATTGCGATCACAGCGACAGGCAAGGCCAGCACGGCCCACCAGCGCCAGCGTTTCAAGGGGTTCATGGGGGTCTCCTTTCAGGGTTGCAGACAACAAAAAGCCCGCCGGTGTCTCCACGGGCGGGCGCTCTGACGATTGCGCTGGCGCTATACGTCAATGCTCACTATGGGCAGGCTCGGCGCCAGCCCCTCAATCAAGCCGTCGCGCACAAACACTCGGTCGCCCACAGCGGCAGCACCGCGCACTTGCAGCACGCCACCGCCGGGCAATTGCACGGTGCAGGTGTCTCCACTGGTTGCGGTGACGGCGCCCACTTGCAGCGGGCGCGGGGGCAGCAGGGCCAGGAACTGGTGGTACAGGTTGCTCATGTTGGGTGGGTCTCCACGGTCAGGGTCTGGCGCAGGGTGGGGGCTTGCCACTCCACGCTGGTGGCGCGCACCAGGCCCAGGTGCTGGGTGGGGCCGTCCACGTAGCGCACCAGGGCGCCGGGCTTGATGATGCCGGTGGCGGCCAGCACTGGCAGGCGCAGGCTGATGATGGCTTGCAGGCCCGTGTCGCCCAGCACGGCGCGGCCTCGTTGGCGGGCCGCGTCGGCGTGGGTGATGAGGGGGTGGGTGACCATGGGGGCCACTGCATCGCCCAGCGTGCCCAGGCGGGTGACCTCGCCCAGCACCCCGGCGCTGGTGCCGCTGACGTGCACGCGGTTGTAGTTGGCTTTTTGCTGCCAGGCGATGCCCTCTACGGCCACTACGTCGGCGGGCAACTCAAAGTCGGGCGTGGCGCTGGGCCAGTCCCACGGGGCGGTGGGGTAGCGGGGCAGCACGCGCAGGGTGGCGGCGGTGTCGTGCGGCTGCAGGTAGGCGCCTGCGGCGTCGGCAATGTCGAGCAGCGCGCTGATGTACGTGCCCTGGTGTGCCCACACGCCGCCCGGCACAAGCCAGTCTTGCGGGGCAAAGTCCACGGCCCAGCCGATGCCCACGCCGTTGAGGGTGAGCACGTCTTGCATGAGCTGCTGCGCCGTGCGGGCGCTGGCGTTGCCGTGGTTGAGGGTGGGGGCGTAGGGGGCATCGAGCACGGCCGCCCTGCCCCGCCCGCGCACGCTGATGCGTGTGTTGGCAAAGCTGCGCTCGCGCGAGTAGCTCTCGGCCACCAGGTGCAGCGTGGTGCCGTTGATGCTTGCCAGCACGCCCACCGGGTCGCCGCCCGCGCCGGGCTGGATGAGGGGCAGCGCGCTGGCGTGCAGGCTGGCCTGCCAGCTCCACGTCCATGAGTCCGCATCCAGGCCAAGGCCCAGGCTGTAGGCGGGGATGGGCGCGCCGTCGCTGGCGCGATGCAGGGTGACGTTGTTGACGGTCATGTAAACCCTCCGCACGGGCACCACCACCGTTCCGCCGGGCTCAGGCGGGGTGGCGCGCTCGCACACAAAAACAAGATGGCCGGTGCCGTCGTGGGCAGCGGTAAAGACGAGGTGGCCGTTGGGCGTGTAGCACGGCGGCGGGCCGGGCGGCTCCACGGGGATGAGCACCGACAGGCCTGGGCGCGGGGGCCATGCCTCTTGGTAGCGCACCCGGTGGTCAACGCGCCAGGGTAGAGCCCGCTGAAAACGCGCGCTGAAGCTGCGCCCGCTGCGCAGCGCCTCTTGGTAGCGGTGCAAGCCGCCCAGTCGCAGGCCCAGCGCTTGCTGGAAGCGGGCGGAGCCCAGCACCTGCAACGGCCATGCCTCTTGGTAGCGCAGGGCGCTGCCCACGCGGTGACCAAGGGCCGTTTGCCATGCGCCACGGAGGCCCAGGGCGTGCAGGGGCTGGGCCTGCTGGTAGCGCAGGCCAGCGGTGGCGCGAGCGTGAGCAGCATCATCCCATGCGGCGCTGGTGGGCGCCTGCACGGGCTGGGCCTGCTGGTAGTGGCTGTGCAGGCCGGTGGGCAGGGCCTGGGCTTGCTGGTAGGCGCCTTGCGCCCCGGTGCGGGCGGGTGTGGCCTGCTGGTAGTGGTGGGTGGTCTGGCCCACGGTGGGGCGGCTGGTGTTGCTGTCCCACAGCAGCGTGCAGGTGCCCAGGCCGGGCAGGTCTGCGTCCACCCGTAGCGCGGGCCCTACGGACAATGCACAGGCGCCCAAGCCCGGCAGATCAGTATCGACCGCGATAGTGACGGGCGGCGTGACCACCACATCCCCCACGTCCCCGAACACGAGGCGGCCTGTGCCGTCGTGTGGGCGCAGGAACGTGAGCTTTCCGTCTGCCATGGCGTCAGCCGATCAATGCTGTGGCCGAAAGACCAATGACGCCGCCCGCGTACACCTGGGTGCCTGCGGTGCCTTCCAGCACCCACGGCCCGGCGCCGGTTTCGTCAGTCACTGCGCCGGTGGCTATTGGATCGCCGTCGCCGTTGCACCACTCTGCCCAGGTGGCCGTGCCGTCTGCGGCCACCATCTCCTGCGCTGCACCCAATTGCAGGACGATGCGGCCCGCGCCGTTGATCACACCACAGGGCTTTGCCAACGTGCGCGTGCCCAGCAGCGTGCCGCCCTCTGCCGTGTAGAGCTTGATGCTGGCATTGCCTGCGCCCGCGTCGGCGGTGGCAAGGGTGGCAGCGTTGCGGGCTGCGCGGTGGGCTGTGGTGATGTTCATGGCGCGGCCTCCGTGGCCACCACAGGCCCTGCGCCCGTGGCTTTGTGGTTGCGGTACGGGTCTATGCCCACGGCGATGTACTCCACGCCCAGCTCAAGGCCGGTTGCCGTGTAGTAGCCGCCCGCGTCGCTCCAGCCCTCCCAGGCTTTGTAGCCGTCGGCTGCGCGCAGCAGCCACACGCGGCCTTTTGCAAATGGCGCCTCGGGGGATGAGGGCGTGGCTTTGAACATCACGCGGTCGGTGATCTGCCCCGTTGTGGGCAGGCGCAGGCGCCAGTCTTGCTGCATGTGACCCAGCGCTGGCACGGCGGCATGGCCGGTGTACTTCTGCGCTGCGCGGCCTTGTATCCAGCCTGGCGCTGGCAAAGCCCCGGTTGGAGTAGCGATGGTGGACATGGATTCAACGCCAAGGGCCGGTGATGTCAATGAAGGCGGCGCCAGTTGGTAATTGGTTGGAAGCAGTACCACATGCCACTGCCATGAGCTGACGCCCCGCCCAGTCACCAGCGCCCACCGCAATATCACCGCCTGCCACCAAACTGGCGAGGCCGGACTGCGGCACGTAAAGCACGCCGGGAACGATGGCCCTGGGTGGGTTGGATGAGCCCTGCTCCCTGAAAAACACCCGGGACAGCTTGATCTGCCCGTCCACCGCCGACGGCGCTGGCCCCATGAAGGAATCGCCGCCAGACATCGTGGTGAGCGTTCCTGACATTGGCACAGCATCAGCTATGACCGACGCTCCCAAGCCGGTATATGACCGCGACAGTGCCGAAAAGCCGGTGACCGAGGACACTGGCCCTCCACTCAAGGAGCCGTAGGTAAAGCCGCTGGTGGCGCTAGCCCCACAAAGCGACACAAATGATGCCCACGAGTCCCCTGCAGGGGCTAACGCAATGGCGTCGCCGAAGCCACGAATGTTGGCGACGCGATAGGTGGCCGCAGTGGCCGTGCCAGGCCCAAGCGCCAGCAGCACCGTGCGCGAATCCGCAGCCATGGCGTAGCGTGCAGCAGCGGCGCTGGCCACGGCGCTTTTGTGCACATAGCCGCCGCCCGAGATATAGGCCGCCGTGGGACTCGGCCCGCTGCCTGTGTTGACGTCGGCCATGGTCTCGTACTCGACTACACGCGCCGCAGTGGTGCCGGTGTCGTCTACACGCCAGTGGCGTCCGTGGGCCTGCACATCGGTGCTTTTGTAAACAGCAAGGTTGGTGTCGCTGTATTTCTTTTCCCATCCCACCGGGGCAGACTTGATGGTAATAGTGCCGGTGGCGGTACCGTCCGCGACTGCGGTGGCGAACTGCAACGTGGTGCTGGTGGCGGCGGTCACGCGCTGCTCGCCGTTGAGGTCGGCCATGGGAGCGGCAACACCGTCCACAAGGATGACGCTGTGCAGCAGGTTTCCGTTGAGCGCGTCGCTTGACAGCGTGACCGTGGCCACACCGCCCGCAACAGTCACTGATGTGGCTGTGCGCAGGCCAAAGCCGGTCACCAGCAGGGCGTCGAGCACCGAAATCAGAGCGCCAGCGGTGCCACTCAGCACGGGTGCACCGGGCATGTTCTCGGTGATGAATTTGACTGAGGTGTCAACAGGGGATGCCATTCAAGTCTCCTTGTGCAATTGATTGCAGGGTCAGGGCGCCGGGCGGTCAACGTCGCCGCGCACCAGCAGTTCAAAGTTGTAGTCAATGCCCGCCGCAGGCCCGGCCTGCACGGTGCGGATGACGGCCACGGGGAACATGGCCCCCACGGTGTTGAGGCGCAGCACGTTGCCCGCCACCCAGCCCGCGCCCCAGCCCAGGGCAGGCAGCACAAAGTACGGCACGCCGGTAATTGGGTTGATGGGGGCGGTCTCGGTGTTGATGTCGCCCGTGCCGATCTGCCCCACTTTTTCGCCCACGATGCGAAACTGCGTGGAGCTGGTGAAGATCAGCGCCCAGCGCTCTGTGAGTGCGCCTGCGTTGGTGACCACGATGGGGGCCACGGTGTCGTTGTAGGTGCCAAGGGCCACGTCGCCCACGGTGTTGTCTGCCCAGTCGCCCAGCCATGAATACTGGTCGAACAGGTGGGACACGCGGGCCTTGAGGTTGCCCGCCATCAGCGCGCTGCTAACCAGGCTGCCAAGGGGGAAGTCGTGGCTGAGCTGGCGCGTGAAGGTGAGCGTGCCGTCGATTTGCACGTCGGACACGCGCGCGAGGTCTTCAATGCGGTGCTCCACGCGCACGGGCTGGCTGTAGCCGGTCACGTCCGTAAAGGTGACGGTGCCTGCGTCCAGGTCTGCCGTGTAGCCGGTATGGATGACCGCGCCATTGCTGCCCAGCACGCGGGCGCGGGACAGGCGGGTGCGGCCGCAATTGATGGTTTGCCCGTCGCTGACGGTGGCCTCGGGCGTTTCGGCGGTGTGGCCCACAACCGCGTAGCTGCCCGCGCGGAAGATGGGCACGCGGCCATCTGGTGGCAGGCGCACGGGGTCTAGGCCCAGCAGGTCGGCGTCGATTGGCAGGTAGAAGTAGCTGACGCTGTTGTAGCGCAGTGTGGTGGGGTCAACGGGCCAGGGGCGCCAGATTTTGTCGGCCTCCACCGCGCCCACGTCGGCCACGTCGTACCACCATTCGGCTTTTTGCTCTGCGGTGAGGCTGCTGTCGAGCACGTAGTCTCCAAATTGCAGCTCCACCTCACCCGTCAGGTACTTGATGCGCCCGCGCAGGTGGGTGCCGGTGATGTTGCCGTCAATGCCCGCCATGGCCGTGATGCTGTTGCCCTGGGCGTCGCTCAGGTTCATGACAAACCCGCTGGGCTTGAGCGGCGCGGCCTGGGTGCGCAAAAAGACGCTGGCGGTGTTCCAATTTTGTCGCACCGTCCAAAGGCTGTCGAGGCTGAAGGCTGTGGGCGAGCCGCTGACGATGTAGTCTGTGACCGTGGCGATGCCCGTGCTGTAGTTCATTTGCCCCGCCACCCAGCCGGGCTCTGTGGGCGTGCGGCCCCGCACGAGCAGGCCGTCGTAGTCCTCGAACACCTGACCCATCCATGAGAAGCGCACGCTGCCGGGCACCACGTAGTCGCTGGTATACGGACACAAATCTATCTGCACATCCGGCGGGGCAAAGCTGTGGGTGTTGACCACCTCGGCGCCGCTGCCTGTGCTGTAGGTCACCATGACGGTGCTGGATGCGAGCAACTGCTCGCTCATGGTGTTGTCTGCGTACTCGCCGCCTTTCTGGCTGTTGTTGCTGGCCGTGGTGCCGCCTGCGGTGACCTCGCCGCCGTCGAAGGTGGTGCTGTCCTCATGGTCAGACTTGTAGCCGTCGGTGGTGCTGTCCAGGCTCACGAATTTGACGTTAACGGACTTGCCCGCGTAGCTGACCGTGCCCCATGCGCCCAGCTCCCCGCTGCCATTGTCGGACAGGGTGTGCGCCACGGTTTCTTGCGTTTTTGTGGTGCGGTAGCGGGTTTCGGTTTTTGTGGAGCCGTTGACAAGCTTGGACTGTACGGGCACGACGCTGGTGACCGTGCCAGGGGACGGCACAGCGGGCGGCTCTGGTGGCGCCACTGGTGCTGGCGGCATGGTGACCACAGGCGGCGTGGGCGTGATCACAGGCGCGGTGACCGTGGGACTAGGGCCTGTGCCTGGGCCTGGGCTTATGCTGACCCCGGAGCCCGGCCCCAAAACTATGCCGTGGCTCCCCGGAAAATCGACCCCTACTTCTACTGCCATTTTTAGAACCCCCAGCGCTTGTAAGTTGTAGTCACGCCACGCTGACTGAGCATGGCCTTTTGTCCGGCGACCATTTCGGCGTCGTTCCAGGTGGCAGCGCCCATGGGTGGGTCATAGCTGTAGCCATAGGTGGCGTCGTACAGGGGCTGCACCCCCACATCGACCTTGCGGCCAACTACGGTCAGGTCGTCCGAGTTGTAAACCCCGCCAGGGAAGATTTTGGGAACTGCGCCCACGCCATCTGGCAGGCGCACGGCGTCAGCCGGGGTGGGCGGCGTGACCGTGGCGCGCACGGTGCTGCTGGGCTCCACGCGCAGCGAGGCCACGGCAATGGTGGCGGTGGTGAAGTCTGTCAACACCACCTGCCCCTCGTGCATGGCCGTGGCCGCAGCCAGCGCGACCGTGAAGGTGCCTATGGCCTTGCCCGCCACAATGCCCGGCGGGTAGGTGGTGACCACGGTTCCGGATGAGGCGCCGGTTATCAGGTCGGCAGGCATTGCAGCCGTGGGCCAGGGGGTGGTATTCACGTCTTGAATTCTCCAGTCGAAAGTGCCTGCGCTGGTGGTCTGCACATGCACCTCGACCGTGGCGCTGGGCGGGAAGCCGCTGGTGCTGGCACTGGTTGGGCTGTAGAACGTGAGGCTGCACCCCGGCGAGCCCCCGCGATAGATGACCTTGCCATCAGGCCCCACGCCCGACGTGGTGGTGCTTTGCGTGACCGCCTCGGTGCTGCCTGCGCTGGTGGTGCAGTTGCGCACCGTTGTCCATTGCACGCTGATGCTGCGCGGCGCTGGCACCTCGCCCAGGGTAAGGGTGGCAAAGCCTCCGGCGTCGGGCGACACGCTGGCAAAGCGCTCCGTCACCTGTGGGGTGTAGGTGTACTGTGTGCTGAACTCGCCCCCGGCGTCAAGCATGTAGGCAGGCCGCAGGCTGATTTGGCCGGTGGCGTAGTTCACGCTGCCGGTGCCGTCGCCAGACAGGTCGCCCGTGCCGTCGTCGGTGGCGGTGCGCGTGGCGCCGCCCGACTGCCAGGTGACGGTGATGGTGCCGGGCTTGATGGGCGCCTGGGCGACTTCCCAAGAAAACTCTGGCATGCGGTAGCCAGCCGCCCCGCTGCGGTTGGTGAAGGCGGTGTTTTCGCCCCACTGGAACAGCACGCTGCTGCCCGCATCCGGCATAGACGGGAAGGTGACGGCGATGCTGCCGGTGGTGTAGTTGATGACGCCCGTACCACTGCCGGTGAATCCGCCTGCGCCGTCGTCCTGCACCGTGTACCAGTTGCCCAGCACCATGAAGCTGATGACCACCGTACCCGGCGCGGGCAGTGGCTTGAGCATTTGCACCCATGAAAAGCCCCGGTTTTCCTGCCCCACGCGGATGCGCAGGCTGTGGGGAACGATGGGCACCTCGATCAAGCGCGGCGTGCTGGCCAGCGTGAGCAGGCGCTGCGCGGCGGGCTTTTGGTCGATGGCCGTGGTCTCGGTGCGGGCGCTTGGCACGAGCTGGCTGTAGATGCCCACGACCTTGGCGCTGATGTCGCCCAGGTCAGCAGCCGCGCTCAGGGGCACCGCGCCGTAGTAGGTGGCGGCATCGGCCACGGTGGTGTCGCGCACGATGGTCTCGCTGGCATTGCGGACAAAGGCGCGGTCTGCGGTAGAGCCTGGGAAGGCCTCACGCAGCTCATCCGATATGTCGCAGGTGACCACGGTGCCAACATAATCCGCATACCCGCCACTCGACGAGTAGGAGAAGGTGCGGTCTTCGGACTCAACCGCAGTGACGCGCACGTACTGCTTGTACTCGGTGCCGAGGCCCTCGTTTTTGATGAGCACCAGCGTGCGCCCGATGGGCGGCGTTGGCGTGCCTAGGCGCTGGAACAACTGGATGCTGCGCTGGCCCTGGACGTGGTTTTCAAACAGATAGCCATTCCACTCAGGCCCCTGGATCAGGTAGTTTTCGATGGCCGTTGCAATGTCGGTGCGCCGATCGAACGGGTTGCACTCTGCCAGCGTGATGGCCACGTTGTCGTCGTTGGGGATGCGGCTGACGATGATGTGCGCGCCAAGAAAGCGGTCAACGTCCGCCGTCTGCACATGGGTGTGCACCTGCCGAATGCTGGCGGCGCCGCCCGCGCGGTCAACCTCGGACACGTCGGTGAACACGGCGTTGCTGTTGTTGTCGGGGATGACGGTGCCGGATGGCCCGCCGCCGCCCTCGGGAACGTCGTCCATGACTTTGGACGCGAGAATTTTGATGTCGCCGGATTGGATGGTCATGGTGTTGTTGTGATGAAGCGCAGCGTGACGCTGCAGTAGTAGTCCTGCGGCTGCGGGTCGCTGAAGTCGATCAGCGGGGAGACAACGAAGGCGCGAGAGGTCTCGTCGGTGCCGTGGTCGAACAACACGGTGAAGGCCTGCCCGTTGATCGTGAGCGTGAACACCTGCCCCTGCAGCGCCAGCCAGGCGCGCAGGGCCTGCACCTCGGGGCGCTGCATCCATGCGTGGCGCTCCGTGCCGGTCAGGGTGATTGGCATGCCGTCTTGCCGCGTGGACACATCGATCAGCAACGCGCCCGTCACGCTGCGCTCGGTGCCCTGCGACACGGGCGACCAGGCGAACTCATCCGACCACAGCAGATCGGGGGGCAGCACGATGGTGTCTGCGCCATTTTGCAAAGTGATGGCCATGGCTTACCTCGCAACCGACCGCGCCTGGGTCAGCGCGTCCATGAACTTCTGCAGGGACTGGCGCCCGCTGGCATCGGTGTTGACGGCACCCAGCTGCACGCCGTTGTAGTTGAGATTGACCACCGTGCCACCAGCCACCGCACCGGTTTGCATGCCGCCTTGCACGCCACCACCGCCGGTTGTGCGGCTGCGGCGGGTGGTTGGCTCAGGCGCGGTGTCATCGTCGTCGGCTTGAGTGAGCCGCTTGTTCAGCCCATCGGCCTGGCGCGCGCGCAGCTTTTCTTCAAGGCGCTGCACGGCCTGTAGAAGTGCGTGCTGCTCGTTCAGACTCTGCTGCGAGCGCACAACGTTGCCGTAGTTTGTGCGGTACGCATCCAGCTTGATTTGCGCATTGAAAAGCTCCATCGCGTCCGCATCGCCGATGAACTGCTCGCCCCACTGCTTGGCAATCTGTGCGTCCACATATTCCTTGGTCAACGTGGCGTTGCCGGAGACTTCGCTGCGCGACTTATTGACGGCTTTGTCAAAGTCTGCTGAAGAACTCGGGGTGTGGCGGTCGTAGAGGTTATCGATGTCAGATTTGTTCGGGTCACCGGGATCAAGCCGGTGGCGGTCGTAGATTTCTCGAAGACGTTTTGCACTGTTTGCCGCGTTGTCTGCGGCTTGCCCCATCGCCTTAAATCCGCCTGCCGCAGCGTTGGCCCCATCGCGCGCATCATTTCCTGCGGACTTGAGATTCTTGAGCTGCCGCTCAAGCTCTTTAAGCCCCTCGCTGGTTGACGCGGCCTGCAGACGCTTTTGCTCTGCACTCTGGCGCAGTAGCTGCATTTGCGCCGCAAGCTCCTGATTCCACTTCCCCTCTGCAATGGCCGCCTCAATTTTCTTGTTGGTGACCATGTCCATCGCGTCCGCTTCGGCGAGCAGGGCTTTCACCGTCAGCTTCAGCGTGGCGATTTCGATTTCCTTTTGCTTGATGCGCGCCGCCGTGGCTGCATACTCATTGCCTTCTGCAACCGCCCTTGCCTCTGCCGCCTTTGCCTTGGCCGCAGCAAGCTCCAGACCGGTGCGCTCCAACTGAAGCGAAGATGCTGCAGCCGCAGCCTTGCGCTGCTCCGCCGCCACGGCATCATTGAGCGAGTCGTTGTAGAGCCTCTGCGCCTCCGCCACGCGGCGTTTTGCCTCATCGACCTGTTGATCTGTAGCAATGCCTTTTCGGCGATCGCTCTCAAATGCCTCCTGAACGATGATCGCCTGCTCAAGAGCCATGCGCAACGCCCCCACAGCCTCCGCGTTGTCGTGATACGCGCCTACGGCTGCGCTTTTTGTCGCAGCATCTGTTTTCGCCGCCTCTGCAGCAGCCCGAGACGCCGCTGTCTCAGCATCCAGCGCATCAATCTTCTTTTGGATGGCCTGTATTTCTGCGGCACGCGCTTTTTGTTCTTCGGCGTTGTTCGCAATCAGTTGCTGCTTGGCGGCCAGTTCGGCCCTCAGCGTGCCGAGCTGCACCTCCCGCGCAGACGCGACTTTTTCCAGCGCTGCCGCGTGGGCTTGCGAGGCCGAAGAGGCGGCCTCCAGCATCTCAAGGTCATTCCCGCGCAGCGTGGCGAGCGCCTGAATGCTCTCGCCCTCGATGCGGGTCGCCGCAGCAAGCTTTTCCGCATTTTTAGCTTGCTGCTCCTGAATGACAGCAACTTCACCGAGACGCACTCCGAGCTGCACCCATTTGGCGCTAGCGTCCATGCTTGCATCTGCAGCAACCTGGGATGCTATGGCTACAGCGCCATGGGCCGCAGCATTCGCCTGGGCCGCACCAGCAGAGGCGCTATGGGCCTGCGTTACCTGCCCAACCCCTACAGCAGCAGCGCCAGCATCGCGACCGGCCTGCGAAATCGCAGCCCCCGCAGCAGCATGCGAATTCGCTGCGCTGTCGGCACCAAAAACCAATGCTTTGAACGAATCGACAAGAGCAGCTTGCCGAGCACTGGCGCCGTCTGCAATTTCGCCCAACGCCTGCATCGGGCTCGTCAATGTCACCAACGAACCAAGCAACACCCCCGCAGCCTTTGCAAGCCCAAACACAACCTCTGCGAATGCAGATAACGGCAAGACAACCGCAGCAGCGACAGCCCCAAGCGTCTTCACGGCAAGCGTGAGAACCTGCATACCACCAGCATCCCCGGTGTTTTGCGAGGCAACGGTCAGCGCATTTTTCAAGCGCTCCCATGAAGTTGCTACGCCGTCCGTCTCCCCCTGCATATCGCGCAACGATTTAGCGAGCGCCGGGAATAGATCGCGCGCCGCAAGTTGGCCTGACTCCACCAACTTGATCAACTGCGCCTCTGTCAGTCCAAGCCCTTTTGCAGAAAGAGACAGTGCCCCAGGAAGTGACTCCCCAAGCTGCTGCCGCAGTTCCTCCATGGATACCGTGCCCTTGGCCGCCATTTGCCCCAGCGCCTGCAAGACAAGGCTTACACGCTCACCGGAAAGGCCGAGGGTGGCTCCCGCTTTCGTCACGCTGGCAAACAGCGCATTGGTAGTTTCAAGAGGTATGTTCGCCGCCGCCGTGGAGGCAGAGAACGAACGGAATGAATCAGCAAGACTTCCAGCGGACACACCTGCATCGGTGGCAGTTTTGCGAAGGAAGTCAATTTGCCCAGCCGTGACGCTCGCATCCTTGTATACGGCGTTCAGGGCGCGGCGCATCCCTTCCATTTGCAAATTGGCCGCCAGGAACTCGCGCCCCATGTCCTGCGCCTTGTTGGCGATGCCTCCTATCGCATTGGCAATCACATTGCCCCCTGCGATCTGCGCCAAGCCCGTGCGCAACAGCCCAGACGCACGGTCGGCAAGAGTCATCTCCCCCTGGACTGAGCGCAATTCGCGCTGCAGTTCTTTGAGGCGGCCATTGCCAGCGCCCAAAGCCTGCTGCAGGGCTGCGCCCGTCAGTCCTGCGCTTTGTTCTACGGTTTGCATGGCCGCGCGAACCTGCGCAATCTCCGCGCGCAAATCTGCAGCGCTGCGCACACCAAGGGTGCCGAACGCCTCCGACAGAACCTTGCCCGCCTTCGCTGCCTCAGACATGCCCCCAAGGGAACCCGCAAGCCCACGCACAGCGGCATTGGCCCTATCTGTCTCCGCACTCAACCGGCGCTGCTCGGCGGCAAAATTCCCGGCATCAACGCCTGCCGCAGTGAGTTTGGATTTCGCGTCAGCAAGCGCGCGGTTTGAATCCTCGTAGGCCTTGCGCAAGCGCCCAACCTCGACAGAGGCCTTTTGGTGCTGCTGCACAAGCGCAGTCTCTTCACGCTCTGCAGCTTTGGCCGCCTGCGATGCATCCTGCAGCGAGACCTTCTTTTCTCGCAGATCAGCATTCAGCTTGGCTATGGTGAGGCGAAGCGCGCCTGTGGCTGCCTCGTATTCAGCAGTCCCGCGCCCGGCCTTGTCGTAGGTGGCATCAATCTGCGCAAGGGCTATCTTGGCAGCATCCAACTCTCGCGCCGCAGCGCGCACAGCATCGAGCGCGGCCTTTTCTGCAACGCCAAATTGCTGGGCAGCGGTTGCCGCTGTTGCAAACTTTCTGTCCAGGTCATCAAGCCCCGCTTTCGCTTCCTTGAACGCTGCACCTGCGCGCTCCGCTTCAAGGCCTGCCGCCCTGAAAACCTCTGCCGCTGCACTTTGTTCGCCGACCTTGCGCAACGCTTGTGCAGCTGCATCCGCTTCGCGCTTGAGGTCTTGATCGATACTGTCGCCAAGCTCCTTTACAGCTCCGGTGAGCTTTTCAATCGCGGCCTCGCCGGTGGCTTGTGCCTCGATGTCGTATTTGATCTTCGGATCAGCCATGATGAGGTGTTGCGATGATTGGTGTTCTGTGGTGCGCTGCGCTTGCGGCAGGCGGGTTTGGCCTGGCCTTGGCGGGCCTGGCCATGGATTCGGAGCGCCTGATGGCGCTGGGGGGCGGGGCCATCGCCACCGTGGTGGTGGGATGGCCCGTGCTGCTGCTCATGGGCGCCGTGCAGACGTCCGCACGGCGCTAGGGCATCAATCCCCGCTGCGCTGTGGGAAGCGGATTTCGTAGCCGCCAGAAATCTTCCCGCTCAGCGTGATGGCCGAGAAGTCAGATCCCAGGAAGTCAAAGCCGTTGTTGCTGCCCAGGGCAACGTCGTTCACGTCCACCTCAACCGCTTCGCCGTTGACCATGTTCTGGCCGTCCAGGCGCAGGTGGCAGCGCACCTGGGCCACGCGGCCACCCAGAATCTTTTTGCCGTCCACGGCCAGCCAGGATGCGGTGACCTTCACGGTGTCGGCCTTGGCTGGCGCACCCGCAACAGCCAGGAACATGACTTCGCCGCGCAGCCAGTTCACCTTGTAGTGCGTGCCCAGCACGTAGGTGGTGGTGGCCGTGCTGTCGGTGATGATCAATCCCGCCTCGCTGATGTTGCGGTGGCCCATGGGGAGCCAGACACCCACCTCGGTCACTTCGAGGTTGGTGGCGGTCTGGCTGCCGGACGATTGCGTGAGTTCTTCCACCAGGCCCTGGAACTGCATGGCCAGCGCCTTGACGCTGGAGGCCGAGAGTTCCACCGTGACTTCTGTGGGCTTTGGCAAGATAACCGTGGCGCGGGCCTGACCGTAGTCCAGGTGGCTGCGCGATTCGCTGACCTTTTCTTCAAAGTCGGGTTTGATCTCGAACTTGTCGGCATCCACCGCCTCGCCGAAGCCGTAGAACTTTTGGGCAACTGTGTCCCAGATGGAGAATGCGACCAGGCCACCGGCCAGGATTGCGCGTGCTGTGGTTGTCATGATGGTGTTCCTGCAAACAAAAAGGCCCGCACGGTGGCGGGCCTGGGTGGGTGGGGTTCGACCTGGGCGTCAGCTCGGGTCGCGGTAGTCAACGGTGAACGTGCCGAGCACCAGCTCGCCGCCCACGTCGATGTTTTCAAGCCTGTAGGTGACCTCGCCTTCGCGCAGGCCGCCGCCGTCAAGCTGCACACCGGCCAGCGTCAGGGCGGGCATGCACACGAGCCGCAGCACGCGCTTTGCGGCGCGGTAGTCGGTGTGTGCGGCCTGCCTGGCGTTTGCGGCGCGGCTGATGACGCCCAGCGTGAAGCGGTAGGTGCGGGCTTGCACCTGGGCTTCGTTGCTGCGCGGGGTGTCGCCTGCGTCCTCAAAAAAGACGATGCGCGCGCCTTCGCTCAGGTCGCTGGCGCGGCGCGGGTTGTCCAGCACCACGGCGCCTGTCAGGGCGGGCGCATCGCGCAGGGCCTGCACGATGGCCGCGCCCATGACGTAGGGCACGCCCTGGGGGCATTTGTCGGCGGGCATAGTCATGGCGCTGCGCTGCCGAGCAGCGCCTCCATTTCCATGCCGTCAACAAGGCGGCGCGGAACGTCCAGCACCCGAAAGCGCTGGCCCACCACCACGCCCAGGCCGGGCAGCGCCTGGGTGGACACCAGCACGTCGTCTGCCCGCACGTCCGCCGTGGCGGGCATGAGGGCGGTGCGCGTGGTGGCCAGGGCGCGGCCTTCCAGGGCCTCTTCGTCTGCAGTGCCGATGATCAGCGCCACCGCCACGTCGGCAGCGGCGGGCCGCTGGCGGGTGAAGATGGCGGCAAAGTCGGCACCGTAGAACGTGGTGGCGAGGTCTTCTTCGAGGTCAAGCATGGCTGGGGTCAGTCTGGCTTGGGTGCCGATTCTTCAGCCGCCTTGCGAGCTGCTTCGGCCTGGGCGGCTGCATCGGCCTCCTCGGCGGCTTTGCGCTCGGCTGCAGCCTTTTCGGCAGCTTTGCGATCAGCAGCAGAGTCGCGATCATCCTCGACCGCGCCATTCTCCAGCAGGCGCTCGGCATCCTCGACCTTGAGCGTGATCTTCTCGCCCACGCCGTAGCGCTTGCCGTCGTGCTTGACGGGGCTCTTGACGGTGTACTTGGGCATGATCAGGCCGCCGCGTCTTTGAAGAGGAAGCCCGCAGCGGCGCCAGCCAGCACGGGCTGGTAGGCATCGGTCACCGGGAAGATCATGCTGTTGGCATTGCGGTCTTCGTAGCCTTCTTCCACCATGGGACGCCCTTCGAGCTGGTAGGTGTAGCCGTAGCTCGGAGACCCCATCTCTTGCATGCTCGCAGGGGTGGTGAAGGCGAGGATGGCGTCCTTGCCCCACACGTCCTGAAACTGCGAACCATCGTGGTACACGGCCTCGCCTTCCACAATTTGCTGCAACTCGAACAAGGCGAGCAGTTGTTGGATGGTTGCTGGAGGGCGGTCGCTGGCGGTAGAAAGACGATCAAGCACCTTGGGGTGCGTGCGAAGCGCAGTCAGAACCTTCGGGCCAAGCGTCAGCACATTGGCGCGCTCGCCAGTCTTGGAGCGGATGATTTCCTTGCCCTCCATGATGTCGGTGAACGGGTCGCTCGACGCATGGCTCCACTGGCTGGTTCCGCTAAGGGTTTCCTTGTTGGCCGCGTCGTAATTGGAGGCATCGCGCGCCAGTGTGGCCGCCATGTGCTCGCGCTCCAGCGCCATGGTGTTCTGCACCCGTCGCACCGCGTTGCTGGAAGCGTCAATGCCCGGGCCTTTTTGAGATTCTTCATCGATTTCATTGGGTGCAACACCTTCGAGGCGGTGATCCACCAGAGAGTAGGGGTCGCTGGCATAGCCGAACTGCACGCGCTTGGTGTTGGCCCCAGGCGCCCGGGCGCTGTTGACCAGCTTGAAGTCATCGGGACCAAAGCTGATGATGCGACCGCCGCGCAGGCCCACCGGGATGATCGGGAACAGCACGTTGGCCACAGCGGCCTTGGGGCTACGGTAGCCTCGTGCAATGGCAGAGAGGATGGGGTCGAGGACGCGGGCCTGACCGGGGGTTTGCTGGGACATGAAGATGCTCCTGTTTTATGGGGTTGTGAAGGGTCAGGCGGCGGGGGTCAGCAGGCCTGCGCTGGGCACAAGCAGCACCTCGACAAGGCCGCCCGCGCTGGCTGCGCCCATGGCGCGGCCAACAGGGCTTTTGCTCAGGCCGCTGAGGGCCACAACGCAGCCAGTGGCGTCAACCATGAGTGCAGCGTCTTTGGTGACGCCGCCGGTGCCCACTTCGACGATGGCTGTGCCTTGCACGTCCACGGGCACCAGGTCGCCAGCAGCAGCGGCGCTGGTGCGGGTGACGCCAAAGGCAGCAGCCCCTGCAGATGGGTAGGCGCCTGCCTGGGTGACAAAGCGGTTCGCTGCCAGGGCGCCAGCGGCGGTCACGGTCAGCGTGAGGATGGAAATGTTGCCGGACATGGATGAATCTCCTGTGTTGGGGTGGCGTCCGATCAGGAGGCGTAGCCGAGCTTCTTGAGCGCGGTCACCAGATCGGTGTTGTTCTCAGCGGCGTAGGCCTGGGCATCGGCCACCTGCTGTTCCTTGGTTTTGGCCGGGGCGTCCTGCGGGGCCGCGCTGGGCTTGGCGGGTGGCGGCGCATCAGCGTTGTGCGCTGCAAGGGCTGCTGCGCGGGTGGCCTTTTCTGCGGCCAGCACGGCGAGCGATGCATCGGCGGCGGTGCTCTTGCCGTCGTAGGCCATGGTGGTGAGCAGCTTTTCGTGGCCGGGCAGGCCTTCGCCCACGGCCAGCACGGCCTGGATGCGCTCGCGTTCCTGGCTGGCGCCAAGCTGGGTGAATTCCGCGCGCAGTTGCGCGAAGAGGGGCGCGTGCTCTTGCTCGAAAGACGCACGCGTGATGGGAGCCTTGTTGTCTTCAGGCATAGGGTTCTCCAGTTCACGGGTTGATGTGTCTTCGGGCGCACCGGCCGCGAGAGACGGGGAATCCGCCCCCAGCGCAAACACCGCCTTGCGGCGGGTTGCGAAGGCAGCGGGGTTTTGGGCCAGCGAGGCAATCAGTTCGTCGAGGGTGGAGACACCGTCCACCAGCCCGGCGTTGATGGCCTGCTGACCACGGAACACACGGCCATCGGCCATGTGCGCCAACACTTGTTCCGTGGTGGTGCTGCGGTACTGCGCCACCGTGTCCACGAATAGGCTGTAGAGGTAGTCCACATCGGCCTGCACCACGGCGCGGGCCTCGGGGCTGTAGGGTTCGCGCCCCGTGGACAAGCGCTTGTATTTGCCTGCGGTGATGTTTTCTTCCACCACCGGGGTGGTGGGGTTGTAGGTGCGGCTGTGCACCACGCCGATGCTGCCCACCTGCACCACTGGCCCGCTGATGTACACGGCGCACGCGGCAGAGCCTGCCCAGTAGGCCGCGCTGCACAGCATGCCGTCGCTGTAGGCAACGATGGGTTTTTCCTGCGAGAGCTGGTAGATGGCGGCGCCGAATTCCGGCGTGCCCAAGACGTTGCCGCCGGGGCTATCGAGGTGGAGCACGATGGACTTGACGCGGGGGTCTGCCGCCGCGCTCTCAAGCTGCACCGTGGCCTTCTGGGTGCTGATGCCGCCAGACACCGCCGAAAACAGGTTGGCCTTGGGCGCCATCACGCCCGATAGGCTGAGCACGGCCACGCCGCCGGGCTCGATGCGGTAGTCCTGCTGCTCGTGGGCCAGGGGGCGGCCAAGGCGGGCCTCCAGCGCTGGCAGGTCGATCTTGTCGCCGCGAAAGTGCGTGGCGTAGATGGCCTGCAGCTCCAGCAGCTTGTCCGGGGCGATGGCCCAGGGGCCGGTGAGTAGGTCGATCAGTGTCATGGCTGCACCTTCCGGGGGGTCTGTGGCGGCGATGCGATGAGGTTGCGGTTCACGTCCTGCAAAGAACGCTGCATGTCTTTGACATCGGCCTTGATCTCGACCAGCGTGTCCTTGATGCGGGCGTCTTGCTCTCGGCTGCGTTCGACCACGGTGGCCGCCTGCAGCTCGATGACGGCCACGCGCTTGTCCAGCGCGCTGTAGGCCGAGAAGCCCGTGACCAAGAAGCCCACGAACGTGAGCACGTGGCCCAGGTTGATGGTGGGGTCAAACGCCACGCGCTTGCGGTGGTGCGTGCCGTCTGCCAGGGGGGTGAAGTCGCTGCTGCTCATGCTGGTGCGGCGGGCTCGTTGTCGGGCTCGTTGTCGGGCTTGGGCGGCTGCTGCGTCTGTTGTGGCGCGGCGGCACCGGCCTTGGGCGTGGGCAGCAGGTCGGCTTTGCGCAGGCGGTCTTGCTCGCCTTGCTTTTGGTCGAACGTGTCGTTGAAGTCGGTGCCCCACAGCTCCCACTCGGCGCGCTCGCGCGTCATCAGGCGGGCGTCGATGGCGGCCACGTAGGCGGCCACTTCGTCCTTGGGGTTGATGGAGCCCATGCTGTCGCCCGGCCACGCGGCGCGGGTGTAGGCCCAGCGCAGCAGCGGGTCGGAGAAAAAGCCCGGCGCCTTGATGCGGCCAATGGCCACGGCCTCGGCCATCCACGTCTCATAGACGGGCTGGCAAAAGCTGAGCGCCAGCCACTGGCGCACGCCACGAAAGTACACCCACGCATCCAGCAGCGCGGCCTTGCTGGCCGAGTAGCTGCTGTTGAACTGCTTGATGAGCAGCTCGCGCGGGATGCCCAGGGCCATGCCGATCTGGGTGAGGATGGCGAGCAGGAAGGGCTCGAAGTTGGGGTTTGGCCGTGCGGGGTTGACCGTGTGGGGCTTTTCGCCGGGGGCCAGACCCACCACTGCGCCCATGCCCAGGCCGACTTCTTGCCCCGGCGCACCAGCGCCCGGCGTGCCGCCGTCGAACACTGGCGCACTGGCCCCGGTGGGGGTCTCGATGAACACCGTGAGGTACGACGTGATGACCGCCGCCATGATTTCGGCATCGGTGTAGCGCGATATTTGCTTGATGGCGTCAACGATGGGCGCCAGGTAGGGCACGCCGCGCGGCATGCCGGGGCGCAGCTTGCGGTAGTGGTGCAGCAGGCGGCGGCGGCCAGAGCGGCCCAGGAAGTCGTACCAGCCGCCCGCATACATGTCACCACCGCTGCCGGGCAGCCAGCCGCCGGGGTGGCGGTCGTAGATGAATGCGGCTTCAGGGGCGCCCTGGTCGTTGGTCTTGATGCCGCCCGCGATGCGATGGGTATCCATGGCACCACGAGGGTTGCCAATGCGGTCGGCCTCCAGCACCTGCAGGCGCAGGGCGTAGGGCTGGGTGCTGGTGCGCTCGCCATTGGGGAGCAAGGTGAAACAGTCACCGCTTTCCAGCCCGGAGCGCAACACAAGGCCCTGCTGCTGGTAGAAGTTGAGGGTGTTCTCGATGTCGCACTCGGTGCTGTCGGCAAACAGGCTGAACTCGCGCTGGGTAATGGCCTTCCACTCCAGGGCTTGCTCAAGCGACCAGCCAAGCACCGCGCGCACGGGCTGCGCGCTGAGCGCCAGTCCAGTACCTACCACGCGGTCCACATTGATATTGATTGCGCCTGCCGCAATAGGGCTGGTGCGCACCAGCTCGCGCGATGCGCCGCGCTGGCCGGTGAGGGCGCGCAGGGTGTCGGCCTTGGCATCGCGCGCCATGGGGCGCCACCAGCGGCCAGCGCCACCACTGGGCGCGGCGGGGGCGCCATCGAGGGCGGCCGACGCCTGCGCCTGTGGCATGAGCCGGTCGAGCATGCTCATGGCGTCCATGCGGGCTCGGGCCAGTTGCCGCTGCGACGCCCAGGCTGGCGCCACCGCTGCAATGACGCGGTCGAGGATGTTGGGCTGCATGGTTTAGTAAGGGCGAAGGTAGGAGACGCGGCGCGGCGCGGGCTGCAGGCGGGCGATTTCGTCGCGGCATTCCTTGATGCCTGCACGCACCTGCTCCAGGTCGGCCCGGCGGTTGCGGCGGGCGGTGCCGCCCTGCCCCACGGTGTATTCCTGCGACTGCAGGATGCGTGCCTCGGCATCCAGGTATTGCTGCAGGCGTTGCTGAGCCTGTTCGAGCGGTGTGCCGGTGCTCATGCGCGCGCCCCTTTGGCAACCATGGCCTGCAGGGCCTTGTCGAACTCGACCTTGAAGCGGTCTTGCGCCACGCGCTGCACCACGCCGCTGAAGTCGAGGCGTTGGCCATATTGCGGCGCCTGGCTGGCGAAGACAAAGAGCGGGCGGATGCGCCCATATCCTTCCTTCTTGCCCTGTCCGCTGCCGCCTTCTCGGCGCCAGATGCCGTCCGGACGGTTACCGCCGCGTGGCTTGCCGACGAACAGGTCGTTCTTGAGCTTGCCGCCTTTGCGCAGCTTCTTGCCTGTGGAGCTGGCGGCGCGAATGCTCTTGAGCGCCGTCAGGATGGTGCGCACATCGGCGCCCTTGACGTTGCCATGGGCGTCCAGGCTGAGGCCTTCGCCGGGCATGGCGTACTGGCCTGCGCGCAGAACGCCCGCATAGCGCAGGCCTGCCTCCAGACCCTTGAACTTGCGCCCGCCGCCTTCGACCTGCGGGGCCAAAAAGTTTTCAGGCCGCACGCCGCCGTCTGCCGTGTTTTTGACCATCACGCGGGCGCTCAGGCTGTCCTTGGTGGCAGGCTCGGTGCGCAGCGACTTGAGGGTGTAGGACACCGGGCTGCTGAAGGCTGCGCGCATGGCGTCTGGCACGGCCTTGTCTGCAGCGTGCTTTGCCGTGCGCGTGAGGGCCGTGGCCGTGGCGTAGGGCACCATGTAGCTCTGCACGCCGCGCATGGACGCGGCCACGTCAGCGATGCTGGCACCGCTGTGGCGGACGTTGATCATGGGTTGGCAGGCTCCAAAAGAAAGCCCCCGGAGCCTTCTCAAGCTGCCGGGGGCGGGTTGCGCTATCGCGCTGGGAATCAGGTTACGGACTTTTGAGACCTACCTGAATTGGGGCCAATTTTGGGGCAAAGTGTCTGGTGAAGTCCACACCTAAAGTGTCTGCTATGGGGGCGACAATTTAGGCGCGTTTTGGTTATTTTTTAGCCTAGACTTTTTACGCGATTTCAGCTAAGAGCACGCCTTGAATCTCTCCCAGGCGATGATGACTTTTTTGCAAATGTTGAAATGCATTCCAGTGGGGTATGGGTTCATACCCGACGCGGTGAATTCTGATATTCGATCGCGCCAAACAAGGGATGCTTCGTGCTCTTGGCATTCTTCGGCAGTGGCAAAAATTTCACCATCGTTTGCGCGGTATGCGGCAATTTGTTCCATTTTTCAATCCTTTTTAATGTGATTCAGACACCCGAGGCCACGCGGGCCGCCCTGCGCGCTTCCATGGCCTGCAGCGCCTGGGCGTTGTCGTCGGCAATGGCATCGGCAGCATGGGCCACACGGCGCCGGAATTCGCCCAGCACGGTGTAGAAGTGCGCCCGGCCAATGCCCAGCGCAGCAGCAGCAGCCTTCACGGGTTTGACGCGGTGCACGTAGTACATGTCGAACACGCGCTTGTCCAGGGCGTCGGGCTGGCAGGTGTAGGCGATGTGGAAGGCCGACAGCTCGGCGCTGCTGATGGCGTCGGGCCCGCCGTCTTCCACTGGCCGCATGCTGCAGCCACTGAGGCGCCCGAGGATGGTGCCGGTGATGGGCTTTGGGCCGTACAGGCGCCGTGTTATGCACCATTTCACCCAGCGCTCGCACACCAGGTGCAGGTCGCGGTCTTGATCGCTCAGGCGGGGGGAGTCTTCTTCGTTTTGCGCGGGGCGGGCGGGGGCTGCAAATACGGTAGTCATGCGATTCCTCTGGAGTAGATTCGGCGGCCTGTGGCCGGGGGCGCTGGGGGGATGTAGGCGGCTACGGGTGTTTCATGGGCCTCTTTTGCTTCTGTTTTGATAGCTTCTCGCGCTTGTGTATCAAGCGCTTGCGGCACTTTTGGCACTTGGATTTCTGCAAAGTCTGCGGGCTGCGGTGGCTGGGGCACTGCAAACAGGTCGGGGGTCATGGATCGGGGGATGAGCTTTTCGCGCAGACGCTCCCAGTCGGCGTGGCTCCAGGTGTGCAAGCGCAGCTTGTGGGCCATGGCCAGGCCGTACACGCTGATGTCGAGCGCTTCGTTGCGCGCATGGTCGTTGAGCTTGCGCCACACCCTGATGATCTGGCCGTTGCGCATGACGGGCACGAGGCGTTCGGCGCACATCTGGTCGTACCACTCTGCGGGCATCTGGTTGTGCCAGTGCATTGCGCCGGGGCCGCTGGTGACGTCGATGCGGTTGAACAGGTAGTCCTTGGCCACGTCGGTGCCGACAAACCAGAGCTCGGCCATGCCCTGGCGCACTTTGCCGCCCCAGTCCACGTCCTGGTTGCTTGGCTTGCTGGCCATGATGGGCCTGTGCGGCTTGCGCGCACCGGCCAAGATCACGCAGTGCAGGTGGCGGCGCTGGGTGGCGTAGTTGTACACGTCCTGAGTGTTGTGGCCGCCCGAGTCGATGCCGTATGCGCTGATCTTGATGAGCGCGCCGCTGGCGTGCACCAAGGGGGTCGTGACGATGCGATCCAGCGCGGCCCACACGCTGGCGGGGTCGCTGGGCGGGATGGCCGGGCTGCCGGGCAGCACCTGGTGGTCAACAATCCAGTGCTCCATGCCTGGGCCCCAGGCTTCAATCTGCAGCTCCAGCCGGTCGGGCTGGGTGTCAACCGCCATGGTGAGCACCAGCGCAGGGTCTGGCACCACGCGCGGCGGGTAGGGTTCTGCGCGGGCCTTGAGCTTGTCTGCCGACGTGACGGACTGGGCGATGTCGTAGCACCGGGCCAACCGCGTGTTCCAGAACGCGGCCATCTTGGTGTGGTCGCCTTCGCGCAAGGCGTCTTCTGCCTGGCGGTGCAGGCGGGCCAGTTCGAGCCAGCTTGTCCAGCCGGTGGGGGCATAGAGCTGGCTGATGGTAAAGCTCTCGGTGCCGTCCACGCTTTCGGCATAGGCCACCCACCGCGCTTGCCCGCCCATGGCTTCGTCGCGCAGCATCTGGCCCTTGTGGCTCTCTTCGATTTCGCCGCCGCACTCGGGGCAAACCATCCAGGCGCGCGACAGAGCCTCGTCAGCGCGCACGTTCTCCCACAGCAGTTCATGCAAGTGATCGCAATGCGGACACGGCAAGTGGTAGTGCTGCTGGTTTCCACGAAGGAAGAGCTGCCATATCTTGCTCATTTCCTTCGGGCGCTTCGGGCTGCTGGAGTAGTACCACTTGCGGTTTCGGCCGTAGGTGCTTCCCCGGTTCTCAAAAATCTCGATCGGGTCACCCTGCCCTTGAAGGTCATCTTCCCAGTCGTCGATTTCGTCGCCGTAGCCGTAGCGGGCCGGGATTTCGGCCAGGTTGGCGGCGCTGCCCGCCGTGCTGATGTACACCGTGCCGCCACGGAAGGTCTTGGTGTCGTCGGTGTTCTTTCCGTGGCGGCTGCGCGGCTCGGAAAACAGCCCGCGCACCTTTGGCGTGGCCTTGATGGTGTTGTTGATGCGGGCCGACAGGCGCCGGGCCAGATCCAGCGTGGGCATCAGCGCCAGGATGTTGGCCGCTGCGCCGTCCACGCTGGCCATCATCCAGTTCATGGCGCTCTGCGTTTTGAGCAACTGGCTGGCACCCATCACCACCACGCGGTTGGCCGGGTGGCCTGGGCTGAGCACGCGCATCACCTGGCGGGCAAAGGGCGTGCGGGCGGTGTCGTATTTGCCGGGCTCTGCGTTGCCCTCGGCGGGGATGTAGGCATGCTCATCCACCCACTCATCCACCCACAGGGGCGGGTCTGGACGCAGGCCAGCGGTAAAGCTGCCCCGGTAGCAGGCGGCGGCGTCAGCCAGCGGCATCTACACCCTCGATCTGGCGCACGATGTCGTGCAGTGCGGCGCGCAGGCCCTCGCGCAGCGCCTGCTCCAGCGCGAACGGGTCGCTGATGGCTGCCAGTGCGGGCGCCAGCTTGGTGGGCAGTGCCCCCAGCAGGGTGTCGCGGATGATGCGGGCCTCGGTGTAGGCCTCGCGCTCCATGTCGGCCACGCGGCCAAGGGACTTCTCCAGCTCCATGCGCTCGATGCGCGCAGTGCGCGCTGCCTCGCGCTTCTCGAAGCTGGCGGCGATCTTGTAGTTCTCGTGATGATCAAGCCCGTACTCTGGCTCCTCGTCGTCCAACCCTGCACCACCATCAACAGCAGGCGACGGCAGGGCTGCAGCGGCGCCCGCACCGCGCGACTGGCGCCGCGTCTCGGCAGCCACCACCTGGCGCACGTCGCGCCCGCGCTCCAACTGCATCCGGACGGCATCCAGGTCGTACAGCTTGCGCTCGGGGTCAGCAAACGTAATCCTGCCCTCTTTCGTCAGGCGAGAAAGGTATGGCGCACTGACATCAAGCACCTCCGCAAGGCGCTTCTGATTCAATAGCTGCCGGGGCTTGTCCTGATTGACTGAATCGCTCATTTGTTAACCTGATTTACCGCTTAACCTGCTATGAAATTTCTTCCACAAACCTTTCCGGGCGGGCCGAATTACCCTTCATGCTCATGGCTCAGGGAGTACCTACAGGGGGTGTGCGCGCAGTCATCACGACCCTGCCGACTCCCAGCTCATGGGCTCGCCCTGGACGCGGGCGAGCACGTTCCACTCGGCGGCGCTGAGGGCGCATCCGCCTGCAGCGCACTCAGCACCAGGGCCCGTGAAGGCGCCCCCTCGATACGCGCCACCGCTGCCAGTAGGCCCTCTTGCGCTGTCCGCAATGGCCGCGCGGAGCGCACCAGGCGGGCGCAGCAGCCCAAGCACCGCAGGTTGAAAACGCCGCTGGGCAGCCCACCTGTCGGCGACGATGCTGCTGCTGCTGTGCACTGCTCGCATAGCTCTGCCTGTGTCACGCCTGCAGCCCCAGGGCCTGGCGAGCCATGAGCAGCGGCATGCGGTTGATGCGCTCGCCAGCATCGGCGCGCGCCAGGATGCGCCGCGCCCAGGCCCGGTGGTCTGCCGGGCCATTGCTGCTCACGCCGCTGCGCACGGGCGCGAGCTTGGCGAACTCGGCTTCGACCAGCGCGCGGTCTGCTGCTGGCGCGGGCAGGCGTGGCACCGGGGCCGCCGGCGCCTGGCGGGCAATGGCCCGGAACTCGATGACCGTTGGCGCCCGCGCTGGCAGGTGGGCCAGGGCGTAGGCGATGGCGTCGGGGTGCTGCGCAAAGCCTGCCAGCTCGCGCGCCCAGTCGTCCTTGACGTCTGCAATCTCCAGCCCTTCCCACCGCGCGAGGAAGTCGCGCCCGTAGGCGAGTGCCAGCTTGGCGAAAATCTTTTCAACCCAGGGTGCAGGAAGGCTCATGGCAACACCTCAACGGCGGTGGGGGTGATGTCGCGCGCAGGCGCTTCGATGGTCCGAAATCTGTCTGCAGCGCTCTGCTGGCCCGGTGCGCGCCGGGCGATGGATGGCACAGCCTCTTGCATCCGCTCGCGCATGCTGCGCTGGTAGGGCGTTTCAGCGGCATGGGCTGCGCCAGCCGACAGCGCAGCGCTGCCAGCCAATGCGGCCGCATCGCCGAGCTGCCCCTTGACGATGCCGAGGGCGTAGGCGAAACCCTTGTGCTTTTGCACCGCCACCATGGCGGCCTGCACGAAAACGTCAACGCCCGCTCCACGGTCGATCAACGCCTGCAGCTCGGGGCTTGCCGGGTTCACGCTGGCCAGGCCCTTTGCCCGCATCGCCATGCACACCGCAGCAGCAGCCAGCCCGTCACGCGCCGGGCCGTCAGGCCCGACATCGGGCTGCTGCGGTTGCGCTGGTTGATCTGTCAACGGTGGTTGGTGTGTGTCTTGGTTCTGGTTCTGGTTCTGGTTCTGGTTCTGGTTGGTTGAACGGGCGTTGAACGGGCGTTGAACGGGCGTGCCATCGCTTTGCGGTGTGTTTTGCGGCACCGCTGAAGCGGGCGTTGAACCAGAATCAAACGCCCGTGCGCCTGCATCTTTGCCACCCCTTTTGGCCGCAGACGCCCTACCGGCGCGGCTTTGCTGCTCTGCTTTTTGATGGTAGGCGGAAATCTCGCGGTCACAGCGGGCGTTGTGCCAGCCGTCCGCCTGCAGCACAAAGAACTCTTCGAGCACGATTTGCAGCGCTGCGCGCAGCTCGTCGGTGTTTGCCAGCACGCGCCGTGCGAGCTTCGTCAGATCAGCGTTCAACGGCTGTTCTGTGTCGTAGTACAAATCCAGCAGCTCCCGGTACAACGCCCGTTCAACGAACGTTAAATGCCGGGTCGCGCTGTTGAAGTCGCCAACGTGGTGTGGGTAGTGATTCACGCGCACAGCCTCGCTTGCTTTTCAGGCACGTAAACGGGAGCCACCGTAATGCCGCTCACGCTGCAAATGCGCCTGTCCTGGCTGGAGATCAAGCGGCCTGCGTCGATCAGGTTTTTGACTCGGGCCGCGATGGTGCCTGGGTCTATGCGCTTGCCAGTGATGCGCTCGTACTCGTGCCAGATTTCGCGGCGCGTCATGTCGGCGGCACCATTGCGCTGCGCGGCGACGACGATATCAAAGATGGTGCGGGTTTGCGTGCCCACGGTGAGCCAGCCCAGCTGCTGGTACGCCTGCGCGCTGGTGTCTGATACGCGCGCTGGCTGCGGCTCTGTTGTTTGGATATCGGCGGTCATGCCTGCACCCCCTTCAGCAACGCCATGGCCCCAGCCAGCTCCTCGGCCAGGCGCTCCACCTTGCTGAGGGCGCGGGCGCGGCGGGCGTCGTCGCTGTCCATAAACTTGGCGGCCAGGTACTCAATCACCGCCGGGGCATCGCCCGTGCTGGCCAGCCACTGCTCAAGGTCATCCACATTCAGACGCTGGGTATCCCCCTCGCCAGGGTTCAGCTTGCGGCTCAGCGTGCTGGGCGCAATGTCCATATCGGCCGCCTGCGCCTTCAGGTGCTTTGGCACCACCTGGGCACGGTGCGCCACAAAGTCGCGCAGCGTGGCAAAGCGCTCTGGCAGCGCGGGCTCAAAACTCAAGGTCAACTGACTCATACAGCCCCCTCAAAAACAGACGGCAACACGTGTTGCCATCTCGTGCCATCTGCCACGGCGGCAAAAAAAAGACACTGCAGCCATGGAACAAAACCCCCACACCCCAAAGGCCCGCATACCGGCACCAAAACCGCTGCGTGGGGAGGTGCTCGAGTGACGGGGCGGGCGCCCGCCTGCGCGGCAAAATGGCGCTGCTACACCACCATCCACAACACAGGGGGCGCCCATGCACGACCCGGAAAAGTTCCAGCAAGAAACGATCAAAGCCATCAACGACCTCCAAAACACGTTTCGCCAGACGATGAGCCGCCAGCTGGCGCTCGGGGCGATGGTGAGAGCCCTGCTGGCTCGGGTTCCGCTGGAGGCCCTCCCCGCTGTGCTGGAGGATTACGAGGCAGAGGTAGACCACCAGGTGGCACTGCTGCACCCGCGCTTTCAGCAGCCAAAGTTCTGGCAGGAATGGTCAGACGTGATAACAGCCCGCCAGCAACAACTGCGGCAAACACAGGGCACGCAAACACCCCCTGCAAACTGACGTCTGCGCAGGCGCGATCAACGGCGCTCACGTCCAGGAAAACCCGCTTGTGCTCACCCATGGGCCACCTCCTGCGCTACGGTTTTGATAGCTGCTGGCGCTTGATGGGCGGTGGCCAAGAGCCAAATTGGCGGGCATCCGCAAACGAAAGACAATTCACTTTCCACAATCAACCACCTTTCGAGAGGGACGCCCATGAAACAAAACACCCCCGCTCAACTTGCGCCCCTGCCGTGGTACGAGCCCGAGAGCTACGAGCGGGTCTGCGCCCTCATGCACGACAAGGACGGACTGTTTGGCACCTACGCCGAGTGGCTTGGGGCAGCCCAGCGCACGGAAGAGCAACTGAGCCGGAAGGGAGCAAGAACCGTCCGTGTAACGCTGGATACAGTTCGATTTCCCGCGTGGTGCGCGGCGCACAGGCCGGGCCAGCACATCGACGGCCAGGCACGCATGCAGTACGCCAGCTACATCGCGGTACAGATGTACCTGGCAGGCAGAGGCGAAGCGGGGCATTAGGCCGCCCCCTGCGCTTCGGAATTTGTAGCGACTTGCGCTTGCTGCACCACCACAAGGCTTGGAAAAAACGTGGGGATGAGATAAGTTGCAGCCCACACAGAGCCGCACACGGCCCCCACCGCGAACAGCAAGAGAAGCACGATGTCAAAGGGTTTCAAGAGCACATACCTCCGGTTGTTGAATGGCGCCGCGCCCGCGCAGGCCGACTACTGGGCCGCGCGCGAACTGATCGACAACGGATACGCCCACGGGCACTACCAGGTCAGCAAGTCGCACCTGGCGTATGGGCAGATCACCGCCCTGGTGGGCTTTGCGCCCACCATGAAGGGGCGGCTGTACGCCGACGAACTGGCCGAGCAGCAGCGCAAACGCACCCTGCGCTACCGGCTGGGACAGGCGGCATTCGGCCTGCTGAGTTTTGGCACGGGATGGGTGTTTGGCGTGTTCAGCCAGGTGGCGGCGAACCTGCTGACGAAGCACCTGGGTGGCTGACATCAGGCAACCCCCGCCGCTTCTGTATTGATAGCCACTTGCGCTTGATTGGCGGGCGCTGGGGGCTGATTTGGCGGGCATCCGCAAACGAAAGACAATTCACTTCTCACAATCAACCACCTTTCGAGAGGGATGCCCATGAACCTGCCAAACATCATTCACCCGACCACGTTCAAGATCGGCGAAATTCACATCAGGGTGGCCAGCTACTTCGCGCTGACAGACAAACAGGCCGCTGGCATTGCTATGCATTGCTACCGCTCCCGCAAGTGGAAGAAAGCGGATGCAAAGAAAGTACACACGCAGTTTTGGATTGGAGATCGGGCGGCGGCGGCAATGTACGGATAGCTGCCACCTCAGCCGCGCTGAGCACCAGGCGATACCCGCTTGCGCGGACGATTTCCAGCGCGCCATCAGGACACTGTGAAAACAGCGGCCCACGGCCCGCACGAAAGACAGCCGCCTGCGATACGCGCTTAGGCATGGATGGCTCCAGATACTTCGGAATTGATAGCTACCAGCGCTTGATTGGCGGGCGCTGCGGGTTGATTTGGATTGGAATCAGCAAGCTCGGGCCAGATCAGGTGCCAGTCGTCGGGGCGCAGGTCGCGGCGGGTGACGGCGCCGCTTGTAGCTCGCTCAATGGCAACGCATGTGGCCGCGTCAGGGACAGTGCCACGCGCTCGCCAGTTACTCACAACCGGCTGACCAACGCCAATAGCGACAGCCAGCTTTCCCACCCCGCCAAGGATGTCGATTGCTGTTTGAAGTGCATTCATGCGTCCGATCATCACTCAAGTGATTCCACAAGTCAACACCAAAGTGATTCACGGAGGTGATGAAATGCCTTGCATGGAAACAATCGGCCAACGCCTTAAGAGAATCCGGGAGAGCAAAGGACTCTCCCAGGGGGCACTTGCATCGCTTGCTGGCCTAAAAAGCCAGGGGACAATTGGCAACATCGAGCGCGAAACGCGCGGCTATGGAGATAGCGTTGTGGACATAGCGCGCGTGCTTGGCGTCACGCCAGACTATTTGCGCTGCAACGAAACAGTCGCCGCCCATACCAACACATCACCCGGCCCCGACATCAAGGGCACCTACCCTCTTATCTCGAAAGTGCAGGCTGGCGCATGGACAGAGTTGTGCGACCACTTTCAGCCTGGGCAGGCCGATGAATGGCTGCCATCCACCAAGAATTTGGGCAAATGCGGCTACATGCTGCGGGTCGAAGGCAAGTCCATGGAAAACCCGACCGGCAAACCGAGCTTTGCCGAAGGCATGGTGCTACACGTTAACCCACACCTCGACCCTGTGCCGGGCAACTATGTGGTGGTGCGCCGCAACTCAACGCTTGAAGCGACTTTCAAACGCTACGTGCTGATCGACGGGCAAAAATACCTTGAAGCCATCAACCCCGACTGGCCCAAAGACATGAAGTATCTACCCCTGCAACCCGGAGATGAATGGTGCGGCGTGGTGGTGGACGCATCACTGGGCGGCCTGATTTGATGCCGCAAAACGTGTGCGGCGGCTAGACTGTCGCCATTCTGTGACCACCTTTTGTTTGCCATGCACCACAGCCCTGCTTACCCAATGCCCGCCATGCAACGCCAGCGAGGCGCGTCCATCCTCGCCATCATTGCCGTGGTGACGGTGATCGTGGCAGGGCTGGTGGTCTACAAAGAGCGCAGCCGCGCTGCGGCCAAGGCCGAGCAGCAGCGCATAGAACTGGTGCAGCGGCAAGAGGCCGAGCGGGCCGCCGCCGCGCAGCGCGAGCGCGAAGCGCTGCAAGAGCAAGCCAAAAAGGCCGAGCAGGCAAAAAGCGACCTGCTGGCCCAGGCCCTCAAGCAGTTTGACGATGTGGTGGTGCGCTTCAATGACGCGAGCCGCGTGGCGGGCGGCACGGGGCGCATTGCACTGGCCCAGCCCGTGGCCACCATGCAGGCGCTACACCGAGAGGCAGCGCAACTGGCGGCGCCGCCTTGCCTTGCCACGGGCCGCGACGATCTGGCCGACGCGATGAAAGAAACCGTGGAGGCCTACCTGGTGTTCATGCAAAACCGCGACAAGCTGGGCGAGATACTGGCCGCCGCCCACTTTGAAAGGGGCGCCAAGAGCATGGAGCGCTATCGCTCTGCGCGCACTGCATGCCCCGCGCCGTAAAGCGCGCCATGCTTTGCGCTGGCGAGTAGGTAACGCCCACTCCTGCACCGCCTTGCCCAGACGTGGTACTATTTTCTGATGAAGAAGACGCCCCACATCATCGACATGACACCCGTCAGGCGTGAAACGGTGTCTGCTGCCGAGTTTGCCCGCATCGTCAACGAGCGGCCACACGCCATTGCGCGCTCTCGCTTCGAGGCGCCACGCCTTGGCGAGCGCGGATTTGGGCGGTTTGAGGTCGAATACACCACCCCCATTTTGCGAAACGCTGTGCCTGCATGAGCGCAAAGCCACCCGGCAGCAACGGCCGCGCTGTAGCCGCCCAGCCGCCATCCGAAGAAACCCTTAACCGCTACCTTACCGTTCAGGAGCAGCGGCTTGCGCTTGAATTGAAGCAGGCAGACATTGCCCTGCGTGAGCTGGATCACAACCAAAAGATCGCCGACAAGTCCATAGAAGCGCAGGAGCGCGACAGAAAGCATTCGCGCGAAGAAGTGTCCAGGCGCCTCAAGGGGTCTCAGCGGTTTTCCAGCATCATCGTCGTGATGCTTCTGGGTTTTGCTGGCTATGCCATTCACGCCGGCCAAACGGCGCTTGTCATGGACATCATCAAGGTGGTGGCCGCCTTTGCTGGCGGAATGGGCTACCAGGCATACCGTGACAGACGCCAGGCAGACGACGGGTCTGACGACTGACAACAAACAACCCCATACCAAACCGCCCGCGAGGCGGTTTTTTTGCGCCTTCTCGATGCCATAAAAAAACTTACTCCGAATTATCACTTTAGTGTTGACACCATCAATCACTTGTGTGATTATTCCTCCACACGCCACCCCGGCGCCCTGGAGGAACGATGCAGACCACCACACCAGCAGCCAGCGAGTCCACGCAAACCCGCGCACCGCTTTGCGTGGATTGCGCTCACCATGCAGAAATCTATGGCGAGCACCTCTGTCTTGCCGCGCCTCACGAGGCCGATCCGGTCACCGGCAGCACGCTTTTCTTTTCCTGCCATCACATGCGCCAGCGGTGCAACCGCGACGTGTGCGGCCCCGATGGCTTGGGCTTTACCGCAAAGCCAGAACGTTCAACCCAGCAAACGCGCACAGCAGTAGCAGCGCGCACAAAAAGCTGGCTGACATCAGCCGCACAGACCATCGGTGGCTGGCTGGCGGGGTTGCACCACCCCCACCGCGCTCAAGAATCACAACCGCGCCCGCATCACCCGCCCGCCTGCGAAGACGCCGCAGGTTGCGCGCAGCAATCAGCGGACCAACGTAGCTCCAGCGCAGCGCCCACAGGCCAGCCGCAATCGACACCACCAGCAGTGCCCACGCCCCCACCAGCAATTGCGGGCACGTCGGCTGCTTGGGCACGTAGTGGCCTTGCAGGCTCACCAGCACCGTCAGCGCACCAGTCGACAGCGACAGCACCAGCCGGTTCCAGCCCCAATACGGCTCCAGGTGGTTTGCCGTGTGCCGCCGCTCCAGGTCGTCGAGCGTGACGTTTTTTCTTTCCATAGCCCACTCCTTTCAAAGCCATTCTGACGCCACCCCGGCGCACTGGAGGAACGATGCAGACCACCACACCAGCAGCCACCAAGACCAGCTACCTGGTCGAGGTGCTTTTTCCAACCACCGGAAAGCGCGCCGCCTTCCGCTGGCCCACCAAACGCCAGGCCAACCGCTGCGCCAAAGACTTTGCAGCCCTGCCTGGCCAGACCACAGACACCGCGCCCCAGGTCACCATCACCCCCCAGCAAGGCCGCATGACGTTTGACGGCTGGCGCGCCGTGCAAGGCGGTGCAGCATGAAGATGGCCAAACCCTCCCGCCGCGATCTGGATGCCGGCATGGATCTGCTGGGCATCCTGAACACCATCGACGGGCGATTCGGTGGCCCATGGCTCACCGGCTACGGCCCGCAGTCGCTCGATGACCTCGAAGACGATTTCGACTGCGACGACGCAGGCCACCTGCAGGCCCTATACAACAGTCTTGCGCGCCTGCTGAACACCGCACCGGGCTTTGCCAACCGCGTCATCTTTGGCATGTGCGGTGTCATCTGCTACGAGAAGAACCTGTTTCTCGATCCTGCGCAGGACGTGCTGGCCATACATCCAGACGTGCGGGCCGGGCTGGATCTCTTGGAGCAGCACCGCGCCGACTTTCTGCCCCGCCTTGAGCGCGAAGCCCGCGCCGCCGTGCATCAAACCATCGACCGCGCCGCAGCGCGCCACCTTGCAGAAATGGGAATTGCCGCATGACCACCCCCACCCTGCACCCCTACCGCATCACCGTGGCCGGGCTGGAATACATCGCCCTGGCCACCGGCCCCTGCCAGGCCATCGCCGACGCCATGCTGCTGCACGGCGCCCAGACCATCACAGCCAAGCCCCTGTGGCAGACGGGCGGTGCAGCATGACCGCCCCCATCCAGCTCTACGGCCCCTACCGCCGCAGCCGCGCCCGCACGTTGGCACGCAAGGCCGGGCAGGCCCTGACGTACACCCTGCTGTTCGCCGCCCTGGCATTGCTGGCCCTGCGCTACGCCGCCTACTACCTGCGCAACTGGTGGCAGTTTGGCGGCAGCCACCGCTTTGCCATGGCAGCGGCCCATGCCGACCTGTGCAAACACCTGCGACAGCGCCGCGCACCATGACAGCCGCCCTCCAGCTACGCATACGCGGGCAAGTCACCGCGTGCGAATGCCGCACCACCACCGCAGGCGCGCCCCTGTTGGTGCTGCACCTCAAAGACGCCAGCGGCCAGGAAGTGCGCGCCCTGCACTCCTACCCCGACGCCAGCGCCAGCAGCCACTACGCCGCCAGCTCCCTGGCGCGCAACCTGCGCGGCCAGCACGCCGAGCTTGAGGTGACCAACCCCCGCCTCAAGCCCCGCCGCCTCGACTGCGAAGCGGCCCTCATCCACATCCCATCCATCACCCGGAGCGACCAGCAATGACCCCCGCCAAAACCGTCACCATCACCCTGATGCAAGACGCCCACGGCAACGTGCGCGTGTGCACAGACCTGCCCCAGCCCGCCATGGGCGCCCCGCTCTCGCCCGCCCAGGCCCTGGGGCTTGACCTCATCACCCACTGCCGCCACCAGCGCCACGAAGTGCTGCACGGCGCCGAGCATGTGCCCGCCCTGGCCCTGGCGCTTGACCTCACAAGCCCCGAAATGTACGGCTGGAGCACCGCCCCCGAGGTGCGCAACCGCGCCCGCGCCGTGCTGGGCATCCCCTCCGGGAGCGCCGCATGACCTGGATGACCACCGCCAGCGGCACCGACCACGGCCTGAGCCGCTGCATGCTGCTGCAGGCCGAATACCACCTCGACGACATAGCCCACGCGGGCGCGCAGATCAACCGCTACAACGGCCACGCCCGGCGCCCCATGAGCATCAATGAGCACCAGCTCCTGTGCGCCGACATTGCCGAGCACCTCAACCTCTCGCCCCTGGTCGCCCTGGCCTGCCTGGTACACGACGCCCACGAGGCCTACACCGGCGACGTCACCAGCCCCGTGAAGTGGGCGCTGGGCCATGCGTGGGAAGAATTCGAGCACCCCATTGCCAACCATCTGCGCCGCTGGCTGGGCCTGTACAGCACCTTTGCAGCCCACCGCGCCACCATCCGCCACATCGACCTCATGGTCCTGGCCACCGAGCGGCGCGACCTCCTCAACTACGCCCCAGGCCGCAACAAGCCCTGGCCCATCCTCGACACCCCCGGCAGCGTAGTGCCGTGCGCTGACTGGATCGACCTGGACACCCGCAAGCGCGAACAGACCCACTGGACTGAATGGCGAGACCAGTGGCTTGTGCGCTACCACCAGCTCAGCGCGCTGGTCGCCAGCAAAAACACGGAGCACTGACATGGCCACCAAAGACCCCCTCATCGGCCGCACCGTGCGCGTGCTGCCAGACGCCACCACCCTCAAAGGCCAGCCGCACCCCAAGGCCGGGCAGCAAGGCACCGTGCAAGGCCGCACGCCAGGCGGCAAACAGTATCAGGTGCTCGTGGGCGACGACATCGTCAACCTGCCCATGGACGCCTTCGAAGTGCACGGCACCACCACCGAGCCCACCGAGGGCAACACCCTGCCGCTCGACGCCCTGGCCCCCAGCCGCACCAACCGCCCCGTGGCCAACGACGAAGCCCTGCAAGAGCTTGCAGCCACCATCAAGCTGCACGGCGTCCTGCAGCCCATCCTGGTGCGCAAGCTCCCGCCCGAGCGCCTGCAAGACACCTTTGAAAGCGCCGACACCCGCCACGCCACGCACGAAATCATTGCGGGCGAGCGCCGCTGGCGCGCAGCGCGCATCGCCGGGCTGCGCACCATCCCCGTGCTCATCAAAGACGCCGACGCACCCCGCGCGCTCACCATGCAACTGGTCGAGAACCTGCACCGCGCCGACCTCTCACCACTCGACGAAGCCATGGGCATCCTGCGCCTCATCGAGGAGCACGGCTACACCCGCGAACAGGCCGCCGACGAAATCCGCAAAAGCCGCACCCACGTGTACGAAGCCCTGCGCCTGCCCGGCCTGTGCGCCGATGCCCTGGTGGCCATGCGCCAAGGCATCCTCAAGCGCAGCGTGGCCCTGCTGGTGGCCCAGCGCCCAACGCCAGCCCTGCAGCAGGAATTCACCCGCAAGGTGCTGACCGGCGGGCCAGACAACGGCCCCATGAGCTACCGCGCCGCGCTAGACCTCGCCCGCCGCAACTACATGACCGACCTCGCCCAGGCCCCCTTTGCCTTGGACGATGCGGCCCTGCTGCCAAAGGCTGGCGCGTGCACCCAGTGCCCCAAACGCACCGGAGCCGCCCCCGAGCTGTGGGACAAACAGGGTGCGGACGTGTGCACCGACACCGCCTGCTTTGCCGACAAGAAAGACGCGCACTACGCCCACATCACCCTGCAAGCCAAAGCACGCGGGCGCAAAGTCATCACCGGCGCTGAGGCCCGCGAAATCATGCCCACCGAAGGCGTGGCCCCCACCGGCTACATCCTGCTCGACAAGCCACGCAAGGGCGACACCGAGCCCCTGCGCACCCTGCTGGGCGACGAAGTGCCCGAGGGCAAGATCGTGCTGATCGAAGCCCCCAGCGGCGCCATGGTAGAAGCCGTGCCCACCCGCGCCGCCGGGGCCGTGCTGGAAGCGCGCGGCAAAGCCGCCAAGCCCCAGGCAGCACCCAAGACCGGCGAGCCCACGCGCGAGGAGCTGGAGACCGAATACCAACGGCGCTGGCGCGGCGCAGCCATCAACGCCGTGATAGACAACCTGCAGAACGACCCGCAGGACATTGACACGCTACCCCCCGCCGTTGCCCAGCGCTTCATCCTTTCGGAAGCCCGCGAAGCCAGCGACGAATTCCTGCGCTCCATCTTCAGCCTCCCCCCCATGTTTGACGACGACGCCCTTGCCGAGGCAACGCGCCGCATCGCAGAAATGGGCCACAAAACACAGATGCTCGCCATGCTCATGGTCGCCGCCACGGCGGACGCAGAACCCCATTTCAACCGGCCCATCAACGAAGCCCTGCAACTCGAAGCCATCGCCCCCATCGCAGGCGTCGATCTGGCAGCCATCAAAGCCCAGGCTCAGCAAGAAATGAAGGCCGAAGCCGCCGAGCGCGCAGGCACCACAGCCCAGCCCGACACCGCCAAGCCCGCCATCAAGCCCAAGGGCAAAGGCAAGGCCGGGGCCGAGAGCAAGACCACCGCCGCCGAGGCCCAGGCCGCCATCGCGCAGGCCATGGCCGCCGCCGATGGCATCAACGCCTTCGCACCCGGCCAGACAGTGCGCGTGCGCATCGACCTCAAGAACGCCAGCGGCCACCTGCTGCCCACCAAGGGCACCCAGGCCGTCATCACCAGCAAAACCGGCGACCGCGCCTGGATGCTCGACATCGAAGACATGCCCACCGGCAAGGGCCTGATTGCTGACTACACCGAACTGGAGGCTATCGATGAAGCCGAATAACCCCCCAGCATTCCCATCAGCAACCGCTCCGAGCGTGCATGGCTGCTGGGGCATGACCTTGCGCGACTACTTCGCTGCTGCGGCCATTCCTGCAGTAGCTGCCAATCTCCAACAACGTTTTAGGTCAAGCGACAGAAATTTTGATTTCTATAACGAAGTGGATCTGGGAATACTGGCAGACGGGTGCTACCTCGCTGCCGACGCCATGCTGCAGTGCAGGATGTCCGGTGATCCAACTTCAGCGCCTCAGCAGGAGGCGCAGGAGCCGGTGATGATTTACCACGGCGGCTGCACCATCGACTGCGGCGAGCACGGGCATCACAACGTCGAGCTTTTGCGCATGATCCCCGCCGGAAGCAAACTCTACACAGCACCCCAGCCCTCGCCCGCATCGCAGGGGGATGCGCTGCCGAGAGAAGAATTCGCGTGGCTGGTTGTGCGGGAAGCCTGCGAAACAGAGCCAGCAGACGAAGATGACCCTGAGTGCATCCGCATCCTGCGCCGAGACCTGAAAAGCTCAGTGCTGGCGGCATTCCTTCGGCATGACGCCGCCCGCGCAGCGCAGGAGGGCGAGTAATGCCCCTCCCACGCTACACCCCCCCACGCTCCCGCCAGCACCTCAAGCCCGGCGGCGTGAACACACTATTCAAGGCCCTCAAACGCGCCAGCGCCCTCAGCCGTGCCGAGGTGGCCGAAACCATGGCCCCCTACCGCGCCTGCTTTGCCCGCCTGCGCGAAGGCGTGGCCACCGAAGACCAGCACACCGTGCTGGCCACCGCCATGCACATCGCGCAGGCCATTGAGCAGCGCGGCATCGTGCGCGGCCTGCACGAGCACATCACATCGGCACAGCAGGCCCTTGCAGCCGTCCGCACCCGCGCCCTGGCCACCGGCACCTGGCGCCAGACCCCGCTGCACTACTACGAGCTGGAAGCAATCACCACCGCGCTGGATCTGCACGAATTCCAGATCCAGCAACTGAGCGCGGGCGAAATTCACGACATCGCCCGCAAGCTGATCGCGCAAACGCAAACCAGCGGCGGCACCGTCATGCGGGTGGCGCCACACAGCATCGGCCTTCAGGCCGCGTGAGGGAGCCATGAAAGAACGACCAATCCTTTTCAGCGCGCCGATGGTGTGCGCGCTGCTGGCAGGCACGAAGACGCAGACGCGAAGGGTGGTGAAACCCCAGCCGCGCCGCGTGGACGGCGGCGTGCCGTTCGGAGATGCGCCGCAATGGGCGCACGCCGAGCCAGGCACCGCGATGATGCGCTGCCCCTACGGCAAGCGAGGAGACCGGCTTTGGGTGAGGGAGACGTTCCAGCGGTTCACGGACGATGGCGAGACCCTTTACAAAGCCGACCCCGCAGGGCTGAAGGCGATGAACGAGCTGAGGCGCGACGAATGCGCAGAGGCGCGCTGGCGGCCTGCTATCCACATGCCCCGCTGGGCCAGCCGCATCACGCTCGAAATCACCAGCGTGCGCGTGGAGCGCCTGCAGGACATCGACATATCTGCCGCACAAGCCGAAGGGGTATCAGACACGGGCTCCCTGATTCTCGACAGCGCAGGGAACGAACAGGGCGGGCCAATAGCCGAGTATGCAGTGCTCTGGGAGCAGATCAACGGCCCCGGAAGCTGGGACGCCAACCCGTGGGTGTGGGTGCTGGAGTTCCGGCGTATCGACGTGGAGCACTCCCAATGCTGACCCGCCCCACCCCCTGGCGCACCGCCGACACAGCCTACCAGGCCCACCACGGCGCGTGCCCGCAATGCCGGGCAGCAGGGCTCAACCCCGGCGGGCCATCGCGCTGCGCCGTGGGCGCGGGCCTGTGGGCCGACTACCAGGCAGCAGGCACCCCGCCGCATTTCCTGTGGCTGCAGCACAAGCAGGAGGCCACGGCATGAAACGCGGCCTCACGCAACAAGAAGCCATGGCCTACGTCGGCGTCAAGCGCCGCACCTGGGAGGCCCTGTGGCTCCCCCGCCTGGTGGGTATCCAGCAGGGCGTGTGCCTCATCTTCGACAAGAACGACCTCGACCGGGTTTTCGACGACTTCAAACGCGATGCCGGGGGGCTGCCGCAAAGCGCAGCCAATGACAGCGAGCACGGGCAGGCGCAGAATGCGGCCAGGAACGGATGGCCCACAGAGAAAGGAAGGAACGCATGGGCCAAAAAATCCGGGGCATCTACCCCGAAAAAGACGGAACCTGGCAAGTTGACAAGTGGTATCTCGGCACCCGCCTTCGCCAACGCGGTTTCCCAACTGCGGGCGAGGCAGAAAGCTGGCTGATAGCGCGCCTGGGCGAGCTGCGCGCCGTGCACCTGCACGGCATGCGCCCCGAGCGCACCTTCGACCAAGCCGCCGCGCACTACGTGACGACGCACCAGGACAAGAAAAGCCTCCCTACCGAGATCATCCTGCTCGACAGCATCATGCCCTTCATCGGCCAGCTCACCCTACCGCAAGTCCACGATGGCGCCCTGGCGCCCTACGTTGCTGCGCGCAAGGCAGAGGGCCGCAAGAACAAGACCATCAACCTCGCCCTGGGCGTGGTGCGCCGGATCATCAATCTGGCCGCCACGAGCTGGCGCGACGAAGACGGCAAGACATGGCTGGAGCAGGCGCCCAAGATCACCATGCTGCCCCTGGTGGGCCACCAGCGCGAGCCGCGCCCCATCAGTTGGGGCCAACAGCGCACGCTGATGCCCCTGCTGCCAGACCACCTGGCGCGCATGTCGCTGTTCACGCTCAATACCGGCGTGCGTGACGACGTGGTGTGCAGCCTGCGCTGGGAATGGGAAATCAGGGTGCCCGAGCTGGGCTGCTCAGTGTTCGACGTGCCCCGCCAGCATGTGAAGGGCGGGCGCCGCTCGCGCATCATCGTGTGCAACAGCGTGGCGCAGTCGATCATCGAGACGGTGCGCGGCCAGCACCCCGAGTGGGTGTTCGTGTACCGGCGCGAGCGCGTCAAGCACACCGACCAGGCCCCGGCCATGCCCTACCGCCGAATCCAGACCATGAACAACACGGCCTGGCAGAACGCGCGCAAGGCAGCGGGCTTGGGCGATCTGCATGTGCATGACCTGCGGCACACCGTAGGCATGCGCCTGCGCGAAGCCGGGGTGGCCGAAAGCACCGTGGCCGAAGTGCTGTGGCACAGCACCAAGACCATGACCCAGCACTACAGCATGGCCCAAATCGTGGAACTGCACGCAGCGCTGGAGAAGATCAAAGCCGACTCGGGCAAGTGGAACAAGACGCTGGCCACACTGCGCCAGGAGCAAGAAGAGCGCCGCTTATTGGAGGTGGTGAATGGATGACATGAAGAAACCTCTTGGGCTCTATCTGGAACCTCATGGGTTCTGGAAGATCGACAAAGTGATACGCGGGGAGCGCATCCGGCTTTGCACGCAAACCAGCAACCTCGCCGAAGCCAAGGAAATACTCGGGCGCTATGTCAGAGGGTATTCACGCCGTCATCTGCAAACCGCCTGGGAAACCACGGTAGAAGGAATGCTGCGCGACCGAAAGTCGTGGCTTCATCGCACCGCGCAGGGCATGGCCTATCGCGGGCGCCGAACTGGACGTGGCGCAAGCATGACGCCTTCGCAAGTTGCAGAAATTCTGCTGCGCTGCAACGGCTACTGCGAAGTTACGGGAATAGCCCTGAGCTTTGACCGCCCAGACCCAAGCAAGCGAGCCGCGCCATTTCAGCCAAGCATAGACCGGATCGATTCCAGCAAGGGCTACGACGCGGCAAACTGCCGTGTGGTAGCGCTGGCCGTCAACTTGGCCATGCGCGAATGGGGTGAGGCGGTGATTGCGCGAATCGGGAAAGCGATCTTCCTCAAGGGTCTTGAGAAGGAAGTACGGGGAGAGTCAGGAGCTGACCTACCCAAAATCTACCCAGGCATTCCACTGGTGGAAAAGGTAAACCCCGTAACTCGTTGAAGTTACGGGGTTTATATGGTGCGGCTGGCAGGAATCGAACCCACGACCCCTTGGTTCGTAGCCAAGTACTCTATCCAGCTGAGCTACAGCCGCTAAGCCTCGCATTCTAGCACGAATTTTCAGAGTTTCTGCAAATCTGTGCTGGCGGAGAGGGAGGGATTCGAACCCTCAGATTGTAGCAGGATTTTTACGGCACCAACCGTTCAACCCCGCCTAAATACGGGCGCAGCACTTCGGGCACCGTCACGCTGCCGTCGGCCTGCTGGTAGTTCTCCAGCACGGCCACCAATGTGCGACCCACGGCCAGGCCTGAGCCCAGAACTCCGGGGATGGGTAGCCTGATGGGTAAGCATCACAATTCTCGACATGAGCACTCAGCCAATGCATTTGCAATCATGGAACCGCTTTGTTTTGCGGGCTTTCGCCGTTGCGCCCTCCTTACTCGGTGCTACGCACACATGGCAAATGGACGGTGCAGCAATCGAACTACGGTTGCCCAGTGCAGAGAAGATCGAGAGAGACCGCACTGTCGACGACCCCGTTGGACGCCTATCCTCATGGCAGGTTGGTGGCAACCCGCTGGAGTACAACATCTACCAGGTTGATGTGCGAGTGTTTGTTGACGAGCACGTACAACTCCCCCCCGAATTGTTAACTCGCAATCCCAACGCCTGCGACTTGATCCCGCAAGCCCAACAGGATCAACTTGAGGCTGTGGCCGTTCGCCACCGAGCAATGGCAGCGAAGGCGTATGAGTACTGGACAAGCGTTATCCGCTGGGTTTGCGACGACTACCGAATTGGCAGGCCCGACCTAGTGGGCAATGAGTCTGGATGGAGTACCTATCTGTGCGAACGCAGCAGTGACGCGCCGGTATGGGTGGCGTCGACCGACATCATCATCACGGGACTGCACCGCGTAGGCGCTGAGGTATGGCAAAGGCAATCAGAACAAAAAAAGCGTAGAGCAGACCCGTGTTAACACGTGCATGGCCAACATGGGCTATGCCAGCAAAGAGCTGTTCGTCCAGTTTTTAGCGCGCATTTCCACGGAGTTGCCCACAGCAACGTTAGCGATGTTCAGCAAGCTTAAGTACGTGAATGCCCCCAATTTTGCAAAGTTTCGCACAGACTGGCATGCGGCCTACCTGGGTGGCTTCATCGTTCATAGCAAGGCATTTGACGGGCTCAAAGGCGACTTCCCGATTGGCTTTCTGATATGGAAAACCAACCAAGGTTCAGAAAGAAAAATACCGATCACAGAAATTGCCGTCGAGGTGCTGGATAAGAAGGCACAGCAGATCGGTGCGAAGAGGTTCTACAACTTGCCCACCAGCACATACCTTAATGTGTGGATGGAAAAACCAGAACCAAATATGGAGCTCGCTTTGCCACTTGCGAACGCTGTCAAAGTATCTGGCAACCCGCGACTAAAGCGATCGTGCGACGCAATGGTGGGCTACCTGTACGCGAGCAACAACGACCTCCAGCATGCAGGACAAGAAACTCTCATCACATCCTCCATTTACACAGGTGGCAACGGCGGTGGCGCTTACATCACGGCGGAAAACTTGTGGCAGGCGGCAGTAATTTTCACGATGCGGCGCGTCGTCAAACCCACCTGGATAAACGACCGTGACCAATTTCTCCAACCGATCGGCGACCTGACGGCTGAATTCCGGACGGACTGCCTAATGTGGATGCTGTTCAACGGCAGCAACCTCACAGCAGGCGCCAATGGCCTCGAGTGGAACGGCAAGCAGTGGTCACTGGTCAACCACTTCATCCCCTTCACCGAAACCGAGGTGGGCGCTCCCGACCGCTTCGAGTCCGACTTCATGGTGCAGTACCTGGCCGATAAAACCCTGACGTCCGAAGCCCAGGCTGTGCTCGATGCCGGGCGGACGCTATGGCAGGCATACTTTGCCCACACCGACGTGCGCACCGTGCGCGACGAATACAAACTCAACCGCCCTGACGTGGGCTGGTACCAGATCCGCAACGCGCTCAAGGCTCGCAGCGAAGGCGGCGACACTGCCCCGGTGAACTTCGCTCCCTTTGAGCAGGCCTACCAGGCGCTGACAGACAAACTGAGACCCATGGTGTTCCAACTGGGCTTTCTGCGCTGACCATTGCTGTCTCTGAAAGCTCTGGAGTGAGTTGTTGATGGCCGATCAGCGACTGCCCACCCGCCCCCATGCCCCTACGGGGCCGGGCGGGGTGGGCAGTCGAAATCCAATTACATCCCGGGGAAGTCGCTAACCCAAACTGCAGCCATCAAACATCATCGACTACCTCTAGCCGAATCTCGGAACGGGCATCAGGGCACATCCAAATCTCCACCGCCCCAACTCCCCCCCGCCCGCTCCCCCCTGAAAGGGGGGGCGGGGGGGAGTCGGGCTGGGGTGGAAGCTACTGGGTAACGCGCAAACGGATAAACCCGGGACAGGAATCCCCGGGCGAGTGACGGCAGCAGATACCCAAACGCAGAACTGGAGCCTGAGCAAACGGCGAGCCACCAGCGCATGATGGCACCGAAGTCGTACAGAGTGGTACCAAAGAGCTGCACGAAGAACCTGCCCGCTACCCCCATAGTCACAGCCCCCACGAAACGCGCGTAAGTACCACTCTGACCTCAATGAATCCAGTGGCATCAGACCAGCGTGACGGCTCGTGCCGCGCCCCCTCGGAAACCATGTCCCGCCACCACATACCCGCCCCCGCCCGCCCGTCCCCTACGGGGACGGCGGGGCGGGCGGGGGCTGGGGCATAGGGAGAACAAGCTCGCGAAACAGTGACCAACGGCCTCAAATCACGCAGGGCAGATCATGAAACGCTCCCACCCGAAACTCGGGGCTGCCGGGCGGGGCGCCGGGTAAGGCAGTAAGGGGAACAGACTCGATCGACCTCGGAGATGGCGTATGCGGCTCTCTCCACTCTGTAGCTGGCATCAACCAGCAGGCAGGTCACACCTGGGCGGAAGCACGCCACTACCGCCGACCAAGAGCCCCAGCAATCAACTCTGGAAGCGGCACCTCCAACGCCTCAGCCACGCGCAGCAACACAGTCAATGTAGGCTGGTTGCGTGCCAGCTCCAACTTGGCGATGTATGTCCGATTGACACCCGCACGGTGGGCCAACTCCTCCTGGGACAGACGCAGCGCAGCACGCCGGGAGCGAAGCTCGTCGGCGAACGCAGCGATCAATGCCTCGTCCCTGGTCATGGGCAGGGACTGTCCGTTGCCTGACGACTCTATGCACCCGCATATGTGGTACAAAATAATCTGATGCCTGAGCCGGAGCGGACTGGGCAGACGCTACGAATACCCCCCTGAAAGTGCCCATGTACGACATCTACCACTCCGACCAAAACGACCAATGGCGCTACACGCTGGGCCGCTCCGGAGCCCGACCGCTGCTGGTCATCGGCCTCAATCCAAGCACTGCCACCCAAGAGAAACTCGACCCCACCGTGACCCGCGTGGAGAAGGTCGCCCGGCAATGCGGATTCGATGGATTTGTCATGCTGAATCTCTACCCGGTGCGGGCCACCGATCCCAAAGACCTGCCGCCCAGGGCTGATCCTGTCGCCTACGAGCGCAACCTAGAGGCCATCGAGAAGACCGTCGCGCAATACCCCAAGCCAACCATCTGGGCGGCCTGGGGTACCTCCGTGGTGAACCGGCCCTATCTCCTCCGGGCGCGTGATGCACTGCATGAACGGCTGGCGCAGTATCAGCCCCAATGGCGCAGATTCGGAGACCTGACGGTCAATGGTCACCCTCGGCATCCTCTGTATCTGGACTACAGCTGGACGCTCGAACCCTACGAATTTACCTGAGCAAATGGCGGGTAGCTCTACCCGCTGCTCTCCCCTCCATGCTCCCCATCACCAGGGAGTCTCCGTGTCTCGCGTCGCAAGAAAACTCGTCCCCTGTCTCGTCCATCAAGACAGCCTGACCGCTCCGGACACCCCCTCTCCGCCGCTGGAAAAAGCTATTGAAAATCAATGACATAGGAGTCATTGATATGAAATTGATAGCAACCAACTCAATAAAGTTGGGGAGAGGAGAGCATCGCCTTGATCCATGCGGGTTCCGGGACGATGAAATCAAAATTTCCTGCAAGCCCTCCAAATTCTCCAGAGTGGCGGTCAAGGAGGAAACTCGATTGACCGCACCGAACCCGCCTGCGCCCCTGCAGGTCATCTATCTCCACCAGCGCGACCCCGGGATGATCGCCCGCTACCGCGCCTGGACTGACTGGCTCACCGAGGGCCGAACTCGCGCCGTCGAGAGTGAGCTAATCGCCATGGATGGGGGTGACCCTGCTCCAGCCCTCTCCCGTGCCTCGGTGTGCGAGTGGCAGGTACTGATCTATGAGCCCCCCGGCTATCCCCGTCCTGCACCAGCGGAGGTGCAGCCATGATGCCCCGCGAACCGCGCAAGGAACTGGGTGCGGCCCAGGTGGCAGCTCTCTGGCGCCGTGGCACCAACCATGTCGGCGGCGTGCGTGGCCTGATCCTCAACGTCACGATGTACGGCTCGCGCAGTTGGGTGCTGCGCTATCAGGTGGCAGGCAAGCGACGAGACCTGGGCCTGGGCTCCTATCCGTCCGTGACGCTGGCGGATGCACGGGAGGCGGCTCGGGCTGCCCGTGCCAAATTGGCGCAGGGCATCGACCCTATCGAGGACGCACGCAGAGCGCGGGCCCGTCTGGTCGCGGAAATCCACACCAGCATGACGTTCGGTGAAGCGGCCAAACGCTACATCGCCTCGCATGAGAAGGGCTGGAAGAACGCCAAGCATGCGCAGCAGTGGCAACGGTCGCTGGACATGTATGCCACGCCCGTGCTGGGCAAGATGCCTGTGCGGGACATATCGCTGGCGATGGTGCTCAAGGTGCTGGAGCCAATCTGGTCCAGCAAGACAGAGACGGCCACCCGTCTGCGCGGTCGAATCGAATCCATCATCGACTGGGCTATTGCACGGGGCTACCGCACGGACTCCAATCCTGCACGCTGGAAGGGGCTGCTGGACAAGCTGTTGCCTGCTCCGGGCAAGGTGACCAAGACGACGCATTTTCAGGCGCTGCCCTATGCGCAGTTGCCGGTATTCATGGAGCAACTGGTGGGTCAGGAGGGGATGGGTGCCAAGGCCCTGCTATTCCTGATCCTGACGGCAGCCCGCTCCGGAGAAGTTCGCGGTGCCACCTGGGAAGAAATCGATCTGGCTGCGCGGGTGTGGACCATCCCTGCTGAACGCATGAAGGCCAGCAAGGCCCATCGGGTGCCGCTGTCGGATGCAGCTATCGCACTCCTGCAAGAAATGAAAGCGCTCGCTCTCGCAGCGGGACGCACCACGGGCAAGGCGTATGTATTCCCGAGCCCCAACAGCCGTGATCCTGAACTGGGTAGTGCGCTCTCGGATATGACGCTCACGGCGGTACTCCGTCGCCTGAAGCTGGAGGCGGTGCCCCATGGGTTCCGCTCTACGTTCCGCGACTGGTGCGCAGAGCAAACCGACTACCCGAACGAGGTCGCAGAAATGGCACTGGCTCATACGGTGGGCAACAAGGTGGAGGCAGCGTATCGGCGTGGTGACCTCCTCGCTAAACGGCAGCAGCTCATGCAGGACTGGGCGGACTACGCCATCGGTCGCCGCGCAGGAAATATGACCGACGGTCATAGCTCTGACCCACTCGCATCAACACGGGACGACACACCAAATCAGCACAACAACACAGAGGGAGCAATGCAATGAAGAACTATCTCGCCACCAAGTGGAAGTCTCTCCGGGCGTGGTCATCAGTCACATGGGGACAGGGCCGCATAGGCAAAGCGAAGGTGATCCTGGCGTGGTACGGGCTGGCTGTCGCAGTCATGGTCCCGGTCGCACTGCTCATGCCGGACGTAGAACTGGAACTGCGCCCTGCCATGACCGAGCCTGCCCTGCTGTGCAGCCAGCAGCAATCATTCGATGAAATCATCGGTGCCAAAGATGTGACGAACCAAGCCCTGCTGGAGAAATTCCGCCACCAACCGGATATGCAGAGACGCATCATCACCAGCGACACCTACATGCAGCGAGATGCAGCGGCATGGAGATCGGAGGCCATGCGCAAGATCGCACGCGGGCAATGCCGTGAGGTGACGCATGGTGATCCAGTGAGGGCGGACTGGATGGAATGGCAATCATCGAAGGATGCCGATCCCCTCAAACCCAAGCGCATGCAGGTCACCTACCAAGGACAGACATACTGGACATATGCTGGGCAATGGCAGAAGCTCACCGGCAAAACCGTGGCGGCAGAGAATCGCGCGCCAATCATGGTCTCTCGCAAGGCACCAGACGGGAATGATCGCTCGCCGCCGCCAGTGGTGGACGAAACCCAGGCCCAGACTAGCATCAAACGGCGTCCTGTCCCATCATTCGCTCGCAACGAATCCTATGCACAGGTGCGGGTGGTTCTCATGCGCGATGGCTGGCAGCCTGTGATCTCTAAAGAGGCAGATCAATGCATGGAAGGTGACACCCGATGTGAGGGCCGTCCGGAAATGCAGACCTGCAGCGGGTCAGGGCTGGCCATGTGTAGATTCCGCTGGCAGCGAGATGGAAAGCAACTGACCATATGTACCGCTGGCGAGGAGCAGGCCATGTTCCACAGCATCTGCGAATGAGGGCACCATGACCATAAACAGCATAGCAAGAAGCTACCTCCTCGTGCCGCTCTGCATGATCGCAATGGCCTGGATGGGGGAGGCCATGGCGGGCACCTCGGAGTGCTACGCGATCAAGGATGCGGACAAGCGGGCGTATTGTCTGGCGCAGGTCAAGCGGGACTCTGGAAGTTGCTACCGCATCAAGGATGGTGACAACCGCAACCAGTGTCTGGCGGAAATCAAAGGATCACGGGATCGTTGCTACGCCATCAAAAAACACGATGCGCGAAAGACGTGCCTTGCCGTGAAGTAACATCCTGTAAGAACCAAGGGAGAGACTGATGGCGCGAAAAGTCAAAACCGAGAAAGAGCTTGGCGAGGCTCTAAAGTCAGGCGCGGATGAGATTGAAATTGAAGGTGACCTGGCAAAAAAGACCATCAGGATCCGTGCTACAGGTCAAGTAGCGTGGGCAATTGCATTTGGAGCTATTGGTATCGCAGCGTTTGCCGCATATGCAACGCTAGGTACGGGTGGCACAGCTGGCCCGGTTACCGCGCCCGCAGCTGGAGTTACTGCGGCTGCCGCAGTGGGGATACTCGGAATCCCCGCAACCACTTCGGCAATTGCCATCGCAATTGCTGCAGGTGGAGTCGGCGCCTTGACGACACTGCGCAAATACAAAGAGATCTCCCGTACTGCAAACAGCATCACGCTAAAGAAGCGGTAATCACGACAATCTCACTATGTCACGGGTAGCGCTCACCTGATGAATATCCAAAGTGAACTCTATCCGTAGATAGCTGAGGCTCGATACCTGCCGGAATACGGCCAGCATCTAGGTATATGGATGGCGAATGGCACGTCATGTCCCCAGCAAGCGCCATGTGCCGCGCACTATCGCGGGTACGCTAGAGGGTAAAAACGCAAAACGGGCCACTCGGGCCCGTCTGATATGAATACTTGCAGTGGAGGGAGGGATTCGAACCCTCGGTAGTGTTACCACTACGCCTGATTTCGAGTCAGGTACATTCGACCACTCTGCCACCTCTCCTGGCGGGCAAGCTTTAGATTGTAGCAGGATTTTTACGGCACCAACCGTTCAACCCCGCCTAAATACGGGCGCAGCACTTCGGGCACCGTCACGCTGCCGTCGGCCTGCTGGTAGTTCTCCAGCACGGCCACCAATGTGCGACCCACGGCCAGGCCAGAACCGTTGAGCGTGTGCACGAGTTCGTTCTTGCCTTGCGCGTTCTTGAAGCGCGCCTGCAGGCGGCGTGCCTGGAAGGCCTCGCAATTGCTCACCGAACTGATCTCGCGGTAGGTGTTCTGCGCGGGCAGCCACACTTCCAGATCGTAGGTCTTGGCCGAGCCAAAGCCCATGTCGCCGGTGCACAGGGCCATCACGCGGTAGGGCAAGCCCAGTTGCTGCAGCACGGTCTCGGCGTGGCGGGTCATTTCTTCCAGCGCCTCGTAGCTCTTGTCGGGGTGCGTGATCTGCACCATTTCGACCTTGTCGAACTGGTGCTGGCGGATCATGCCGCGCGTGTCTCGACCGTAGCTGCCAGCCTCGGAGCGGAAGCACGGCGTGTGCGCCGTCAGCTTGATGGGCAGGTCGGACTCTTGCAGCACCACGTCGCGCACGAAGTTGGTCAGCGGCACCTCGCTGGTGGGAATGAGGTAGAGCGCGGCGTTGTCCGGCACGGGCTCGCCGTCCTGGCCGCCCTTCTTGGCGGCGAACAGATCGCCCTCGAACTTGGGCAACTGGCCCGTGCCCTTGAGCGAGTCGGCGTTGACGGCGTAGGGCACGTAGCACTCGGTGTAGCCGTGCTGCTGGGTCTGCAGGTCGAGCATGAACTGGCTCAGGGCGCGGTGCAGGCGCGTGATCGGGCCCTTCATCACGGTGAAGCGCGAGCCCGAGAGCTTGACGCCCATGTCGAAGTCCAGCCCCAGAGGCGTGCCCACGTCCACATGGTCCTTCACCTCGAAGTCGAAGGCGCGCGGCTGGCCCCAGCGGCGCACTTCCACGTTGCCGTGCTCGTCGGCGCCCACGGGAACGCTTTCGTGCGGCAGGTTGGGCACGGCCAGGAGCAGGGTTTGCAGCTCGGCCTGGATCTGGTCCAGGCGGGCCTCGAACGTCTCTCGCTCCTGATTAATCTGAGCGACTTCCAACTTGAAGGCGTCCGCTTGCTGTTTATTGAAATCAGCCTGGTCAAACTCCTCCGTCGCGTTAAGACGGGCAATTTGCCCCATCAGAATGCCAATTTGCTTGGAGAGCTGATTTCGCCGAGATTGCAGTTCCTCAGATCGAGTCTGCAGGCTTTTTCGCTCAGCCTCCAAGGCCTGGAAGGCCTCGACGTTGAGGAAGGGCTGGGGATTTTTGCGGGTTTGCAAGCGCTCGACGGTGGTGCCGAGGTCTTTGCGCAGGAGAAGAATATCTAGCATGGTGCGATTTTAGATGGCCCCACTGCGGAAGCTGCGGGCCTTGCCGATAACATGTGCAGGCCCATCCCGCATCCAGGGGTGGCAGGAGGCTGCCATGTTTTTTGTGTTTGGCCCATCGGGACAGATGTACCGGGGTGGCCCCGAGAACCTTGCGCGCATCACATCGGCACGGCGGGTCAACCGCCCACAGGCGCTGCGCACGCGCGGCACCGACGAGGCGCCACCCTTCTCATTGGAATCCCTGCTGCCTGGCGGCGCACAGCCAAGCGGCACCTCTGAAACCACGGGCGCCGCAGCGCCCACCGGCAGCGCCAACCTGCGCGCACACGACGCAGTGAGCGCCTATGCACAGACCGGCCACCCCACACCGACCACGCGCCAGCCCCTCTCGCTCGTACGCGACGTGATGACGCCGCGCAGCCTGACGGTGCAGCCCGACGCCATCGTCAACCATGCCTGGCAGCAACTGGCCGAGCATGGCGTCGCGCAGGCGCCCGTCGTCGATGCCCTGGGCCGTGTGATCGGTCTGCTGGTGCGTGCCGACATGGCGCCGCTGGACCTGCTGCCCGAACCGGGCCACATCCAGGCCACCATCGCGCTGGCCCGGCGGCCCGTGTCTGCCGTGATGGTGACCCCCGTGCCCACCGTTGCGCCCGACACCGATGTGCGCCGTCTGGCCTCGGTGCTGCTGGATACCGGGCTGCCCGGCCTGCCCGTGACGGACGAGGCGGGCATACCGGTGGGCTTTGTCTCGCGCACCGACATCCTGCGCGCCGTGGCGGCAGATCCACCACTCGATCTGTGGAGTTGATGAGGGCCCCCCCCTGGATCGCTGCGAGCAGGAACGCCTGCAAAATTCAATAAAAAACGGGCTCTAAGGCCCGTTTTACTTGCGCAAATAGCTATCAAATTGATAGCGAATTATTCACCACCGTCCGCCGCCGGCCCGGTGTCGTCGAGCTTGAGCCCCTTGGGCAGCGGGAACTTGAGCGTTTCCTCGATACCGCTGAGCTTGCGCACCGACACGGCACCCAGGGCCTTGATGCGCTCGATCACCTGCTGCACCAGCACCTCCGGCGCAGATGCCCCCGCCGTCAGACCCACGCGGGCGATGCCACTGAACCACTCGGCACGCAGCTCGTCCGCAGAATCCACCATGTAGCTGGTGGTGCCCATGCGCTGCGCCAGTTCGCGCAGGCGGTTGCTGTTGGAGCTGGTGGGGCTGCCCACCACGATGACCAGGTCCACCTGCGGGCTCAGCAGCTTGACCGCGTCCTGCCGGTTCTGCGTGGCGTAGCAGATGTCCTGCTGCTTGGGCTCGCGCACCTTGGGGAAGCGCGCGCGCACGGCGGCGGTGATCTCGGCGGCGTCGTCCACGCTCAGGGTGGTCTGGGTGACCACGGCGAGCTTCTCGGTCTGGGCCGGCTGCACGCGTGCCACGTCCGCCACGTCTTCCACCAGGTGGATGCCGCCGTCGAGCTGGCCCAGCGTGCCCTCCACCTCGGGGTGGCCCTTGTGGCCGATCATGATGAACTCGTAGCCCTCCTGGGCGAGCTTGGCCACCTCGACGTGCACCTTGGTCACCAGCGGGCAGGTGGCGTCGAAAATATGAAAGCCGCGCGCGCGGGCTTCTTCCTGCACGGCCTTGCTCACACCGTGCGCGCTGAAGATCAGCGTGGCGCCGGGCGGTACGTCGGACAGCTCCTCGATGAAGATCGCGCCCTTGGCCTTGAGGTCGTTCACCACGTAGGTGTTGTGCACGATTTCATGGCGCACGTAGATCGGCGCGCCAAACTTGGCCAGCGCACGCTCGACGATCTCGATGGCCCGATCCACCCCCGCGCAGAAACCGCGCGGCTCGGCCAGCAACACCTCTTGCGGGTGGTTCATAGCACCCCTATGACGTGCACTTCGAAGGTGACGGGCTGCCCCGCCAGCGGGTGGTTGAAGTCGATGAGCAGCGCATCCTGGCTGTCGGCGTTGCCCACCTGCACCACCACGCCCGCGTAGGAGCCCGAGCCGTCGGGCGTGGCAAATTCCACCGCCTCGCCGACGTGGTACTGCTCGTCGGGGTCGCCCAGGGTGTCCAGCAGCTTGCGCGATACCCACTGCTGCATGGCCGGGTTGCGCTCGCCAAAGGCCTCGCCCTGCGCCAGCTCGAAGCTGGTGCGCGTGCCCTCTTCCAGGCCCAGCAGGCGCTCCTCCAGCACGGGCGAAAGCTCACTGTTGCCCAGCGTGAGCGTGGCGGGCTTGTCTTCGAAAGTGTTGATGACGTCGCCCTCAGGGCCCGCCAGTCGGTAATGCAGGGTCAGGAAAGAACCCGGTTGAACAGTTGCCATGGATGCCTCGATAAACTGGCGCCATTTTACGTTTCGGCGTTTACACCCCCGTCTCCATGCCGCTCAAAGACCTTCCTGCCGACGCGCAGCCGCGCGAAAAGCTCCTGGCGCGCGGGCCCGCCGCGCTGGCCGATGCCGAGCTGCTGGCCATCCTGCTGCGCACCGGCATTGTGGGCAAGGGCGTGCTGCAACTGGCACAGGAGCTGCTGGAGCCCCCGGCGCAAGACCCTAGCACCGGCCAGCCCACGGGCGGCTTTGGCGGCATCGCCGGGCTGCTGCACACCAGCGCAGCCGACCTCGAACGCATCAAAGGCCTGGGCCCAGCCAAGCGCGCCGAGCTGGTGGCCGTGCTGGAACTGGCGCGCCGCGCGCTGGCCCAGCAACTGCGCGAGCGCGAGGTGTTCGACTCGCCCCAGGCCGTCAAGCACTACCTTCAACTGCACCTGGCCGCCAAGGCGCACGAGGTGTTTGCGGTGCTGTTCCTCGACAGCCAGCACCGCCTGCTGGCGCTGGAAGAGCTGTTTCGCGGCACGCTCACGCAGACCAGCGTGTACCCGCGCGAAGTGGTGCTGCGTGCCTTGCACCACCAGGCCGCTGCCGTGGTGCTGGCGCACAACCACCCCAGCGGCAGCGTGCAGCCCAGCCGCGCCGACGAGGCGCTCACCCAGACCCTGAAAGCCGCCTTGGCCCTGGTGGACGTGCGCGTGCTGGACCATGTGATCGTGGCGCCGGGCCAGGCCCTGTCGATGGCCGAGAAAGGGCTGGTGTAGCGTGAGCCTGCCCGGCCATACCGCCCTGCGCCTGGCGCTGGAGCGCGCACGCGCGCCCAAGGGCGCTGCGACGGCTCCCACCACGCCGACGGTGGCACCGCCCGCCAGCGTGCCGGTGGCACCACCCCGGCCCGCTGCCGCGCCACGCCCAGCACGGGCTGCCCCCAGCACAGATGCCGCCCCGGTGCCGCGCAAAGCCCGCCGCAGCAGCGCGCCCACACCCCGCCGCGCCAGCGTGCGCATCACCGACCTGCAGGACCTGGCCGCCGTGGCCCGCCACCTGCACGAAGAACAGGCCCGCAGGGAGGCCGAAGAAAAAGCCCAGCGCGAAGCCGCCGCTCGGCGCGAAGCCGAGCGCCACCTGTTCAGCCGCGCAGTAGGCCCCATCACCCGGCTGCATGACCGCAACCTGGCCCTGCCGCACCGCCCCCAGCCGCCACCCCTGCCCGTGCAGCACCAGTTGGACGAACAACGCGTGCTGCAGGAGTCGATCAGCGACGACTTCGACGTGAGCACCCTGCTGGACACCGACGACCAGCTCAGCTTTCGCCGCCCCGGCATTGGCGTGGAAGTGACGCGCCGCCTGCGCGCCGGGCACTGGAGCATTCAGCGCCAGCTCGACCTGCATGGCCTGCGCGTGGATGAAGCCCGCACGGCGCTGAGCACCTTCATCCGCACCGCGCACAAGAACGGCGTGCGCTGCGTGCGCGTGGTGCACGGCAAGGGCCTGGGCTCGCCCGGCAAAAGCCCTGTACTCAAGAGCCGCGTGCAGCGCTGGCTGGTGCAAAAGCACGAGGTGCTGGCCTTCGTGCAGGCACGGCCGGTGGATGGCGGCGCGGGCGCCCTGCTGGTGCTGTTGCAACCGGTGGGGGTGCGCTCTTCGCCACAGCGCACAAATCAACTATAAAAAAAGCTGCTAGCGCCCGTGCAAAGGACGTTAGCAGCTATCAAATCAAGAGCAAACCGTGGACGCTTGCTCTTGGAGGACGTCGTGGATCTTGGCCCCTGGCCTTATTGCGAAAGGTCGATGGCGTACTTGGACGTGCCCTTGCCAGAGCCGTCGTCCGCTGCCAGCAGGCTCACGTTCTTCAGGCCTGCGGCCTGCGCCACAGACAGCGCGCCCGCGCCCGAGCTGAACACCACGGCCCCCGCCGTCTTCACCTTGGCAAAACGCCAGCTCTTGGCGCTGCCGTTGGCCGTGCGGGTCACCGCCGGGTTCTTGCGGATGTAGTCGATCACCACGTCACGGTTGGCGTCGGGCGAAGCCCAGATGGTGCCCGAGCCGTCGAGCTTGTCGATGAAACTCTTGCCGCTGGTGGCGCGGTAGTTGTTGGTGGCAATCACGAACTCCTGCGCCGGGTTGATGGCTTTGCCCAGGTAGGCTAGGTTCTTGATGCGGCTGCCCACGGGCTGGGTCACGTCGATCTCGTACTGCACGTCGGGCGTGGTGAACATGTCGAAGTTGTAGCCGGGGAAGGTGCTGATGAGCGCCTGCTCGGTGGTCTTGGCCGGGTCAATCTGGTTGAAGCGCTTGGCCGCGGCCTCCAGCCACTTCTGGATGTCTGCACCGTTGACCTTCACCGCGTACACAGTGTTGGGATACAGGTACAGGTCGGCCGCGTTGTTGATGGCCAGCGGACCCACGGCCACGTCGGTGTAGTCAGCCGCGCCCTGAAAGCCGCTCTTGAACGGCGCGCTGACCGACAGCACCGGCAGGTCCTTGTACTGCGGCAGGCTAGCCTCAATACTGTTCAGATACGAAGCACCGGTGTTGGGTGGTGCTTTCGATGAAGGTTTTCCCCACGATGGCGTACGTTGAAGTTACTCATTTTGCGCTTGACGCCACGAGGGTTGCTGTGGCCGCGACTGCTGACGCATAG